>NZ_JBVHZJ010000013.1:30915-124571 GCF_055574655.1 Streptomyces sp. NPDC029956 | reverse complement strand
TAGTCCAAGATATTTTGCCCTACGGTGAAGACCGGTAGGCACCCCCCTAGGAACCGCCCCACCCGCCGGACCGACCCGGCCTCCCCGACCGGGCGGAGACCCCGGGCCGGTCGCTCAGGCCTCGACCGGGTCCGCCACCGTGTCGGGCGCCGCGTCCGGCGCCGGGCCCGGCACGCGGTCCGACGTCGCCGCCCGGGGGTTCTCCTTGATCGTGATGCGGCCCTTGCGGATGGTGGCGAGGCGGGGCGCCCGGCGGGCGATCGCGCTGTCGTGGGTGACCATGACGAAGGTCAGCCCGTGTTCCTTCCACAGTCCTTCGAGCAGCTCGACGATCTCGTCGCGCATCGACTCGTCGAGGTTTCCGGTGGGTTCGTCGGCGAGCAGCACCTTCGGGCGCTTCACGAGCGCGCGGGCGATCGCCACCCGCTGCTGCTGGCCGCCGGAGAGCTCGGACGGGAGGTGCCCGCTGCGTTCGCCGAGCCCGACCGACTCCAGGGCCTCGGCGGCCCGGCTCCGCCGCTCGGTGGGCTTGACGCCGAGCGGGACGAGCGCGGTCTCCACGTTCTCCTGGGCGGTGAGCGTGGGGATGAGGTTGAAGCTCTGGAAGACGAAGCCGATGTTCTGGCCGCGGACCGCGGTCAGCTTGCGCTCGGGGAGCGCGGCGAGGTCGGTGCCGTCGAGCAGGACCTGGCCCGATGTGGGGCGGTCGAGGCCGCCGAGCATCTGCAGGAGCGTCGACTTGCCGCCGCCCGTGGGGCCCTGGATGACCAGCCGGTCGCCCTGGGCGAGCGTGAGGTCGACCCCGGCGAGCGCGTCGACTCTCTCCTGCCCCCGCCGGTACTGCTTGGTGACGCCGATGAGTTCGTACATGATCCGACTCCTGTGGTACGTGGGTGGGTTCGGTCGCTGCTACTCGACACGGCGCAGCGCGTCGGCGGGGCGCAGCCGCGAGGCGCGCCAGGCACCGAAGGCTCCCGCGACGAGGCCGCCGCCGAGGGCGAGGAGGACGGCGAGACCCACCGTGGTGACGCTGACCGGGGCGGTGAGGGCGATGTCGACGGTCTTTCCGGCGGCCGCACCGGCCGGGCCGCCGCCGAGGGTCATGCCGCCCCGGCCACCACCACCGCCACCGAACGTGCCTCCGGTCGAGCCGAGTTCGGCGGTCAGTGTCGGGCTGACGGCGGTCACCGCGTACGCGCCGGCCAGGCCGATCGCGATGCCGAGGGCGCCGCCGATGAAGCCGTTGACGAGGGCCTCGCCGACCACCTGACGGGTGACGCGGCCGCTCTTCCAGCCGAGCGCCTTGAGCGTGCCGAACTCACGCACCCGGCGGGTGACGGCGGAGGAGGTGAGGAGACCCGCGACGAGGACGGCGGCGAGGAGCACGGCGTACGAGAGCCACGTGCCCACGTTCGACGCGAGGCCGGCGGCGGTGTCGAGGGAGCCGGAGACCGTCTGGGCCAGGTCGGCCGAGGTGGTGACGGTGGTGCCGGTGACGTTCTTCTGGATGGCGGTCTTGATCGCGTCGATCCGCGTCGAGTCGGCCGCCTTCACGTAGATCGTGGTGATCTCGGCCGCGGAGTCCGAGAGCGTCTGCGCCCGCTTCAGCGGCAGGTAGACCTGGGCGGCGGACTGCCCCCGGTCGGCGGTCGCGATGCCGATGATCTCGAACTCGACCTTCTTCACGGTCAGTTCGTCGCCGACGGAGAGGCCCTTCTCCTGGGCGTAGGCGCTGTCGACGACGGCGACCTCGGCGTCCGTCTCGGTGGTCTTGAAGGTGCGGCCCTGGGAGACGGTGGAGGTGGTGAGGGGGCCGAGGTCGGGGGCGGTGACGTCGGTGCCGTAGAGCGTGAAGGAGTCGACGTCGAAGGCCGCGCCTCCGCCGGTCACGGTGTCACCGGGGCCGGAGCCGCCACCGGCGCCGCCGCCGCTGCCACCGCCGTTGCCGCCCGTCTCGGGCCCCTGCTGGGTCTGACCGCGCTGGATCCGGCCCCGCGCGAACTCCCCGTCGATCTTCAGGTTGACGAGGCTGAGTCCGCCCACCGCCCGGTCGACACCGGACTGTCCGGCGACCGTGGCGACGGTGGAGTCCGCCAGGGTCTGGAAGCCCTGGACCATCAACCGGTCGCTGCTCTGCTCCTCGCCCTCCTCCTTGCCCTGGAACTCGAACCGCGGGCGCTGCGGCCGCGCGCCGTCCGCGGGCCGTTCCTGCGCCTTGGTCACCGTCAGGTCCGTACCGAGGCCGTAGAGGGACTCGAGGACCTTGCCCTGGGCCTGGCTCATGCCGGAGGACACGGAGTTGACGACGATGACCAGCGCGATCCCGAGCGCGAGCCCGGAGGCGACGACGAGCGCCGCCCTTCTGCGGCGGCGCAGTTCGCGCCGGAGGTAGGTGAAGAACATGGGCGTGAAGCTAGGGGCGGCGTGTGATGACGGGATAAGGCCGGGGTGAGAGCGGGATGAGAGTGATCGGTCCCGTGTACGCGCGGGTGCCGGCGTGGCAGGGTCGGCGTCATGTCGAACAACAGCGAACGGACGCACATGGGCCCGGTCACGGCACTCCTGGATGCCACCGGGCTGTTCTACAGGTCGGCGCGGGACGCCTTCCCCGGGGCGGACGCGGCGGACTGGGCGGCCGCCGCGGCCCTCGACCCCGGTTCGGTCGGGCCCGACGGGGCGTGGCGGCTCGACTTCCGCTGCTTCGCCGTCGCGGACCCGGACGGTTCGGGCTGGACGCTGATCGACGCGGGCGTGGGCCCCGCCGAGGGCCCCGGGGCGCCCTGGTGCCCCGTGCCCGGCCGGCTGCCGGACGTCCTCGCGCGGGCCGGCATCGACCGGGCCGACGTCCACACCGTCGTGCTGACGCATCTGCACGAGGACCACACCGGCTGGGTCGCCGACGCCGCCGGCCGGCCGTTCTTCCCGGAGGCCCGGTACGTCGTCCAGCGCGCGGAGACGGCCGCGCTCGACCGCCTCGACCCGGTGTGGGACTGGGTGGTGGAGCCGCTGCGCGCCGCGGGGCGACTGCACGAGGTCGACGGCAGGCACCGACTGCGCCCGGGTGTCACGCTGTTGCCCACCCCCGGGCACACCCCCGGCCATCAGTCCGTCCTGGTCGAACGGCCGGACGGCCGGGACGTCCTGGTCACCGGCGACGTCCTCGTCCACGCCGTGCAGCTCGCCGCGCCCGCCGTGGCCTACGCCCACGAGCGCGACCCGGCGACCGCCCGGATTTCCCGGGAAAACCTGCTCGCGCGTGCCGTCGACAGCGGCGCGGTCCTCGCCACGGCCCACCTGACCCGGCCGTTCGTCGAAGTACCGGGGAGTACCACGGGGCGGTGATTCGTGGGCTGGAGACCCCGGGTCCATGACCCCACCAGGCGGTGACCCGCGGGCCGCGACCCCACCGGGCGGTGACCCGCGGGGCGGTTGCCTGCGGGGGCGGTGGCCTGCGGGGTGGTGACCCGCGGGCCGCGACCCCACCGGGCGGTGACCCGCGGGGCGGTGGCTCCGTCAGGGGCCCGTCGCCGTGGCGTACGCCAGGGGGTCGGCCAGGACGTCGTGGAGGACGAGGGCCGCCGCGCCCCGGGAGGCGTCGGCGGCGGCGGAGGCGGGACGGAGGCGGCCCGCGTCCGGGCTCCAGAGGCCGGAGACGACGCGGTCGGAGAGCTCCTCGGCCAGGGCGGGGACCAGCCACGGCATCAGCTGCGGGTAGATGCCGCCGAGGACGACCGCCTCGGGGTCGAGGAGGTTCACGGCGCCCGACAGGGCGCGCCCGAGCATCGTGCCCGCCTCGGCGAGCGCGGCGAGGGCCAGCGGGTCCCCCGCCCCGGCGCGGTCCGCCAGTTCGGGGACGCCGGTGGCCTTCGCCGCTCCGAGGAGCGCGGCCTGGCCCGCGTACTGCTCGAGACACCCGCGTGAGCCGCAGCGGCAGCGCGGGCCCGCGGCGTCGACGACCAGGTGGCCGATCTCTCCGGCGAAGCCGTGCGCGCCGCGCAGGAGTTCGCCGTGGACGACGATCGCGCCGCCCACGCCGATCTCGCCCGTCAGGTGCAGAAAGGTGCGGAGGTCGCCGAGCGTGCCGAACCACAGCTCGGCGAGGGCGGCCATGTTGGCCTCGTTGTCGGAGGTGAGGGGGAGGCCCGCGGTGCGGGGGCGCAGCGCGGTGAGGGCCTCGCCGAAGAGGCGCTCGGCGTCCGCCTCGTACCAGCCGAGGTTGGGTGCCTGCCGGACGGCTCCGCCGGAGACGAGTCCCGGCAGGGCGAGCCCGGCGCCCGCCGGGGCGAGGCCTCGTCCGGCGGCCGTGTCGAGGACGTCGGCGGCGACGCGGGCGGCGCGGGCCAGCACGTCGGGGGCGTCGGCGCGGTTGTCGAGGCGCTCGGTGCGGCGGACGCGGTCGGTGCCGGTGAGGTCGACGACGCAGGCCGTCACGTAGTCGACGTTGATCTCGACGCCGAGTCCGGCGGGGCCGGTGTCCGCGGGTTTCAGGACGGTGCCCGGCCGTCCCGCCTGCCCGCTGAACGTCTTGCCCGATTCGACGAGGAAGCCCAGTTCGAGGAGCTGCTCGACGAGGGAGGAGACGGCGGGCCGGGTGAGTCCGACGCGGGCGGCGACGGCGGCCCGGGTGGTCTCGCCCGCGTCGTGGACGGTCCGCAGGACGAGGCTCAGGTTGTGCCGGCGCACGCCCGACTTGTCGGCCTTGGGTTCCGTGGGCTGGTTCATGGTGAGCGCGAGCCTAGCCGCCCCTTTCGCTCACCCGAAAACGGCTCCGCCGCAGGGGAGCGGCATCACCCGCCCCGAACAGTTCAGTCACCGAACTCTTCTGCGTTAGGGTCATGGCCATGACGCTTCCGCGTGACTACCGCGGTCAGACCTGCGCCCTCGCCCGCTCCATGGAGATCGTCGGCGAGCGCTGGACGCTGCTGATCCTGCGGGACGCCTTCTACGGGGTGCGCAGGTTCGGGGAGTTCGCCGCGCACCTGGGCGTACCCCGGGCCGTGCTCACCGACCGGCTCACCACGCTCACCGTGGCCGGCGTCCTGGAGCGCCGCCCCGAGACGGGCACGGGCCGCCGCGAGGTGTACGGGCTCACGCCCAAGGGGGTCGCCCTCTGGCCCGCGGTCCGCGCGCTCACCGCCTGGGGCGAGGAGTTCCACGCGGCGGACGGCGGCCCGCGCCGCGTCTTCCTGCACGCAGGAGACGAGGCCCCGCTCGACGCGGACGGACGCTGTACGGACTGCGGCACCGCCGTACCCGTCGCGGACGTCGTGGTCGCCCCCGGCCCGGGGCTCGCCCCCTCCGACCCGGACGACGACCCGGTGACGGCCGCGCTCGCCCGGCCCCACCGGCTGCTCCGGCCCCTGCTCGTCCCGCTCACCACCGCGCCCTCCGGGCGCCCCACGAGAGGTCCACAACGATGAAGATCCTGGTCGTCGGCGCCGGTGCCACCGGTGGCTACTTCGGCGCCCTGCTCGCCCGCGCCGGACAGGACGTCACCTTCCTGGTCCGCCCGGCCCGGGCGGCGGCGCTGCGCGAGCGCGGGCTGCGGGTGGTGGGCCGGGACGAGGAGTGGGTCCTCACCCCCCGCCTCGTGACGGCCGACGCGCTCGACACCCCGTACGACCTCGTGCTGCTGTCGGTGAAGTCCACCGGCCTCGAGCGGTCGATGGAGGACATGGCACCGGCCGTCGGGCCGGACACGGCCGTCGTGCCGCTCCTCAACGGTCTCGCCCACCTCGACGCCCTCAACGCCCGCTTCGGTGCCCCGGTCGTCCTCGGCGGCGTGGCCAAGGTGGTGACGACGCTCGACGGGACCGGTGACATCCGCCGCCTCGCCCCCCTGGCCCATCTGACGCTCGGCGAGCAGGACGGCACGCGCTCCGCGCGCGTGGCGACGTACCGGGCGGTGTTCGAGGAGGCGGGCATCGCCTCGCCGGAGCCGGAGCACGTGGTCACGGCGATGTGGCACAAGTGGGTGTTCATCACGACCCTCGGCGCCGTGACCAGCCTGATGCGGGGCACGGTCGGTGACGTCCACGACACCCCCGGCGGCTCCTCCCTGGCCCCGGCGCTGCTCGCCGAGGCGTCCGCGGTGGCCGCTGCGGCCGGACACCCCGTGCCGGAGGCGGAGGGGGCGACGACGCTCGCCGTGGTGTCCGCGTCGGGGTCGCCGATGGTGCCGTCCCTCTACCGCGACCTGACGGCGGGCCGCCCGACCGAGGTCGAGCACCTCTTCGGCGACCTCACCACCCGCGCGCGTGCCCTGGGCGTGGCGACCCCGCTCCTGGACCTGGCGACGCTGCACCTGCGGGTGCACCAGCGGCGCGTCACGGCGGGGACGGGCGGCGGGGCCTGAGCGGAGGAACAGGCCGGCCGGGGCCACAGAGGGCCGTGGGGAGGGGGCGAGGGCCGGTCGGCAGGGGCCCGGCCCCCGACAGGGTCATGCAGAGCAGCAGTCCGTGGAGCGAGCACCCCGAGCGTGGCGTCGAGTTGGACTCTCGTGCCACTTCTTGGATCCTCGCGAAATTCCGTGGCACGCTTCCGCCCGGCTCACGATCATGACGTCATGAACCTCGACTCCTCGCTCCCCCTCGGCCTCGACTGGGTGACCGCCCCCGCCTCGTGGTCCCTCGCCGACGGCGTCCTCACCGTCATGGCCGCCCCGCACACGGACGCCTTCACGGACCCGGTCGGCGGAGCGGCCCGGCGTGACGCCGCCGTGGCCCTCACCACTCCCCCCGACGGCGACTGGCAGCTCTCGGCGCGCCTCCGCGTCGGCTTCCGGGCGGCGTGGGACGCGGGGGCCCTGTACATCAGCTCCGACGAGGACCACTGGGCGAAGCTCAACTTCGAGCAGGCGCCCGACGGGACTCCCAGCGTCTTCTCCGTCGTGACCCGCGGCCGGTCCGACGACGCGCTCGCGGGCCCGGTCACGGGAGAGGCGCTGTGGCTGCGCGTCAGCCGGATCGGCGAGGGCTACGCCTTCCACGTCTCGGACGACGGCGAGTTCTGGCGCCTGGTACGGCAGTTCGCCCTGGGCGGCCCCGGTCCCGTGCGGGCCGGCATCGAGGTCCAGTCACCCGTCGGCGAGGGATGCCGCGTCGACTTCGACGACATCCGCCTCACCCCGACGACCCTGGCCCACCTCTTCGACGGTCGGTGACAGCAGCGTCGGTGTCGCGGCCGACAGGACTCCCGCGATGCGGTTCCAGGTCTCCTCGTCGCGGGCGACCGCGGGCAGGATCTCGCCCGTGCCCGTGCCCCAGGCCGTCGTCAGGGCCACCGGGTCCGCGCCCGTCACCGCGCCCGCCGCGAGGGCCGCGGCGCCGAGGGCCACGAGCTCTTCCGCGGCCGGGACGACCAGAGGGCGGCCGGAGAGCCTGCGGACGGTCTCGGTCCAGGCCCGGCCGCGCGCCCCGCCGCCGATGAGGCGCAGCGGCCGGTCCCGTACGTCGGGAGCGGCCGGGTCGAGTCCGCAGGCGGCGAGGAGGTGGTCGAGGGCGCGCAGCACCGTGAACGCCGCGCCCTCGTAGGCGGCGCCGAGGATCGCCCGCGGGTCCGTGCCGTGCCGCAGCCCGGTGACCAGGCCGGCCGCGTGCGGCAGGTCGGGGGTGCGTTCGCCGTCGAGGTACGGCAGCACGACAACGCCACCGTCTCCGCCGCCGCTTCGGCCCGGTGCCGCGTCCTCGCGGTCCAGGCCCAGGAGCGTGGCGAACCGGTCGACGGCGAGCGTGCAGTTGAGGGTGCAGCCGAGCGGGAGGTACGTCCCGTCGGTGGCGGCGAACCCCGCGAGTCCGGGGTCCGCCGGGCGCGCGCGGGTCGCGGCGAAGACCGTGCCCGAGGTGCCGAGGCTGACGACCGGGTGGTCGAGGAGGCCGGCGCCGCCGAGGCCGAGGCCGACCGCGGCGGCCATGTTGTCGCCGGTCCCGGCGGCGACGACGACGGTACGGGGCAGCCCGAGGGCCTCGGCCGCGGCCGCGGTCAGGGTGCCCACGCGGGTGGCGCCGCCGGGCGCGACGGCGGGCAGCAGCGCCGGGTCGAGGCCGATGAGGTCCAGGATCCCGGCGTCGTAGGCGGCCGTGGGCTCCTTGCCGTCGGACCCGTCGGTCGCGTCCCGGAGGCCGTCGAGGCGCGCGGCACCCTCGCCGTCCCGGAGGCCCTCGGTGCGTGCCACGTCCTCGCCGTCCCGGAGGCCGTCAAGGCGCATGGCACCCTCGCCGTCACTGAGGCCCTCGGGGCGCGCGGCACCCTCGCCGTCGCGGGCACCTCTCCCGTACCAGCACGTCCCCGAGGCGTCTCCCGGGTCGGTCACGGCGATTCCGGTGAGGCGCTCAGTGAGGTGGTCGTGCGGGAGGCGGACCCCCGCGACGGCCTCCGCGCGGCGGGGCTCGTGCTCGCGCAGCCATTGCCACTTCGCGGCGGTCATGGAGGCGACGGGCACCGAGCCCGTGCGTTCCAGCCAGGCGGCGGGGCCGCCCAGACGGGTGGCGAGGGCGGCGGCCTGCGGGGCGGAGCGGGTGTCGTTCCAGAGCAGTGCGGGGCGCAGGGGGCGACCGTCGGCGCCGAGGGTGACGAGACCGTGCTGTTGTCCGGCGACGGCGATGCCGGTGACGGTTCCGGCCGGGACGCCCGCGTCCCGTACCGCCGCGCGGACGGCCGTGACGAGGGCGTTCCACCACTCCTCGGGGTCGCTCTCGCGCGCCCCGGCGGAGCCGGTGACGGTGTGCGGGGCGCGGCCGACGGCGAGCAGCTCGCCGGTGTCGGCGTCGACGGCCACGGCCTTGGTGGACTGCGTGGAGCTGTCCACTCCGATCACGACGGAGCGCCTCGTGGGCACGTCCTCACCTCTTCCCTGTAGTGGGTCACCGTAGGTCGTCACGGGGGCCGATTCGTCGCGGGGGCTGGCGCCCCGGTGTGTCCGTCCCGTATTAGTTATCTCAGAAAACAAATCCCGAGAGCAAGAGAAGGACAGACCATGCCGGAGCTCTTCTCCCCCACCCCCGAGGACCGCTTCACCTTCGGCCTGTGGACCGTCGGCTGGCAGGGCCGCGACCCGTTCGGCGAGGCCACCCGCCCGGCCCTCGACCCCGTCGAGACCGTCGAGCGGCTCGCCGCGCTCGGCGCGTACGGCGTCACCTTCCACGACGACGACCTGATCCCCTTCGGCGCTCCGGACGCCGAGCGCGACGCGATCGTCAAGCGCTTCCGGGCCGCGCTCGACCGCACGGGGCTCGCGGTGCCGATGGCCACCACGAACCTCTTCACCCACCCCGTCTTCAAGGACGGCGGGTTCACCGCCAACGACCGGGACGTGCGCCGCTTCGCGCTCCGCAAGACCCTCCGCAACATCGACCTGGCCGTCGAACTCGGCGCCACGGTGTACGTGGCCTGGGGCGGCCGGGAGGGTGCAGAGTCCGGCGCGGCGAAGGACGTCCGGGTCGCGCTCGACCGCATGAAGGAGGCGTTCGACCTGCTCGGCCAGTACGTCACCGAGCAGGGCTACGACCTGCGCTTCGCCATCGAGCCCAAGCCGAACGAGCCGCGCGGCGACATCCTGCTCCCCACCATCGGGCACGCCCTGGCCTTCATCGAGCGCCTGGAGCGCCCCGAACTCGTCGGCGTGAACCCGGAGACGGGCCACGAGCAGATGGCCGGGCTCAACTTCCCGCACGGCATCGCGCAGGCGCTCTGGGCGGGCAAGCTCTTCCACATCGACCTGAACGGCCAGTCCGGTATCAAGTACGACCAGGACTTCCGCTTCGGCGCGGGCGATCTGCGCCAGGCGTTCTGGCTGGTGGACCTGCTCGAGACGGCCGGGTACGAGGGCCCGCGCCACTTCGACTTCAAGCCGGTGCGGACGGACGGCTCCGACGGGGTGTGGGAGTCCGCGAAGAACTGCATGCGGAACTACCTGATCCTCAAGGAGCGCGCGGCGGCCTTCCGCGCCGACCCGGACGTCCAGCAGGCCCTGGCCGCCTCCCGCCTGCCCGAACTCGCCGTCCCCACGGCCGCCGACGGCCTCGCGGGGCTGCTCGCCGACCCCACGGCTTACGAGACCTTCGACCCGGACGCGGCGGCCGCCCGCTCCATGGCCTTCGAGCACCTCGACCAGCTGGCCCTGGAGCACCTGCTCGGCGTCCGCTGACGCCCGCGTCCCGGGGAGGTCAGTGCCCGGCGAGCGTCGAGCGGCGGACGACCAGTTCCGGCTGGAGCACCACGTGTTCGTGCCGGTGGTCGGCCGCCCGCTCGCCGGTCTCGTCCAGGAGCAGCTCGGCGGCCTTGGCCCCGAGGGTCAGCGCCGGCTGGCGCACCGACGTCAGGGGTACGGTCGCGGCCGCGGCGAACTCGATGTCGTCGTAGCCGACGATGGCCATGTCCTCCGGGACCCGGACCCCCGCCGCGTACAGCGACTGGAGCACACCGAGCGCCAGCAGGTCGTTGGCGCAGAAGACGGCCGTGGGGCGGTCGGCGAGGCCGAGCAGCCGGGCGCCCGCGTCTCGGCCGGAGGCCACGTCGAGGCGCTCGGCGGGGAGTTCCCGGAGGGCCGACGCGGGCAGTCCGGCCTCGGCGAGCGCGAGCAGCGCCCCCTCGCGCCGGTCGCGGATCTGCTGGAGGTGGGACGGACCGCTGACGTACGCGAAGGAGCGGTGGCCCGTCGCGGTGAGGTGCCGGATCGCCAGCGAGCCGCCGACGACGTCGTCGACGGAGACGGAGCAGCCGGTGTCGTCGCCCGCCACCCGGTCGACGAGCACGGACGCGATGCCGTGACGGCGGAACTCGCGCAGGTTCGCGCCGCTGGGGTCGGCGGGGGTGACCAGGACGCCGCGGACGCGCTGCTCGGCGAAGAGGGAGAGGTAGTCGGCCTCGTCCCGGGCGCTCTGGTCGCTGTTGCAGACCATGACGCCCAGACCGGCCGCCCGTGCGGTGCGTTCGGCCCCCCGGGCGATGTCGACGAAGAAGGGGTTGCCCATGTCGAGGACGAGCAGCGCCATGATCCGGCTGCGGCCGGCCCGCAGCTGGCGGGCGGACTCGCTGCGCACGTAGCCGAGGCGGGCGATGACCCGCCGCACGTGTTCGAGCGTCGCGGGCGAGACCCGGTCCGGCTGGTTGATCACGTTCGAGACGGTGCCGACGGAGACGCCCGCCTCGCGTGCCACGTCCTTGATGCCGACGTTCCCGACCGTCCGCGCGGTGTCCGTCATCCGTCCCACCTGGTCCGTCCTGCCCCTACCGCCCCGCCCGGGCGAGGTCCCGCCCCGGTTTTCATCCTATGCGGCCCCTGCGGGCCGGTGCGTCGCCGCCAGGCCCTGCCCCCGCCGCCTCCCCCTCACGCGAGGTGGAACACCTCCGTCAGCGGGCGCATGGCGGCGTCGGGTGCCTGCCCTTCGAGCTCCTCGAAGAACTCCGCCATCTCCGCCTGCCAGCGGGCGTTGACCTCGGTCGCCTCCATCGCGGCGCGCGCCCGGTCGAAGTCCGGTGTCTCCAGGTAGCCGACGAGCAGCCCGTCCTCGCGGAGGAAGAGGGAGTAGTTGTGCCAGCCGGCGGCGGAGAGCGCCGTGAGCATGTCGGCCCAGACGTCCGCGTGGCGCGCCCGGTACTCCTCCACCCGCCCGGCCCTGACCTTGAGCAGGAAACAGACGCGCCGCATCGCCGCCCTCCACTCCTCCTGATCGACTGAAATGTTTCATGTCGCCGAGCCCGGACGCTAGGGCGCCGATCACAGCAGCGTCAAGAGTCTTGACCGCTTCCTGCGTGATGACTAGCTTCATCGATGAAGTGAATCGATTCATTGCATCGAGGTGGACACGTCCCGACGCGGGCCGCCGGGCTCGTCGGCGTTCTCGCCGCGATGCGTCGGCTCGTCGGCGCTCGTCGCCGGCACACCGCCCCTGCGACACTACGAACCGGGCGACGACCGGGCCGCCCGGGACGCGGCCGCCGACCGACTCGAACCGCCCCCGAGGGCCGTGAACCCCGAGGAACCCGAGAACCCGAGGAACCCGTGAAGGCAGAGCACCGCGAGAAGGCAGAGGAGCCCGAGGACCCCGTGATGCGTGTCGCCCTCTTCGTCACCTGCGTCAACGACGCCGTCTTCCCCGCGACGGGCGTGGCCACCGTCCGCGTCCTCGAACGCCTCGGCGTGGAGGTCGACTTCCCGGCCGGGCAGACCTGTTGCGGACAGCCTCAGTTCAACACCGGGTACCGCGCCGAGACCGCCCCGCTGGTACGGCGCACGGTCCGGGCCTTCGAGGGGTACGCGTACGTGGTCACCCCGTCGGGCTCGTGCGCGGCGATGGTGCGCCGGCACTACGCGTCGTTCGGCGCGGAGGCGGCGGGCCTGGGCCCCCGCGTGTACGAGCTGACGGAGTTCCTGGTGGACGTCCTCGGGGTGACGGACGTGGGCGCGCACTTCCCCCACCGGGTGACGTACCACCCGTCCTGTCACGGTCTGCGCCTCCTCGGGCTCGGGGAGCGGCCGCGCCGGCTCCTGGAGGCGGTGAAGGGCCTGGAGCTGGTGGAGCTGCCGGGCGCGGAGGAGTGCTGCGGCTTCGGCGGCACGTTCGCGGTGAAGAACCCCGACGTGTCGGCGGCGATGGGCGCCGACAAGATCGCGAACGCGCTGTCCACGGGCGCCGAGGTCCTGTGCGGCGCGGACAACTCCTGTCTGCTGCACGTGGGCGGCATGCTGAGCCGGCAGGGGGCGCCGCTGCGCGCGGTGCACCTGGCGGACATCCTGGCGAGCACGGAAGAGGAGCCCTGGCGGTGAGCGGAACGACGGGCGGGACCGGAGACGGGCCGGCGGGCGGGACCTTCGTGGGCATGCCGGCCTTCCCCGAGGCGGCGCGGGCCGCGGTCGGGAACGCGACACTGCGCGCCAATCTGCGGCACGCGACCCACACCATCCGCGACAAGCGGGCGCGGGCCGTGGCGGAACTCGACGACTGGGCGGAGCTCCGACAGGCCGGCAAGGAGATCAAGGACCGGACGCTCCGTCACCTCGACGACCACCTGCTGCGGTTGGAGGAGGCGGTGACGGCGGCGGGCGGCATCGTGCACTGGGCCGCCGACGCGGCCGAGGCCAACCGGATCGTCACCGGGCTGGTCCGGGCGACGGGCGCGACGGAGGTGGTCAAGGTCAAGTCGATGGCCACCCAGGAGATCGGGCTCAACGAACACCTGGAGGCCGAGGGGATCGCCGCGTACGAGACCGATCTCGCGGAGCTGATCGTGCAGCTCGGCGACGACCGGCCCTCACACATCCTGGTCCCCGCCATCCATCGCAACCGCGGCGAGATCCGCGACATCTTCCGCGAGAAGATGGGGAGTTGGGGACGGCCCGCGCCCGAGGGGCTGAGCGACACCCCGGCCGAGCTCGCAGAGGCGGCCCGGCTGCACCTGCGGGAGAAGTTCCTGCGGGCCAAGGTCGGGATCTCCGGGGCGAACTTCATGGTCGCCGAGACCGGCACCCTCGTCGTCGTCGAGTCCGAGGGCAACGGCCGGATGTGCCTGACGCTTCCCGAGACGCTGATCTCCGTCGTCGGCATCGAGAAGGTCGTACCGACCTGGCGGGACCTGGAGGTCTTCCTCCAGACGCTGCCGCGCTCGTCGACCGCCGAGCGCATGAACCCGTACACGAGCATGTGGACCGGCACGGGCGACGACGACGGGCCGTCCGCCTTCCATCTGGTGCTCCTCGACAACGGACGCACCGACGCGCTCGCCGACGAGGTCGGACGGCAGGCGCTGCGCTGCATCCGCTGCTCCGCCTGTCTCAACGTCTGCCCGGTGTACGAACGGGCCGGCGGTCACGCGTACGGCTCGGTCTACCCCGGGCCGATCGGCGCGATCCTCACCCCCCAGCTCCGGGGCACGGTGAGCGAGGTCGACGCCTCCCTGCCGTACGCCTCCTCGCTCTGCGGGGCCTGTTACGAGGTGTGCCCGGTGGCCATCGACATCCCCGAGGTCCTGGTGCACCTGCGCGAGCGGGTCGCGGCCGAGGGCGGGAAGGGACACCGGCTGGAGCGGGCGGCGATCCGGGCCTCCACATGGGTGCTCGACCACCCGACCGCCCTCGCGGCGGGCGAGCGGATCGCCTCCGCCACGCGCGCGCTGCACCCGAAGCGGCTGCCGGGGCCGGGCGCCCGCCAGTGGTCCGAACACCGGAACCTGCCCGAACTGCCCGCCGAACCGTTCCGCGACTGGTGGAAGAGGAACCGCCGATGACCACCGACTCACGCGCGCGCGTGCTCGCCCGCATCCGTGCCGCCGTCGCCGACGCCCCCGAGGCCCCGGCCGTCACCCGCGACTACCGCACGAGCCACAGCGCCGACGACCCCGACGCACTCCTCGACCTGCTCCACGAGAACCTCGCCGACTACCGCGCCCACGTCCACCGCTCCGCGCCGGACGGCCTTCCGGCGCTCGTCGCGCGGCTCCTCGCGGAGCGCGGTGCCCGCAGTGTCGTCGTACCGCCCGGACTGCCGGAGGAATGGCTCGCCGCGACGAGCGCCGAGCGGCGGACCGACGCGCCCCGGCTCACCCCGTACGAACTCGACGGCATCGACGCGGTGGTGACGGGGTGCGCGCTCGCGATCGCCGAGACCGGCACGATCGTCCTCGACGGCGGCCCGGGGCAGGGCCGTCGGGCCCTCACCCTCGTTCCCGATCTGCATGTGTGCGTGATCGGCGCCCCCGAGCAGGTGGTGGCCTCCGTGCCCCAGGCCCTCCCCCGGCTCGACCCGGCCCGCCCGCTGACCTGGATCTCGGGGCCGTCCGCGACGAGCGACATCGAACTCGACCGGGTCGAGGGCGTCCACGGCCCGCGAACGCTGGAGGTGGTCCTGGTGACACCTCGTCCGGCTGACGGCTGACACGACGAAGGAACGGCCGCGCCCGACGGTACGGCCGCTCCCCCGGGGGCGGATGCTAGGCCGATTCCCTCCGGACCAGCTGCGTCGGCAGGATCACCGTCGCCGGGTCCTCGCCCGCTATCCGGGCGAGGAGTGTCCTCACCATCTCGGTGCTGATCCGGTCCCAGGGCTGGCGGATGGTGGTCAGCGAGGGGCGGGAGGACAGGGCCGCCGGGGAGTCGTCGAAGCCGCCGACGGCGATGTCCTCGGGGACCTTGCGGCCCGCGCGGGAGAGGGCGTCGAGGACACCCTGCGCCATCAGGTCGGAGGCGACGAACACGGCGTCGATGTCCGGGGCGCGCTCCAGGAGGGCGCGGGCCGCGTCCTCGCCGCTGACCCGGCTGTAGTCGCCGGTGGCGATCAGCGTCTCGTCGGCGGGCAGCCCGAACTCGGCGAGCGTCTCGCGGTATCCGGCGAGGCGTTCCACCCCGCCGGGGGTGTCGAGGGGGCCGGTGACGGTGGCGATCCGGCGCCGCCCGGAGGCGTACAGGTGGCGGACCATGTCGCGGGCGCCCTCGCGGTCGTCGGCGGCGACGTAGCCGATCCTGGCGGTCTGGCCGAGGGGCTTGCCGCAGGCGACGACGGGGACGCCGGCCTCGTGCAGCCGGGCCACCACGGGGTCGCCGGAGTGGCTGGAGACGAGGAGGACGCCGTCGACGTGACCGGCCTCGATGTAGCGGAGGTTGCGGCGGCGCTCGTCCTCGGTGCCCGCGATCATCAGGAGGAGCGGGATGTCCTGGGCCGCGAGCGCCTGGGTGCAGGCGCGGAGCAGCACGTTGAAGTTGGGGTCCTCGAAGAACCGTTCCTGCGGTTCGGTCAGGAGGAAGGCGACCGAGTCGGACCTGCCGGTGATCAGCGAGCGGGCGTGCCGGTTGACGACGTAGCCCGTTCTGCGGATCGCGGCGTCCACGGCGGCCTTGGCCGTCGGGCTGACGTAGTGGCCGCCGTTGAGGACGCGGGAGACGGTGCCGCGCGACACTCCGGCCTCGCGGGCCACGTCGTGGATGGTCGCCGGGCGGCGCCTGCTCGCTGCTGTGCTCATGCTGTGTGTTTCCCCTCGATCCCCTGTGCTCAGGACTTTACGGCGCCGGACAGGAGGTCGAGGCTCCAGAAGCGTTGGATGACGAGGAACAGGGCGATGAGCGGGGCGATGGCGAGGAGCGCGCCGGTGATCACCAGGGTGTACAGGGAGGGCTGGGAGGCGCCCTGCTTGAGCAGGGTGAACAGGCCGACGGTCATGGGGAACTTCTCGTCGTCGCCGAGCATGATGAAGGGCAGCAGGAAATTGTTCCAGATGGCGACGAACTGGAAGAGGAAGATCGTCACCAGGCCGGGGGCCATCATGGGGACGGCGATCCGCCGGAAGATCCGCCACTCGCCCGCGCCGTCCATACGCCCGGCTTCGACGAGCTCCATGGGGATGGCGGCCTCGGCGTAGATGCGGCCGAGGTAGACGCCGTACGGGGAGAGGATCAGCGGCAGCAGCACCGAGGCGTAGCTGTCCGTCAGGTCGGCCTCGGCCATCAGCAGGTACTGGGGGATGGCGAGGATGACCGGGGGCATGAGGACGCCGGTGAGCATCACGTTGAAGAAGGTCTCGCGGCCGCGGAAGCGGTAGATCGCGAGGGCGTAGCCGGCGAGTGCGGAGACCACGGTGGACAGGACGGCGCCGAGGCCCGCGTAGAACACGGAGTTGAGCATCCAGCGCCAGTAGATGCCGTCGCGGTACGCGCTGAGGTCGGTGACGTTGTCGGCGAGTCCGTCGCCGGGCAGGAAGGTGAAGGTGGAGAAGAGCTCGTTGTCGGGCTTGGTGGCGGCGACCACGACCCAGGCGACGGGCAGCAGGCAGTAGAGCGCGCCGAGGACCAGGGCGGCCGTGGGGAGCAGGGCCGTGCGGCGGGGGCGCGGCGGGGCCTGGGGGACGCCGGGGGTGCTGCCGGCTGCCGGGGCTGCCTTGCGCAGCGGAGGGGAGGCGAGCCCGGTCATCGGCTGGCTCCTTGTGTGGTGCGGCGGTTGGAGATCCGGAGGAGGGCGAAGGAGAGGACGAAGGTGGCGAGGGCGAGCACGACGGCGGTGGCCGAGGCGGCGTGGATGTTCCCGCCGGTGAAGGCGTCGTTGTAGACCTTCATGAGGGGGCTCCAGGTGGAGGGGATGCCGTTGGTGAGCGGCTTGAGCGTCATGGGCTCGTTGAAGACCTGGAGGGTGGCGATGATCGAGAAGAAGAAGGTGAGCACCAGCGAGGGCACCACCATCGGGATCTTGACGCGCAGGGCGATCTGGAGTTCCGAGCAGCCGTCGAGCTTGGCCGCCTCGTGGACCTCGGCGGGCAGCGAGCGCAGCGCGGTGTAGATGACGATCATGTTGAAGCCGGTGCCGCCCCAGATCGCGATGTTCGACATCGCGAGGTAGAGCGGTCCGCCGTCCATGAGGTCGGGCTGGGGCAGGCCGAGCCTGTCGAGGACGAAGTGGAAGGGGCTGACGTCCGGGAGGTAGAGGAAGCCCCAGAGGACGGCGGCGATGACGCCGGGGACGGCGTACGGCAGGAAGATCGCGAGCCGGGCGAAGGAGCGGGCCCGGACGCGCTCGGAGTCGAGCAGGAGCGCGAAGAAGAGGGCGAGGCCGAGCATCACGGGGACGACGACGGCGCCGTAGCCGAGGACGCGCAGGGCGCTGGCGGCGAGTTCGGAGTCGGTGAGTGCGGAGGTGTAGTTCTCCAGGCCGGCCCAGACCTCGGACTTGGCGCCCTTGCCGAGGCCGAGGCCCTTGATCCGGACCTTGTGGAAGCTGAGCCAGAGGGCGTAGCCGATGGGGAGGGCGAAGAAGAGGGCGAAGAGGAGGGCGGCGGGGAGGAGGAAGCCGTACGGGGCCGCCTTGACCCCGTACGACCGGCGCGCGCCCTTGGGGGGCTGCGTCACTTGGCGACCTCGAAGCCCTGCTTCTGCAGGTCCGTCACGGTGGCGGACTGGACGGCGGTCAGGGCGGTGTCGAAGCCGGACCTGGCCTTGGCGGCCTTGCCGAACTCGTCCTTGAATGCGGTGTAGGCGACGTTCACGTTGGGGCCCCAGGCGGCGGGGGCGGTGGTCTTCGCTATCTCGGCGGCGCGGGTGTAGAAGTCGGGCTGGTTGGCGAAGTAGTCGGGGGCCTCGGCGAGGGCGCCGCTGGTCTGGGCGGCGGTGGCGGCGGGGTAGATGCCGCTCTCCTTGACGAGGGCGGTGAGGGCGACCGGGTCGGTGTTCAGCCAGGTGGCGAACTGTGCGGCGGCCTTCTTGTGCGGGGAGTCGGTGGTGACGGCGGTCGAGGAGCCGCCCCAGCTGCCGGTGGAGGAGCCGCCCTCGGTCCACTGCGGGAGCGGGGCCATGGCCCACTTGCCCTTGGTGTCGGGGGCGGCGGTGGTCAGGGTGCCGGGGGCCCAGACGGCGGAGACCCAGGCGAGCTGCTCGCCGGTGTTCATGGCCTTGTTCCAGGAGGGGGTGTACATCGGCTGGTTGTCGATGGCGCCCTCGGCGACCAGGCCGCCCCAGAAGTCGGAGACCTTCCGGGTGGCGGCGTCGTCGATGCCGACCTTCCAGGTGTCGCCCTCGAAGGTCCACCACTTGGCGCCGGCCTGCTGGGCGAGTCCGGCGAAGAGGCCGGAGTCGTTGGCGGAGAAGGTGGTCAGGGACTGCTTCGGGGCCTTCTTCTTCAGGTCGCGCGCGGTGGTGGCGAACTCCTCCCAGGTGGTGGGGACGGAGAGGCCGTACTTCTTGAAGAGGTCCTGGCGGTAGAAGAACATCAGCGGCCCGGAGTCCTGTGGCAGGGCGTAGACGGCCTCGTCGCTGCCGAGGGTGGTCTGCTGCCAGATGCCGGGGGCGAACTTGTCCTTGACGCCCGTGACGTCGGTGGCGATGTCCGCGAGGGCGTCGTTGGAGACGAGGGTCGGCAGGGCCTGGTACTCGGCCTGGACGAGGTCGGGGGCCTTGTGCGCCTTGGCGGCGGTGATGATCTTGGTGACGAGGTCGTCGCCGGAGGCCTGCTTCTGCACCGTGACCTTGATGTCGGGGTGTTCGGCGTTCCAGAGGGCCACGACCTTGTCCATACCGGGGGCCCAGGCCCAGTAGGTGAGCGAGACGGGGCCGGAGCCGCCGGCCGCCTCGTCGCCGGAGTCGGAGGATCCACAGGCGGTGAGCGCGGTGGCGCCGAGCAGGACGGCGGTGGCGGCGGCGAGGCTGCGGCGCATCGTGTGGGGCATGGGGTACTTCTCCCTGACCGAAAGGGCCTCTCCCGAGGGCGGGGAGGCCGACCATGCATCTGTGAGCGTTCACAGTAGAGAAACGTTCCGGACACTTGTCAATGGTTGTTCGTGTGCGGTTATGTTGCGTTGTCACATCGAGATCGACTGTGTGCACGTTCACAACGAACCAAAGCTTTCATCGCTCGAGGCTTCAGGAGAGACCCATGCCGCAGACCACTCCCAAGGGCCTGCACCGGCTCGCGTTCGGCGGGGACTACAACCCCGAACAGTGGCCGGAAAGCGTCTGGCAGGAGGATGTCCGGCTCATGCGAGAGGCCGGCGTCACCATGGTGAGCGTCGGGATCTTCTCCTGGGCCCTCCTCGAACCGGAGCCGGGCCGGTACGACTTCGGCTGGCTCGACCGGCTCCTCGACCTGCTCCACGAACACGGCGTCCGCGTCGACCTGGGCACCCCGACCGTGGCGCCGCCCGCCTGGTTCTACCGGGCACACCCGGAGGCGCTGCCCGTCACCGCCGAGGGCGTACGCCACTCGTACGGCTCACGCGGGGCGATCTGTCACAGTTCCGCCGCCTACCGGAAGGCCGCCGCGGGCATCACCACCGAGCTGGCCCGCCGCTACGGCAGCCACCCGGCGCTCGCGCTCTGGCACGTCCACAACGAGTACGGCGTCCCCGTCAGCGCCTGCTACTGCGACAGCTGCGCCGCCCACTTCCGCCGCTGGCTCGACGACACGTACGGCTCGGTGGAGGCCGTGAACGAGGCGTGGGGCACCGCGTTCTGGGGGCAGCGCTACGGCTCGTACGAGGAGGTCGACCCGCCCCGGGTCACCCCCACCGTCGGCAACCCCGCCCAGCAGCTCGACTACCGGCGCTTCGCCGATGCCACCATCCGCGAGAACTTCCGGACGGAACGGGACATCCTGCACGAGCTCGCACCCGGTGTCCCCGTCACCACCAACTTCATGACCGCGCTCAGCCAGTGCGACTCCATCGACTACTGGGCCTGGGGCCGCGAGGTCGACCTCGTCACCAACGACCACTATCTGATCACCGACGGCCGCCGCACCCACGTCAACCTGGCCATGGCCGCCGACCTCACCCGCTCCGTCGCCGGCGGCGCGCCCTGGCTGCTCCTGGAGCACTCCACCTCGGGCGTGAACTGGCAGCCCCGCAACCCGGCCAAGCGTCCCGGCGAGATGGCCCGCAACTCCCTCGCCCATGTGGCCCGCGGCTCCGAGGGCGCCATGTTCTTCCAGTGGCGCCAGTCCCGGCGCGGCGCCGAGAAGTTCCATTCCGCGATGGTCCCGCACGGCGGTACCGACACCCGGATCTGGCGCGAGGTGGTCGCCCTCGGCGCCGACCTGGAGGCCCTGGAGGAGGTACGCGGCAGCCGTACCGTCCCGGACGTCGCCATGCTCTGGGACTGGCACTCCTGGTGGGCGCAGAACCTGGAGTGGCGGCCGAACGCCGCCCACGACGCCCGTGAGCGCGCCGACAGCTTCTACGAGACCCTCTACGACCGGCACCTCACCGTCGACTTCGCCCACCCGGAGGCCGACCTCTCGGCCCACCCGCTGGTCGTCGTCCCCGCGCTGTACCTGATGACCGAGGCCGCCGGGCAGAACCTGCGGGAGTACGTCGAGAACGGCGGCACGCTCGTCGTCTCGTACTTCTCCGGGATCGTCGACGAGCACGACGCCGTGCACCCCGGCGCCTACCCGGGCGCCCTGCGGGACGTCCTCGGCCTCACGGTGGACGAGTGGTCGCCGCTCCTGGACGACCAGCGCGTACGGATCTCCGGACCCGGCGGCACCTCGCTCACCGGCGACGTCTGGACGGAGTTCGTCCGGCCGCGCGGCGCGGAGACCGTGTGGACGTACGCCGACGGGCCGGCCGCCGGCAGTCCCGCGGTGACCCGGCACCGGCTCGGGCGGGGCACCGCCTGGTACGTCTCCACCCGGCTGGACGCGGCGTCGCTGGACGCGATCGTGGCCGCGGCGTGCGAGGACGCGGGGGTCGCGGCGCGCGGTGCGCTGCCGCGAGACGTGGAGGTCGTACGCCGCGCGGGAGACGGCGGGCAGTACCTGTTCGCCCTCAACCACTCCGGGGACGACGCCGAGGTGCCGCTCGACGGCTCCGGGACCGAGCTGCTCGGCGGCGCCCCGGGAGGCACGCCGGTCGACGGGACGTTCACCGTCCCGGCCGGCGCCGTGCGGGTCGTACGCCTCGACGCCTGACCGCGTCCCCCTCTCCCAGGCCCGGCCCTGCCCTGCCCTGCCGGGACCCCTGATCCCCCCGGGGGCGGCCGCACCCGCTGCGCCGCCCCCGGGTGAACCGCACCACCCGTAAGGAACCACCCGCACCACACACTTCTCATTGGCCACCGTCGAAGGGACTCGACGATGCACCCCACCACCGTCAGAAGCCGCATCCGCCTGCGCGCCGCGGCCGTCGCCGCCGCGCTCGGCGCCCTGCTCCTCGCCCCGCTGCCGGCCGCTCCGCAGGCCGAAGCCGCCGCCACCCTCACGAACGCCGGGTTCGAGAGCGACTCCACCGGGACCGCGACCCCGGCCGGCTGGTCCACCTACTCGGCCGCAGGACAGAACGCCGCCTCGTTCACCGAGGCCGGGGGCCACGGCGGCAGTCACCGCCTGACCCACTGGTCGGCGTCGGCGTACAAGGTCGAGACGTACCAGTACCTCTCCGGGCTCACCGACGGCACGTACACGCTGAGCGCCTGGGTGCGGTCGGGCGGCGGGCAGAACGCCGCCTACCTGGCCCTGCGGAACTGCGGGTCCGCCGAACGGCGCACCGATCTGCCGGTGACCTCGAACGGCGCCTGGATACGTCTGGTCACCCCGGTCGAGGTGACCGGCGGCGCATGCACCGTCAGCATCAACTCGGATGCCAAAGCGGGCAACTGGCTGAACGTCGACGACCTGACGTTCACGGCGGGAACCACCGGGCTCACGGTCAGGGGCGTCGACGTGTCCTCCCTCAGGAAGAGCGAGGATCTCGGCGGGACCTACAGGTCGAGTTCCGGCACCACGGGTGACGCGGTCGCCCTCCTCAAGAACGCGGGCGCCAACTACGGCCGCCTGAAGGTGTGGGTGGACCCGGCCGACGGCTACAACGACAAGGCCCGTGTGCTCGCCACCGCGCAGCGCATCAAGGCCCAGGGCATGAAGCTGCTCGTGGACTTCCACTACTCCGACATCTGGGCCGACCCGGGCGCCCAGACCAAGCCCGCCGCCTGGCAGGGCCACTCGTACACCCAGCTCAAGACGGACGTCTACCACCACACGTACGACGTGCTCAACGCCCTGAAGACGCAGGGCACCACAGCCGACATGGTGCAGATCGGCAACGAGATCAACACCGGCATGCTGTGGCCGGAGGGCTCGACGGGCAACTGGGCCCAGCTGGCGGGACTGCTCGACTCCGGCATCTCCGCGGCCAAGGCGGTCTCGCCGGGCACCCAGATCGCGCTGCACCTCGCGAACGGCGGCGACAACGCCCTCTACCGCACGTGGTTCGACAACGCGACCGCGCAGGGCGTGAAGTACGACGTGATCGCGTTCTCCTTCTACGGCTACTGGCACGGCGCGCTGTCCTCGCTCCAGGCCAACCTCGACGACATCTCGTCCCGTTACGGCAAGAAGGTGATGGTCGCCGAGACCGCGTACCCCTTCCGGCTCGACAGCGAGGACCCCCACGAGAACATCATCGACCTGTCCTCGGAGCTGGTCTCCGGCTATCCGGCGAGCGCGGCCGGCCAGTCGGCCTGGCTGCGGGACGTCATGAACGTCGTCGAGGCGGTCCCGAACGGCCGCGGTCTCGGCGTCTTCTACTGGGAGCCGACCTGGACGGCCGTCACGGGCAACGGCTGGGACCCGGCCGACGCCTCGTCCGGCAACGGCTGGGAGAACCAGGCGCTGTTCGACTACGACGGCAGGCTCCTTCCGGCGGCGAGCCGGCTGGCGCATCGCTGACCCGACCGCACACCGGGAGGGGCGGGCTCGTTCACGAGCCCGCCCCTCCCGCTCGTTCCCGCTACCACTCGGCGAGGGATCCGTCGTCGCGCCGCCAGGCCGGGTTCCGCCAGCGGTGCCCGATCTCGGCGGCCCGCTCGACGGCCTTCTCGTCCACCTCGATCCCGAGACCCGGTCCGGTGGGCAGGGCCACGTGCCCGTCCTCGTAACGGAAGACGGAGGGGTCGACCAGATAGTCGAGCAGGTCGGAACCGGAGTTGTAGTGGATGCCGAGGCTCTGCTCCTGGATCAGCAGGTTCGGCGCGGCGAAGCCGACCTGGAGACAGGAGGCGAGGGCGATCGGGCCCAGCGGGCAGTGCGGGGCGAGGGAGACGTCGTACGCCTCCGCCATCGCGGCGATCCTCCGCACCTCCGAGATGCCGCCGGCGTGCGAGAGGTCGGGCTGCGCGACCGCGATGCCCTGGCCGAGCACCTTCTTGAAGTCCCAGCGGGAGTAGAGGCGTTCGCCGGTCGCGATGGGGATGGAGGTGGAGCGGACGATGTCGCCGATGTGGTCGCTCATCTCGGGGACGACCGGTTCCTCCACGAAGAAGGGGAGGTACGGCTCCAGGAGCGGCAGGACACGGCGGGCCATCGGGGCGGTGAGCCGGCCGTGGAAGTCGATGGCGATGTCGAACTCGTCGCCGACGGCCTCCCGGATCGAGGCGACCCGGTCGACGATGCCGTGGACGGCGGCCGGGGTGTCGATGAGGCGCAGCTGGGCGGAGGCGTTCATCTTGATCGCGGTGAAGCCCTCGTTCTTCCGGGCGACGGCCTCGGAGGCGACCTCGTCGGGCCGGTCGCCGCCGATCCAGCTGTACACGCGCGCGCGGTCGCGGACGTTGCCGCCGAGGAGCTGCCAGACGGGGACGCCGAGGGCCTTGCCGGTGATGTCCCAGAGGGCCTGGTCGATGCCCGCGACGGCGCTGGAGAGGACGGGACCGCCGCGGTAGAAGCCGCCCTTGGTGAGGACCTGCCAGTGGTCCTCGATCCTCATCGGGTCCTGGCCGATCAGGTGGTCGGCAAGCTCGTCGACGGCGGCGGCGACGGTGTGGGCGCGGCCCTCGACGACGGGCTCGCCCCAGCCGGTGATGCCCTCGTCGGTGTCGATGCGCAGGAAGCACCAGCGCGGGGCGACGAGGTACGTACGCAAGGAGGTGATCTTCACTTGGAGTCCTTCTTCACGGTCCAGCCGCCGTCGACGACCAGGTTGGTTCCGGTGATGTAGGCGGCGTCGGCGGAGGCGAGGAACGCGACGGCCGCGGCGACCTCCTCGGGCCTGCCGAGCCGGGCGAGCGCGGTGGCGTCGGCGGAGAGCCTGCGGCCCTCCTCGTCGACGTCGTTCCAGACGTCGGTGAGGATCGGGCCGGGCAGTACGGAGTTGAAGCGGACGTCGGGCCCGTACTCGACGGCGAACTGCCGTACGAGGGCGCACATGCCGCCCTTGGCGGCGGCGTACGCGGGATAGCCGGGCAGGCCGAAGTCGGCGTGCACGCTGGAGGTGGCGACGAGACTGCCGCGCTCGGCGCGCAGGTCGTCGAGGAAGGTACGGGTGGCGAGGTAGAGGGCCCGGAGGTTGACCGCCATCTCCCGGTCCCAGGTGGCGACGGGGAGGTCGTGGGCGGCGGCCGGGGTGTGGGTGAAGGCGTTGCTGTGGAGGATGCCCACGGGGCCGAAGCGGGCGTGGGCCTCGGTGCGGAGAGCGGTCCAGTCCTCCTCTGACGAGACGTCGCAGCGTACGTAGGCCGCTCGGCCGCCGTCGGCGCGGATCGCGGCGGCGACGGCCTCGCCGGCCTCGTCGGCGATGTCGGAGACGAGCACGGCGGCGCCTTCGGCGGCGAGCCGGACGGCGCTGGCGGCGCCGATGCCGGAGGCGGCGCCGGTGACGACGGCGGTCCGGCCGGAGAAACGGTTCATGGGTGTGGTCCCTGGTGTGTCTGTGTCTGTGTCCGTACGGGGGCGGAGGCTCCTGTACGGGGGCGCACGGGGCTCAGCGGCTGATGTCCTGGGCCGCGAGCAGGCCGAGTTCGGCGCGGCGCGGGAGTCCCTCCCAGTCGCCGGGGACGGAGACCGCGAAGGCCCCGGAGAGCGTGGCGAGGTGCAGGCGTTCCTCCACCGGTGCGCCGTCGAGGACGGCGGCGAGGTAGCCGGAGACGAAGGCGTCGCCCGCGCCGACGGGGTCGACCGCGGTGACGGGCACGGCGGGGCGGGTGAGCAGACCGCCGTCGTCCGTGGCCACCAGGGCTCCCCGCGCGCCGAGCTTGAGCACGGCCTGGCCGGGCCCGAGCCGGGTGAGGGCGCGGGCCATCCGCTCCGGCGACTCCTCGGGCACGAAGAGGGCGGCCTCCTCGGGACCGGCGAAGACGACGTCGGCGTGCGGGAGGAGTCGCGCGAGGACCTCGGCGGCCTCGGCGCGGCTCCAGAGGCGTTCGCGGTGGTTGACGTCGAAGGAGACGGTGACCCCGGCGGCGCGTGCGAGGGCCACCGCGCGCTCGACGGCGGCGCGGGCCGATGCGCTCAACGCCGGCGTGATTCCCGTGACATGGAGGATCCGCGCTCCGGTGAGCTGCGCCTCGTCGAGGTCCTCGGGGGCCAGCCGGGAGCCCGCGAGGCCGGCCCGGTAGTAGCCGACGCGGAGCCGGTCGGCGGTGCGGCGCTCGCGGAGCATCAGACCGGTGGGCGCGGCCGGGTCCGTACGGACGGCGGCGACGTCGACGCCCTCGGCGCGGAGTCCGGCGAGGATCATCGCGCCCGCGGCGTCCTCACCGACCCGGCCCGTCCAGGCGGCCGGGTGGCCGAACCGGCTGACGCCGACGGCGACCGTCGCCTCGGCGCCGGCCCAGCCCAGCCGCAGGGGCGCACCTGAGGCGAGCGGCCCCGGCCGCGTCGCGGCGACCACCGCCATGGCCTCGCCGAGGGTGACGAGGGCGGGCGGGTGCGCGGCGCTCATCGGCGCACTCATCGGCGCACTCCGTCGAGCAGGACGGCGGCGCGCTCACCGAGGGCGGCGAGGGATCCTCCCTCGCAGGCGTCGCCGACGAGGGGACCGCCCATGCCGAGGGCGGTGGCGCCCGCGGCCAGATAGGCCGGGGCTTCGGCGACGCCGATGCCGCCGGTCGGGACGAGGGGGACGTACGGCAGCGGGGCCCGGACGGCGCGGAGGTACGCGGGTCCGCCGGTGGCGGCGGGGAAGAGCTTCACCATCGTGGCCCCGGCCCGCCAGGCCGTGAGGATCTCGGTGGCGGTGTAGGCGCCGGGGAGCACGGGGACGCCGAGGCGACCCGCCTCCGCGATGACCTCGATGGCGGTGGTGGGGGTGATGAGGTACGTCGCCCCGGCCTCGACGGCGGCCTGCGCCTCGGCGGGCGTGGTCACGGTCCCGGCGCCGAGCGCGAGCCCGGGCGGGGCGTCGGCGGCGTACTCGCGCAGGGCGTCGAGCACGCCGGGGGTGGTGAGCGTGAACTCGGCGGCGCGGATGCCGGACGCGAGCAGGGTGTCGGTGACTTCGGCGAAACGGGTGGCGGAGGCGGAGCGGAGGATGGCGATGACGGGCGCGGACGCGAGGGCGGCGCGGAGTCCGTGGCCGGATACCTGCGCCTGTGCGCGCGCCTCGGACGGGGCGCTCTCCTCGGGCGGGGCGGCGTCCCCGGGTGCGGTGCGCGGCTCGGGCGGGGGCGTGGCGGCTGCGGGCGGGGTGGTCATGGCTGGGTGCTCCCTTGGGGTACGGGGTGTGGGGGTTCGGGGGGGGTACGGGGTGCGGGGGGTGTACGGGGTGCGGGGCGAGCGACGGGCGGAGGCCGCCGACGGCGCTCCGTGCGAGCGCGCCGGGCCGACAGGCTTGCGGGCGGGTACGGCTGACGGCCCCCACAGGCCGGTGGGCGGGCCGGTGGGCGGGGCAGCGGCGGGGGCGATGCGGTCGGCCGAGGAGGCGGCGATGCGGCAGGCCGAGACGGCGGAGGGCCGGGCGGCCGGAGCAGGAGTCGACCGGACGCCCGGCAAGGGCCGGGCCCCGCAGGCGGGTGGGAGTCACGGTCTGCGGAACACGCGGTCAGGTCTGCGGAGAGAGGGCGGCGGGCTGCGCCGACGGCGCTCCGCCCGCGCGCCCGCCCCCGCGAGTGAGTGCGGGAGCGAGCGAGGGGATCGGTCCGGGCGTTCCTGCAGGGGGGCACCGCGACGCGCACACGCCCGACACCTCGACGACCGCACCTCGACGACCACACCCCCGGCGGTCCCACCCGCGGACCCCCGCGGAGCGGGCTTCGGGCCCGTCGTTCGACCGGCTCGGCCCCGGTCCTGGCCGGTCGGCCCTGGTCATCGCCGGTCGTCGCCGGACGTATCCGGACGTATCCGGCCAGTGCCCTCGGTGCCGGTCAGAGGTCGGCGTACGGGACGCTCGGCAGTCCCCTCCCACCCGGTCGGCAGACGAACAGCCGCCCCGCGTCGGGCTCCTGGCGGCGGCGGGGCCCGGGCAGGCCCTCGGTGGCCGTCGTGATGACCAGGACGTCGAGGTCCGGTCCGGCGAAGGCACAGCTCGTCACGTGGGAGGCGGGCACCTCCACGCGCGCGTGGAGGGCGCCTTCCGGCGTGAAGGCGAGGACTTCGCCGCCGCCCCACACCGCCACCCACACCCGTCCGTCGGCGTCCACCGTGAGCCCGTCCGGCATCCCGCGGTCGAGGACCGCGAACGGCCTGCGGTCGCTCAGGGTGCCCGTGGCCACGTCGTACGCGAAGACGTCGACCCGGCCGGTCGGGCTGTCCGCGTAGTAGAGGAGCGTGCCGTCCGGGCTCCAGCCGAGGCCGTTCGAGATGGTGACCGACTCAAGGAGCGTGGTGAGGCCGTCACCGTCGAGGCGGTAGAGGGCGCCTGCGCCGGGGCTCTCGTCGTACGCCATCGTTCCGGCGAGGAGCCGGCCCGCGGGGTCGACGGCGGCGTCGTTCATGCGGCGGGGCAGGCCGTCCCCGGGCAGGACCGGCGCGGCCAGTTCTACGGCCTCGGCGATCGGGCGGTCCACCTCCAGGCGGAGGACGGCCGTGCCCGCCGCCGCGAGGAGGGCTCCCGATGCGCAGGGCTGGACCGCTCCGACCGGGCGGTCGAAGCGGAGTGTCGAGACGGCGACCAGGTCCGGCCTCGGGTCCTGGTGCGTCAGGGCGGCACGGTGGACGAGGCCGTCGGGTATGTCCACCCAGAGCAGTTCCTGGCGCCGGGCGTCCCAGACGGGCCCCTCGGTCAGGCGTCCGGGCAGGGGGGAGCAGGGCTGGGCCCTGAGGTGCTGCATCTGGCCTCCTCGGTCTCGTGCCAGTGGTGCGACACGAAAAAACTACGGGTTCGTCTAACGGTTGTAAATATCCGGCCCCTGCTTCTTCCAACCCTTTGAATAAGATGCCGCGTACGGGCCGTACGGACGCACGGGCCCTGCGAGCGGAGGACAGCACACATGATCAAGCGGACGTCCCAGGACATTCGCCGTCTCAACCGCTTCGAGGTCCTGCGGCGCTTCTACGCGGGGGCCGGTGCGATGAGCCGTCAGGACCTCGCCGCCGCGACCGGCCTGTCCTTCGCCACCGTGGCCAATCTGACCTCCGAGCTCCTGGAGGCCGGCGTCCTCGTCGAGGCGGGCCACGAGGACTCCAGCGGCGGGCGGCCCCGCGCGCGGCTCGCCGTCAACGCCGACCGGGGCGCGCTGATCGGCATCGACATCGCCGAGACGTCGGTCCACGCCGAGCTCTTCGACCTCGCCCTGGAGGTCCGTCACTCCGTCGAGCGGCCCCTGCCGCCGGGCGACGTCCGACCGGCCGACGTGGTCGAGGAGCTCGCCACGTGCGTCGAGGAGTTGCTGCGCGTCTCCGGGGTGCCCCGCGCGCGCGTGCTCGGGGCCGGCGTCAGCGTGCCCGGCATGGTGGAGCGCGAGGGCGGGGTCTCCTCCTTCTCCCCCTACTGGTCCTGGCACGAGGTGCCGCTCCGCGCCCTGCTCGACGAACGCCTCGGGCTGCCCCTCCGGCTCGACAATCCCCTGCGGGCCAGCACGGTCGCCGAGTTGTGGTTCGGCGCCGGCCGGGAGGTGGACGACCTCGTCGTGCTGACCCTGCGGGCGGGCGTGGGCGCCGGGATCGCGATCGACGGGCAGCTCTACCGGGGCTTCACCAACAGCGCCGGCGAGTGGGGCCACACCTGTCTCGCGATCGACGGCCGGCTCTGCACCTGCGGCAACCGGGGGTGCGTGGAGGCGTACGTCAGCACCCGGGGCATCGCCCGGACCTGGCGCGAGCTCGCCCCCGGCGACGAACGGGCCGCCGGGCCGGACGACGCGGCCACGGTCGCCGCCCTGGCGCGCGCGGCGGCGGAGCAGGACCCGGCGGCCGTCGAGGCCGTCGAGCGGACCGGGCGCCATCTCGGGGCGGCGGTGGCCAATCTGGTCAATCTGCTCAACCCGCGGGCGCTCGTCCTCGGCAACCAGGTCGTCGACCTGCTGGGCGAGCCCCTGCTGACCGCCACGTACGAGGCGGTCACGCGGCACGCGCTGGCATTGCCGCACCGGGCGGCGACCCTGCGGCGCAGCGCGGTGCCGCACAACGCGGTCACCCGGGGCGCGGCCGCCTTCGCCCTGGAGGGCTTCCTCGACGACCGGGAGGTCTTCGGCCCGGTCAGCCGGATGCGCAGGCCACGGGAACGGCGGGAGGACGAACGCTCCGGGCCCTCCGGCACGGAGTCCTGACTCCCGGCGGCACGGACTGGACATCGAGCGGCGGAATCCCGACACCGGGGGACGGTGGCGTGACACCGGGGGGCGGAGCCGCCCCACCGACGTGTCGGGGTCCGGACAGCGTCCGGGCCGTCCGGGGTTCAGCTCGGGGTCCGGTACCCCAGCCGCTCCGCCAGCCGGCTCGCGCCCTTCACGGCCAGCGCCGTGAGTTCGTTCTCGCGGTCCTCGCTCCAGCGGTGCACGGGGACCGAGACGGACAGCGCCGCGACGACCCGACCGGAGCGGTCCCGTACCGGCGCGGCCACACAGCTCACGTCGGGGTTGGACTCCTGCTGTTCGCCCGCGACGCCGAGGATCCGGATCTCGGCGAGCGCGGCGCGCAGCGCGTCCGGGTCGGTGATGCTGCGGGGTGTCATGCCCGCCAGGTCGTACCCGTCGAGGCGCTCCTCGAGCTCGGCCTCCGGGAGGGTCGCGAGGAGCATCTTGCCGACGGCCGTGCAGTGGGCGGGCAGTCGGCGTCCGGCCGCGGAGACCATCCGCACCGCGTGGGTCGAGTCGACCTTCGCGATGTAGATGACGTCCATGTCCTCCAGGACGGCCACGTGCACCGTCTCGCCGCAGGTGTCGGCGACCTCGCGCGCGACCTGGTGGCCCTCGGCTGCGAGGTCGAGCTGCTCGGCGTACCGGCTGCCGAGCTGGTACGTGCGGACGCCGAGCCGGTAGCGGCCGGGCTGTTCCGGCACCGCGACGAGGTAGTTGCGGGCGGTCAGGGTGGTGACCAGCTCGTGCGTCGTCGTGCGCGGCAGTTGGAGCCTGCGGGTGATCTCGGGCGCGGACAGGGTCTCGTCGCCCTCCAGGAAGAGCTCCAGCACGTCGAACGCCCTGGTCACCGCCGGAACGAGTCGTCCCATGGATCCCCCACCTCGCCTCTGCCCGTTCGATATCCCGTACCACGACCGAAATCGCGAACAGAGACTAGCGGCGCTCCCCGCGCCGGGCAACGGGTCGACGGGGATCCCGCCGGAAGCCGGGACGGGTGGACACGCCCCCGTTGACACCCCGGCGAGCCGCTGCCTACCGTCACGCCGATCCACCGAACGATATTCGATATCTCGAACAAGCGGGTGTTCCGGCCACCTTCCCGCACCACGTCGGCGTCAACGCCCACGACCACGTCCACCTCCGCACCCCCGGGGAGCAACCACCATGCGCATCACGGGAATCACCACACACGTCGTCGGCACGCCCTGGCGCAACCTCACCTATGTGCTCGTCCACACCGACGAGGGGCTGACCGGTGTCGGCGAGACCCGGATGCTCGGGCACACCGACGCACTCGTCGGCTACCTCCGCGAGGCCGAGCACAACCACATCGCCGGTTCCGACCCGTTCGCGGTCGAGGACCTCGTACGACGCATGAAGTACGGGGACTTCGGGCGGGCCGGCGAGATCGTCATGTCCGGCATCGCGGTCGTCGAGACGGCCTGCTGGGACATCAAGGGCAAGGCCCTCGGCGTGCCCGTGTGGCAGCTGCTCGGCGGAAAGGTCACCGACCGTGTGAAGGCGTACGCGAACGGCTGGTACACCACCGAGCGCACCCCGGAGGCGTACCACGCGGCGGCGCGCGGGGTCGTGGCGCGCGGCTACCGGGCCTTGAAGATCGACCCGTTCGGGACCGGCCACTACGAGCTGGACGCCGAGCGTTCGCGGGAGGCCGTCGCGCTCATCGAGGCGGTACGGGACGCCGTCGGCCCGGACACCGAGCTGATGGTGGAGATGCACGGCCGCTTCTCCCCCTCGACCGCGGTCCGGCTCGCGCGCGAGCTCGCCCCGTTCCGTCCGGCGTGGCTGGAGGAGCCGGTGCCGCCGGAGAACCTCAAGGCCCTGGCGAAGGTCGCCGAGAAGGTGGACCTGCCGATCGCGACCGGTGAACGGATCCACGACCGGATCGAGTTCAGGGAGCTCTTCGAGTCGCAGGCCGCCGACATCGTGCAGCCCGACGTCGGCCACATCGGCGGCATCCTGGAGGCCAGGAAGCTCGCCGCGACCGCCGAGACCCACTACGTGCTCGTCGCCCCGCACAACGTGGGTGGCTCGGTCCTCACCGCGGCCTCCCTCCAACTCGCGGCCTGCACACCCAACTTCAAGATCCTGGAGCACTTCAACGACTTCGCGGACGCGGAGATCAAGAAGGTCGTGCGCGGCGCGCCCGAGGTCGACCCGGAGACCGGTTGCTTCACGGTGTCCCACGAGCCGGGACTCGGGGTGGAGTTCGACGCGGACGCCGCCGCGGAGTTCCCTCAGCAGCAGGCGCGGTTCGACCTGTGGGCCGAGGGCTGGGAGAGGAGGCAGCCCAAGTGAGCGGCGGTTCCGATGCCTTGAGCCGCGCCGTCCTCGTCGAACGGCCCGGCGCGCACCGGCTGGTCGAGCGGGAGGTTCCGGCGCCCGGCCCCGGTGAGGTCCGGGTGCGGGTCGCCGCCGCCGGGATCTGCCTGAGCGACCGCGAGCTGTACGAGGGCCACCGCGCCCCGGGCTACGTCCGCTACCCGATCGTCCCCGGCCACGAGTGGTCCGGCACGGTGGACGCCGTCGGCGCCGGGGTCGATCCGGCACTCCTGGGCCGGCCGTGCGTGGCCGAGGGCTTCCGGGCCTGCGGCCGCTGCGAGCGCTGCCGGTACGGGGAGACCAGCCTGTGCACCGCCGGATACGCCGAGACAGGCTTCACCGAGCCGGGTGCCTTCGCCGACCACGTCCTCGTGCCCGCCCGGCTCCTGCACCCGCTGCCGGACGGGGTGGACCTCCGGGCGGCCGCGCTGCTCGAACCGGCGGCGGTCGTCGCCGCCGCGGTACGGGCCGGCAGGCCGCGCCCCGGTGAACGGATCGCCGTCGTCGGCGCCGGGACGCTCGGGCTGCTCGCCGTCCAGTGGCTCGCCGCCTCCTCCCCCGCCGAACTGGCGGTCGTGGACCCGCGTGCGGAGCGCGCGGCCCAGGCCTCGGCCTTCGGCGCGAGCCGTGTCCTCACCCCGGCAGAGGCGGACGGCCTGCCCGGCCGCTTCGACCTCGTCGTGGAGACCGCGGGCGCTCCCACGACCGCCGCCTCCTCGTGCCTGCTCGCCCGCCGGGGCGGGCGGGTGGTGCTCACCGGCATGTTCACGGCGGGCGCCGCCGGGATCGACCCGGTCCATCTGTCCGTCAGCCAGCTGGAGATCCGCAGCGTCTTCGGCGCCTCCTCCGCGGCCTGGTCCGACGCCGTCCGCGCGTTCTCCCTTGGCCTTCTCGACCCGAACCCGCTCATCACCCACGAGTTCCCGCTCGACGGGTTCGGCGAGGCCCTCGCCCTGGTGGGCGGCGGCGCCCCGGACACGGGCAAGGTCCTCCTCCGTCCCTGAACCCGCCTCGCGGCCACCCCGTTCCGCGTCCGCCCTCCCCAGCAGAGGATTCCGATGACCACGCGACCGGCCCCCCGACTCCCCGGCGGCGACGCCCTCCGCCGTATCGGCCACCCCGTGCCGGCGGCCGACCCCGCCGACGCCTCCCCGCACTCCTTCCCCGACGGAGGGCTGTGGCGCACCGAGGTCCCCTCCGTCGAGAGCCCCGAGGCGCTCGGCGTCGTCCTCGCGGAGAGCGAGCGGCTCGGCGTCCCCGTCCACCGGGTCAGCCAGGGCAGCGGCGTCTGGATGCTCACGGACGCCGAGATCGCCGAGATGGTCTCCGCCTGCGCCGAACGTGCCGTGGAGCTCTGCCTGTTCACCGGTCCGCGCGGCACATGGGACACCGGGGCCGCCACCCGTACCGACTCGGGCGGCGCGGGCCTGCGCACCCGCGGCCACGACGGGCTCGCGGGATGCGTCGAAGACGCCCTGCGCGCCGCCGCGTCGGGCGTCCGGTGTCTTCTCGTCGCCGACGAGGGGGTGCTGTGGACGCTCCACCGGCTGCGCGCGGCGGGGACGCTGCCCGCCGACACCACGTTCAAGGTGTCCGCGCTGATCGGGCCGGTCAACCCCGCCTCGTACGCGGTCCACGAGCGGCTCGGGGCCGATTCCCTGAACGTGCCGTCCGACCTGACGCTCGACCATCTCACCGAGATCCGGCGGGTCAGCCGGGCGCCGATGGACCTGTACGTCGAGGCCCCGGACGACCTCGGCGGTTACGTCCGGATGTACGAGGCGGCCGAGTTGATACGGCGGGGCGCGCCGCTGTACCTGAAGTTCGGGCTGAGCCGGGCGGCCGGGATCTACCCGTACGGGGCCCACCTGCGGGATCTCGCCCTGGCCACGGCGCGGGAGCGGGTCCGTCGCGGCCGGCTCGTCCTGGATCTGCTCGCCCGGCACGGGGCGGACGGCGGGATGTCCCCGCTCGGTTCCCGGCACCCGGGGGAACTCCGGCGCTTCGCCTCGGACATGCCGTTCGTCGAAGCGCTTCGATCTTCTTGACCCACTTCTCTGGACACGTCAACACACCCGCGTTACCGTCTCGCTGAGCCGTCGAAGCGATCGTTCGAGTGACATCGTCGAAGCGATTCACGTCGCCTCACCTCAGTCACGGCCCGCGGGGAGAACGGATGGTCACGCTTGCCGAGGTCGCCCGGCACGCCGGAGTGTCGGCCAGCACGGTGAGCTATGTCCTCAGCGGCAAGCGTCCCATCTCGGACCCCACCCGGCGGCGGGTGCGAGCCAGCATCGAGCAGCTCGGGTACCAGCCGCACGCGGGCGCCCGCGCGCTCGCCAGCAGCCGTTCGCGGATCATCGCCCTGATGGTCCCGCTGCGTACCGACATGTACGTGCCGGTGATGCTGGAGATCGCGGTCGCCGTCGCCACGACCGCCCGCGCGCACGGCTATGACGTGCTGCTGCTCACCGGCGAGGAAGGCCCGTCGGCGCTGCGCCGCGTGACCGGCAGCGGGCTCGCCGAGGCGGTGATCCTGATGGACGTCCAGCTCGACGACGAGCGGCTGCCCCTGCTGCGTGTGGCGGGCCCTCCCGCCGTCCTGGTCGGGCTGCCGGCCGACCCCGCGGGGCTGGACTGCGTCGATCTGGACTTCGCGGCGGCCGGGGCGCTGTGTGTGGAGCATCTGGCGGACCTCGGGCACCGGGAGATCGCGGTCATCGGCGAGTCGCCGGGGGTCTACGCGAGGCATACGGGCTTCGCCGAGCGCACCCTGCGCGGGCTGCGCGACCGGGCGGCCGAGCGCGGGGTCCGGCTGCTGCACCGACCGTGCGAGGGCGGCCATGACGCCGTGGCGGGGGTGCTCGCCAGGATCTTCGACGAGCGGCCCGGGGTCAGCGCGTTCGTCGTGCAGAACGAGACGGCGGTCGAGCCGCTGCTCGCGCTGCTGCGGCGGACCGGCCGGGCCGTGCCGGAGGACGTGTCGGTGGTCGCGGTCTGCGCCGACCAGATCGCCGCCCAGGCCTCGGTGCCGCTCAGCTCGGTGGCGATCCCCGCGCAGGAGCTGGGCCGCAGGGCGGTGGAACGCCTCGTCGCAGGCCTCTCCCGTCCGGAGGAGGTCGACCCGGCCGGGGTCGACCTGCTCACGCCGGCGCTGACCGTGCGGGACAGCTCGGGCCCCCCTCCGCCCCGGGCCGGGTTCGGGAACTGACGATCCGCTCCTCGCCGGCGCGCAGGACGAGCCGGGTCGCCCCGGCCGGGGTCCGTACGTCGATCTCGGCGTCCCGGTCCGGGCGGAGGACGGCCCGGTACGTCCCCGGTGACCACGTCAGGTCGACGCGGGCCCCGAACCGGGTCCGCACTCCGGTGAGCCGGCCGCTCGGGCACCGGGCGGGCGGCGCGGGGAGCAGCACGAGCCGCTCGGGCGTGGACTGCACGAGGGTCTCGACGAGGAGCGCGGGCAGGGCGTGGGCGGCGTCGGCGTTGTACACGTCGCGGGCCGGGTAGTGCGCGCTCATGAGGGAGTCGTGGAAGTGGTCGCCGGTGAGCACGCGCGCCAGGGCGTTCTCCGTGCGGGTCGCGTCGCGCAGCCGGGCGGCCACCAGGCCGCGATGGAGGTGTCCGTGGGCCGAGTCGTTCTCGCTGCCGCGGAGTTCGAGGGCGCGCCCGGCCGCGGCGGCGAGCTCGGGGGTGTCGTACGGGTTGATCTCGTCCAGTGGCCAGACGGGGTAGAGGTGGCTGAGGTGCCGGTGGTCGTAGCGGTCGCCGAGCCCCGGCCAGGCCCACTCGGCGAGTGCGCCCTCGTCGTTGATCCGGTAGGGCGGGAGGAGGTCCGCGAGCGCGCGCAGCCGCGTGGCGTCGGCGTGGGGCGCGCGGTCGGCCGCGGCGCGCAGGGCGTGCCGGGCGGCGGCGATGTCCATGGTGGCGTTGACGGCGCCCCAGCTCCCTCCGCGCGGCCGGTTCTCGGGGGAGTACGAGGGGACGACGACGATGCGGCCGTCGGGTCCGGTCCGGGTGAGGAAGTCCTCGTAGAAGAGAGCGAGTTCGGCGAGGAGGGTGGTGGTCGTCGGATCGCGCGTTCCGCTCGTCTCCTCGTGGTCGAGCAGCGGCTTGAGGAGCCAGTCGGCGCCCGCCGTCCACAGATGGAGGGGGTACTCGCGGCTGAAGTGGTACGTGTGCCCCGAGACGCCGTCGGTGTGGGTGGGGGCGACGATGCCCCGGGTGCCGAAGATCGCCCGGGCGTTGTCCCTCCAGTCGGGCGCCTGTCCGCGGATGAGGTCGGCGTGGGCCCTCGTCACCTCCGGCAGGTCGGCCGCGGCGGCGGAGGCCGTCTGGAGGTTCAGGTTGGCGTTGGTGGTGAAGGCCCCGGACCAGGCCGTGTTCCAGTCCCCGGTCCAGAGGCCGGTGAGCCGGGGCGGATGCGAACCCGCGGAGGAGAGCAGGTGGTAGCGGCCTGCCGCGAAGAGGCGTTCCAGGAGGGCGGGGCTTTCGGGGCGGCGCAGGAGGGCTGAGCCGGGGAGGGCGCGCTCGGTGGCGTCGGCGCCGAGGTCGAGCGAGACCCGCCGGTAGGCGGCGCCGTGCAGGGCGGTGTGGCGGGTGAGCAGCCGGGCGTGGAGGGCGGCGGGGTCGAGGCCGTCGGTCAGGGACCGCAGGTCCTCCGTCTCCCGGGCCGGGTCGGACTCCTCGGCGTGGCGCCGCACCCTGGTGAGGAGGAGCAGCTGCCCCGCTCCTTCGACCCGGACGCCGCCGGATGTGACCGTGGTGCGTCCGGTGTCGATGAGCAGGAGGGTGGTGCCGGTGTAGCCGAGTGGGCTGTCCGGGTACCGGGCCCTCAGGGTGAGGACGGTCTCCCGGCGTGCGGTGGCGACGCCCCGGCCCGCGCCGAGTTCGGCGGGGACGCCGGGGAGCCGGTGGTCGAGGTCGATGTCCGTCACGGGACCGGGCGCGGTGACGTACTGGACGATGACGTCGTCGGCGCGTGAGACGAAGACCTCGCTGCGGCGTTCCCCGCACTGCCCGGTGACCACCCCGGTGGTGAAGTCCACGGCCCGGTGGACGGGGAGGGCGCGGGCGTTCCCCCGTCCGCGCACCCGGGTCTGGAAGCCGGGGTGGAACGGCTGGACCCAGCGGAGCGGGCGCCCGTCCGTGAACCGTTCGGCGGCCGTCGCGTCCCCGGCGAGCAGGGCGTCCTGGAGGGCGGGGAGCGCTGCCGCGAGCCGGGGCGGGGCGGTGTCGGCGGGTGCGTTGTTCGGCCGTACGAGGGTGTGGTGGGTGACGATCACCCGGTCGTCCTCGGGGTCGCCGAGGACCAGGGCGCCGTGCCTGCCGTTGCCGGCGAGAAAGGCGTCCTCCCAGCGCGCAGCGGGCGCGGGTTCCCAGGTTCCGTGGATCACGGTCGCTCCCCCGGCGCGGGACCGTGCTCCGGTCCCCGCTCCTCCGGTGTCCCCGCGCCCCAGGGCTCGGGGGCCGCCGCTCCGGACACCTCCAGGACCGCCACCCCGTACCTCTCCAGCGTCAGCGCCCCCTCGGCCTCGGTCCCGGTGAGCAGGTCGCGGTGGCGGCCGGGGAGCGTGACCGTGACCGGGTCGCGGCCGTGGTGGAGGAGGAACAGCAGCTCGCCGCGGCGGACGGCCTCGACGCCCGCCGGCAGGCCGTCGACGACGGGGCGCACCCCGGCCTCCTCGGCCACGGCCGCCAGGAGCCGGCTCAGGGCGGCCGGCTCGGGGAGGGTCGAGAGGTAGCGGGCGCGGCCGTTGCGCAGCACGGCGGGCAGGCCGTCGAGCTCTCCTCCCCGGTAGGCGGCGACCGTCTCGGCGCCGGGGGCGGCGGTGAGCTCCTCGGACCAGAGGGTCCCCCGGAAGGTGCCGCAGTCGACGTGTTCGTCCTCGTCGAGCGGCCACCACTCCTGGAGCAGCCCGATGCCGAGGAGCTCCCGGAGGCGGGCGTCCATGCCGCCGGGGCGGACCCGGTCGTCCTGGTCGGCGATGCCGGTGAGGAAGCCGCAGACGAGGGTGCCGCCGCCGCGCACGTACGCGACGAGGTTGTCGATCGCGGTGTCGTCGAGGAGGTAGAGGTGCGGGACGAGGACGAGCCGGTGGCCGCTCAGGTCGTGGCGGGGGTGGGCGAAGGAGGCGGGGAGGTGGGCGTCCCAGAGGGCCCGGTGCCAGGCGTGGACGATCTCGGCGTGGTCGACGCGGCGGGAGAGCGCCCCTTCCTGGGCGCCGGCCCACCATGAGTTCCAGTCGTGGAGGACGGCGATGTCGGTGGTGACCCGGCTGCCCGCGACCCGGGGGCCGAGCCGGGCGAGGTCCTCGCCGATGCGGACGGTCTCCTGGAAGACGCGCCCCCGTTCGCCCGCGTGGCCGAGCATTCCGGAGTGGAACTTCTCCGCTCCCTGGCGGGACTGGCGCCACTGGAAGTAGCAGACGGCGTCCGCTCCGTGGGCGACGGTCTGGAGGGCCCAGAGGCGGTTGAGTCCGTACGGCTTGGGGTGGTTGACGCCCCGCCAGTTGACGGCGCCCGCTGCCTGTTCCATGACCATCCACGGCCGGCCGCCCGCCTGGGAGCGGGTCAGGTCGCCGATCATCGCGTTGTACGCGCCGGAGCCCGGGTCTCTCGGGTCGGGGTAGACGTCGACGGAGACGAGGTCCTCCTCGGCCGCCCACGCCCAGCCGTCCTGCCCCGACCAGAACGGCATGAAGTTGGTGGTCACGGGGAGGTGCGGGGTGTGGCGGCGGACGATGTCGCGTTCGGCGCGGTAGCAGTCGAGCAGCTGGTCGGAGGTGAAGCGCCGGAAGTCGAGGACGTGCGCGGGGTTCTTCAGGTAGTGCGCCCGCCGGGGCGGCAGGACCTCGGCCCAGTCGCCGTACCGCTGGCTCCAGAAGTCGGTGCCCCAGGCGGTGTTGAGCGCATCGAGGGTGTCGTACCGGTTCCGGAGCCACCGGCGGAAGGTGCGGGCGGCCTCGTCGCCCCAGTCGTAGGTGCAGTACTCGTTGTTGATGTGCCACATCGTGAGCGCCGGATGGTCGGCGTAGCGGCCCGCGAGGTCCTCGGTGATCGCCGCCGCGTACTGCCGGTAGGCGTCGCTGGAGTGGGAGAAGTGCTGGCGTGAGCCCCACCCTTCGGTGCGGCCGTCCTCGTCGTGGGGCAGCGTCTCGGGGTGGAGGCGTCCCATCCAGGGTGGCGGCGAGGAGGTGGGGGTGGCGAGGACGACGCCGATGCCGTGGGCGTGCGTCAGGTCCATGAGGCGGTCGAGCCAGTCGAACTCCCTTTTCCCCGGGGTGGGTTCGATGCGCGACCAGGAGAAGACGCCGAGGGTGACGGAGGTGACCCCGGCGCGGCGCATGAGCCGGACGTCCTCGGTCCAGGTCTCCTCGGGCCACTGCTCGGGGTTCCAGTCACCTCCGTAGAGGATCCGGGGCGGGCGGCCGGGCGGCCGGGTCACGTCGTCGAGGCTCGGCATCCGGCTCTCCGTGAGAAGGGGGGAGGGTGGGGTGGTGCGTTCGGTGGGTCAGCCCTTGACGGCGCCGGTGAGCATGCCCTTCCTGAAGTGCTTCTGGACGAAGGGCGAGAGGACGGCGACGGGCAGCAGGGCCAGGACCATGACGGCCATCTGCACGGCGAGTCCGGAGAGGTTGCCCGCCTTGACGGCCTGGCCGAGGCCGACGGGGATCTCCTGCTTCTGCGCGAGCTGGATGAGGACGTTCTGCAGCGGCATCATGTTCTGGTCGCTGAGGTAGATGGAGGCGTTGAACCAGGCGCTCCAGTAGCCGACCGCGTAGAAGAGGGTGATGACGGCGATGACCGCTCTCGACAGCGGCATCACGATCTGCCAGAGGATGCGCAGGTCCCCCGCTCCGTCGATGCGGGCGCTGTCGACGAGTTCGGGTGAGACGCCCATGAAGAAGCCCCGCAGGACGAGGATGTTGAAGACGCTGACGGCGCTGGGGAGGATCAGCGCGAGATAGGTGTCGGTGAGGCCGAGGGTCTGCACGAGGAGGTACGTGGGGATCAGGCCGGCGCCGAAGAACATGGTGGCCATCAGGGTGAGCAGGATGAAGCGGTGACCGAGCGAGCCGGGCCGGGAGAGTCCGTACGCGCAGAGGATCGACACGGCCATCGAGAAGGCCGTGCCGGTCACGGTCACCAGGACGCTGACGACGGCGGCGCGGGTGACCTGGCCGCCGCTCAGGAGCTCCTGGTAGGCGATGAAGGTGATGTCCCTGGGGACGACCACGAGGCCGCCGGTCTCCGTGATCGTCTTCTTGGACGAGAGGCTGGTGACCACCACGATCCACAGCGGGACGAGGACGGCGAGGCAGGCGAGGACGAGGACGGCGCCCTTGGCGGCGAGGCCGGCCCGGCCGGGCGGTTCCTCCCAGACGGGCCGGGCGGGCGCCGCCCATCGGGACGGGGCGGGACGCCGGGTCGCCGGCGGCCGCCGGGCCGCTTCCGCGTTCTGGGTCACTTGCGGTACACCCCCTGCTCGCCCATGAGATGGGCGGTCTTGTTCGCCGAGAGGACCAGCACGAGGCCGACCACTCCCTTGACCAGTCCGGCGGCGGCCGCGTAACTGAAGTCCTGGCTGCGCAGTCCGGTCCACCACACGAAGGTGTCGAGGACCTCGGCGGCGCCCGGGCCGACGGCGTCGCGCTGGAGCAGCAGCTGTTCGAAGCCGACGGTCAGCGCGTCGCCGACGCGGAGGACGAGCAGCAGCGCGATGACGGGGCGCAGCGCGGGCAGGGTGACGTGCCACATGCGCCGCCATCGCCCGGCCCCGTCCATCGCGGCGGCCTCGTACAGGTCCTGGTTGACGGCGGCGAGCGCGGCGAGGAAGACGATGACGCCCCAGCCGGCGTCCTTCCAGACGCCCTCGGCGGTGACGAGGAACTTGAAGACCGCCGGGTCGGTCATGAGGTCGAAGCCCTCGTGGCCGTGCTGCCTGAGGGTCTGCGCGATGATGCCGGCGCCGCCGAGGATCTGCTGGAAGACCGTGATGACGAGGACCCACGAGAAGAAGTGCGGCAGGTAGAGGATCGCCTGGACGAGCGCCCTCACCCGGGGTCGCAGGATGCTGTTGACGAGCAGGGCGAGCGCGATGGGCACCGGGAAGAACAGCACGAGCTGGAGCAGGAAGAGGACGAGGGTGTTCTCGACGGCGTGCCAGAACCCCGGGTCGGAGAAGACCCGTTCGAACTGGGCGAGGCCGACCCACGGGCTCTCCAGCATGGCGGTGACGCCGTTGGTCGAGACGTACGGGTCGTAGTCCTGGAAGGCGACCACGTTTCCCAGGATCGGGACGTAGTTGAAGACGACGACGAGGACGAGCGCCGGGACCGTCATCAGGAGCAGGGTCCGGTCGCGGCGGAGCCGCCGGCCGAGCGGGACGTGCCCGGCCGTACGGCTTCGCCGCGGGTCCCGGCGGCCTCGTGGCGCCCGGCCGGTGGCGGCCGGCGCGGCCGGCTCCGCCGTCTTGGTGTCGAGCGTGCTCACGGTCAGCTCGCCGCGGATCCGTTGGCGTCGAGGAGCTTCCTGTACCAGTCGCGGAGCTCGTCGCCGCCCTTGGTCTTCCACTCGGAGACGGCCTGCTGCATGTCGGAGATCTTCTTTCGGCCGCGGACGATGTCCTTCTCCAGCTGCTCGAAGTCGTTCATGAGGCCGGTCCACCGGGACGGCTCGGTGACGGTCATGCCGTAGAAGGAGGACTTGGAGGTGACGGCGCCCATCCGCTGCTGCCACTCGATCATGGCCCGGGTGACCTCGGGGGTGTCGGGGTGGGCGATGTAGGGGGCGGGGCTGGCGACGAACATCCAGGAGCTGCTGACCTCCTGGTTGCCCTTGTCGGTCTTGACCGGGAGGCCGTCCTTGACGGTGTGGTGGACGCCCTCGACGCCGTAGTCGGTGAGCATCCGTTCCTTGGTGCCGTAGGGGGCGGCGGTGAAGTCGGCGACGGCCAGGGCGTCCTCGATCACCGCCTTGGAGCTGCCCTTCCGGATGAAGGCCCAGATGTTGGCGGGGTTGGTGGCCCAGAGCTTGGGGAGTCCGCCGGCGTGGCCGGGGATGTCCATGGCGGCCATCGCGAACGACGGGTTCTGCCCGGTCTGTTCGGAGGTCTTGGCGTACCAGTGGGAGAGGTCGTTGTTGTAGATCAGGCACTGGCCGGCGGTGAAGCGGTTGCCGGTGTCGCCCTGGTTCTGGGTCTTCTCGTCGGGGTGGACGACTCCGGCGTCGAAGAGCTTGCGGGTCCATTCGAGCGCTTCGAGGTACTCGGGGGTCTCGATGCGGTTGGTGAGCTTGCCGTCGACGAGGTTCCAGCCGAGCGCCTTGTCGCTGCCGGACAGGACGCCGAACATGTTGTACGCGGTCCAGGTCATGTCGCCGCAGGCCCACACCTTCGCCTTGGCGCTGGTGATCTCCTTGGCGAGGGCGAGGAACTCGTCGGCGCTCTTGGGGAGTTGCCAGCCCTTCGCGTCGAAGAGGTCCTTGCGGTAGAAGGGCGCGAGGTTGGTGACGTAGGAGGCGGGCATGGGCAGGCCGCGCAGCTTGCCGCCGAAGAGGGAGCGCTGCCAGGCGTCGGTGGGGATCGCCGCGAGGTTCGGGTACGCCTTGACCTTGTCGCCCGAGAGGTACGGGCCGAGGTCCTCGAACTTGGCATCGACGGCGCTGGGTATCTTGCCGCCCAGGTTCCAGCCGGGGACGACGACCACGTCGGGGATCTCGCTGGAGGCGAGGACGGCGCCGAGCTTCTGGTCGTAGACGTTGCCGTCCTGGTTCTGCCAGGTGGCCCGGACGCCGATGGCCTCGTTCATGGCCTTGTAGTACGGGTTGTCGGGGGCGGGCGGCGGTCCCCAGAACGGGGCCATGATCGTGAGGGCGCCGCCCTTGCCCCGCTTCCCAGGGACGGAGGCCTTGAGTTCGGAGCCGGGGATGGCGCGGGTGAACCCGGCCGCCGAGCCGTTCTTCGGCGCGATGTCGGGGGCGACGACGGTGCTGGCGGCGAACGCGGGGAGGAGCTTGGCCGCGTCCTTGCCGGTGGTGGTGCCGTCCTTCTTCCCGTTGTCCGAGCCGCCGCCGCAGGCCGTGAGCAGCGGCGCGCCGCCGGCGACCACGGCGGCGGCGACGGCGGTGGAGGCGAGGAAGCCCCTGCGGCTCTGCCCGGAGTCGCTCCGGCTCGGGGTGGTTCTCCGGGAGCCCGTGGAGACGGCGTTCGGCGTCATTGCGTCAACCCTTCATGGCACGCGCCAGGACATACGGCGACCGCGGGGGTGCCGGCCGGCTGCGGTGGAGGTGGTGCGGGCGGGGCGGTCCCCCGGGCGCTCTCGACGATCGAGAGTCGAAGCGCTTCGATATTGCTGCGAGGTTAAGTGAACGTCACAGGCGCGGCAAGAGTCGTCACCGAGAATCTCAGCGGATTCCGCGTCTGTGCCGTTCCGTCCAAGTGGGTTGGTGTGAAAGGAGGATGGCGGTGGACCACGGCTTGACACCCACTCCTCCCGCACGGAGCATCGAAGCGCTTCGAAAGCCCAGCCTTCCCGGCATCCACGCCCCCTCTGCAAGGGACTCGCACGTGACCGCACACCGGCCGCCCTTCCGTGACCCGGCGCTCCCCCTCGCCCGCCGGGTCGACGACCTGCTCGACCGGCTCACCGCCGACGAACGCCTCCGACTCCTCCACCAGTTCACCCCGGGGTCCGACGGCGTCGGCCTCGCCGCCTTCCGCACCGGCCAGGAGGCCCTGCACGGTGTCGCCTGGATGGGACCGGCGACCGTGTTCCCGCAGTCCGTGGGCCTCGGAGCGACCTGGCACCCGGAGTTGGTGCGCCGGGTCGGCGAGGCGGTCTCCCGTGAGGCGCGCGCGATGCGCGCCAAGGACGACCGGGTCGGGCTCAACGTGTGGGCACCGACGGTGAATCTGCTGCGCAACCCGCTGTGGGGGCGCGGCGAGGAGGGCTACGCCGAGGACCCGGCGCTGACCGCCGCGATCGCCACCGCGTACACCCGGGGCCTGCGCGGCGACCATCCCGTGTACTGGCGGACGGCGCCCGTCCTCAAGCACTGGCTGGCGCACAACAACGAGACGGCCAGGGACACCTCCTCCGCGTCGGTACGCCCCCGGGTGCTGCACGAGTACGACCTTCGGGCCTTCCGGGGCCCCGTCGAGGCGGGCGCGGTGGCCGGGGTGATGCCCGCGTACAACCTCGTCAACGGCCGGCCCAACCACCTCTCCCCGTACATCGAGGAGGAGCTGCGCACCTGGACGGATCAGGAACTGCTGGTCTGCTCGGACGCGGGCGCGCCCTCCAACCTGGCTGACTCGCAGGGCTACTTCGCGACGCACGAGGAGGCGGTGGCGGCGTCGCTGCGCGCCGGGGTCGACTCCTTCACCGACCACGGCACGGACAGTTCCGTGATCCTCGGGCGGCTGCGACGGGCCCTGGAGGCGGGACTCGTCGACCAGGAGGACGTGGACCGGGCGGTACGGCGTCAGCTGACCGTGCGGTTCCGGCTCGGCGAGTTCGACCCGGACCTCGACCCGTACGCGGCCGAGGCCCGCTTCGACACCCCCGAGCACCGGGACCTGGCCCGCGAGGCGGCGGAGGCGGCGGTCGTCCTGCTGCGCAACGAGCCCCTGGGGTCGGGCGGCCCGCTGCTGCCCCTCGCGGACGACGGGCGCCGGATCGCCGTGGTCGGGCTGCTCGGCGACGCCTGCAAACTGGACTGGTACAGCGGCTCGCTGATCCACCGCTCCTCCCCGCTGGACGGACTGCGGGAGAGGTTCGGCGAGGACCGGGTGACCTTCGCCGAGGGCGTGGACCTGATACGGCTGCGGACCGCGTCCGGCGCAGCGCTGCGGGTGCCCGAGAGCGACGGCGCGGGCGACGGCGCGGGCGACGGCACGGCCGGGGGTACGGAGGGCGCACTCGATCCGGCGCTGCTCGCCGGCCGTACCGACCTGCCGCCGCTCATCGCCGACGCGGAGGGCTCGGAACTCGCCCTGGTCGACTGGGGCGAAGGGGTGCTGACCCTGCGCGCCCCCGACGGCCGCCATCTGTCGGTCGCCGAGGACGGATTCGTCCGGGCCTCGGCGGACGAGCCCGGGGGCTGGGTCGTCCACGAGACCTTCCGGCTCGAACCCCATGAGGGGCATGCGCACGGGCACCTCCTTCTGCACCTCGGAACGGGTGGCTACGTCTCTGTCGCCGCCGACGGCGTGAAGGTTGCCGCCGACCGGGAATCCGCCGAACCCTTCACGGTGGAGGTGGTCGAGCGGGGCGAGGAGGCGGTCGCGAGGGCCGCCGCCGGGGCGGACACGGTGATCGTCGTCGCGGGGAACGACCCGCACATCAACGGCCGCGAGACGGAGGACCGGACGACGCTCGCCCTCCCGGCCCACCAGGAGCGGCTGTGGCGGGCCGCGCACGCGGCGAACCGGCGGACCGCACTCGTCCTGGTCTCCTCCTACCCGTACGCGGTCACGGAGGCCGCCGCCGCGCTCCCGGCCCTGCTGTGGACCGCGCACGGCGGGCAGGCGGCGGGCACGGCGCTCGCCCGGGTGCTCGCCGGCGACGTCTCCCCCGCGGGCCGGCTCCCCCAGACCTGGTACGCGGCCGACGCGGACCTGCCGGACCTCCTCGACTACGACGTCATCGGCGGCCGGCAGACCTATCTGTACTTCGACGGCGCGCCGCTGTTCCCGTTCGGACACGGCCTGTCGTACACGACGTTCTCCTACCAGGAGCTGACGGCGACCGTGGACGGGGAGACGGTACGGGTCTCCTGCACGGTCACCAACACGGGTGCCGTCGCCGCCGACGAGGTCGTCCAGCTGTACGGGCGGGCCGTCGCGCCCTCCGTGCCGCGCCCGCACCGCGAGCTCGTCGCCCACGAGCGGGTGTCACTCGCACCGGGCGCGTCCGCCTCCCTCGCCTTCGAGGTGCCGCTCACGGTGCTGGGCCACTGGGACGTGACCCACGGCCGGTGGACGGTGGAGCCGGGGGCGTACGAACTCCACGCGGGCGCGTCCAGTGCCGACATCCGGCGTACCGTCCGCGTCGAGGTGACGGGCGAGGCGCCCGGACCGCGCCCGGTCCTGGTGGAGGGTCTCGCCGCGGCCGACTACGACGAGCAGTCCGGGACGGTGATCGTGGACCGCACGAAGACCGCCGGCGACGCGGTGACGCCGGCGGACCCGGGCGTGCCAGGCGCCCTGCTCTACCGTGCGTGCGACGTCGGCGACGGCATCAGGGAGATCACCGTGACGGCCTCGGGGACGGGCGAGGTGACGTTCTTCGCGGCTGACGGGACGACCGCCCTGGCCGCCGTCACCGTGGGACCGACGGACGGTCCGTACGCCTATGCCGCCGTGGGGGCGGCCTGCCACGTGCGGGACGTGACGGACCTCCGCGTCGAGCTGCGCGGGCCGGTGCGGCTGGCGCACGTCGCCTTCTCCGGTTGAGGTCCGCTTCCGGTGCCGGGTCCTGGATCATGCGCGGGTTAGGGTCGCCCTGCACATGACACCAGGGAGGGCTCCACATGATCGACAAGACGTCCGTACGACGCGCCGCGCTGGTCGTCGCCGCTCTCGCGGCCCTGACCGTCTCCTGCGGCACGACCCCCGAGCCCGACCGTCCGGCGGCGGGCCCGGGGGCTGCGGCCACGACCGGGACGCCCGAGGCGGCGGCCACCACGACCGAGCCCACCACCGCACCCGATGCGGCCGCCACCCCCACTCCGTCCGGCGACCCCTCCGCCTCCGCCGAGAAGGTCCGTGACGCCTTCGCCGCCCTGCAGGCCACGCTCAACGACTCCTGCGCGAGCGACTGCGCCTACTTCCTCGGCCGGGTCCACAAGGAACTCCATGAACTGGACGGGGCGATGAAGGCCGACCCCAAGGGGCCCGGACACTTCCCCGAGCCGATCCAGAAGATCGCCGAGCTCAACAAGAAGCTGGCCGGGGACAGTTCCTACGAGAACCTGAAGAAGCACGAGAAGCTGCTCATCGGCACCCGCGACTTCATCAACACGTGGATGCAGGGCCACCCGGACGACTACCGCTGACCCCGGCGAGCCACCCTCAGACTCCGGACCGCCGCCCCTTGACCGCGTCGACGAAGGCGGTGAAGGCGTCGGCGGAGACGGCGAGGGCCGGACCGGCGGGAACCTTCGAGTCACGGACGGGGACGACTCCGAGGGCGGGCACGAGGTTGTGGGCGACCTCCACGCAGTCACCACCGTTGCTGCTGTAGGAGGACTTGAACCAGCGGGGGGACTCGTTCGTCACAAGATGCCCTTTCGCACGTCTTCGATCACGGCCACGGTGTCCGCTTGAGAGAGCGATTCCGCTGCCAGTTGATGGTAGAGCCTGAGCATGGACGACACCGCTTCACGCTCCCGCTCCAGGTGGCCCCGCGCCTGCGATTCGGCATAGAAGAGTACGGATCGGTCAGCCAGGCTCACGAGGTTCACGGGCAGGTCGAACGGGCGCCTTTCGCCTATGTCGTACGGTGCCACCTGAAGGACCGTGTACGGGCGTGCCGCGAACTCCACGAGCCGGTCGAGCTGCTCGGCCATGACCTCCGGCCCCCCGACGGGACGGCGGATACAGCTCTCGTCCATCACGACGAAGAGCATCGGCGGTTGCTCCTGCTCCAGAATCCGTTGGCGCTCGGCCAGGAACGCCACCCGCTCCGCAGCCTGGTCCGCCGTGATGGTTCCGCGTGCTGCGGAGCCGCTCGCCACAGCCTTCGCGTATCCGGGCGTCTGAAGAAGGCCCGGGATGATCCCGATCGTGAAGAGGCGGATCTCGACGGCTCGCCGCTCCTGATGCACGTACTCCGGGAAGCCTTCCAGAAGCACACCGTGCCGCAGCTTCTGCCACTCACGCTCGCACGACTGATCGGATTCCGACAGGCCGAACGCCTCGTCAAGAGCTCTTGAAAAGCCGAGAGTTGAAGATCTGCGCCCAGTCTCGACGGCTGAAACGTGCTTGCTGGAGTATCCCGTCCGCTCGGCCAGCTCCTCCTGCGTCCAGCCCCGCCCCTCCCGCAGCCTGCGCAATCGCGCCCCATACGCAGCCTCCGGCCCGCTGTCCGGGTCCAGCACCTTACGGTTGGCCACGACTCTCCCTCCATAACTCGTACGTTGAAGGTATGTCGACAGTAGGTCACCCTGATGCCTCCTGGTAGTGGATTCGCTACAGAGAGGAACACCCGTGCCCGCAAGCGACTGCCCAGGCCCGGTCCCCGGCCTCGGGGCGTTCATGGCGGCAGACACACCCGAGGGGAAGCTCCGCCTCGGGAAGGTGACCGCCTGGGACGGCGAGGTCGTCCATCTGCAACGGCCCGGCGGGGGGACCGCGTGGACGGCGGCGCCGTCCGAGCTGCGCCGGCCGACCGAGGACGAACGCGCGCTGATCCGCGTGCTCACCACCCCGGTCACGGCGGGGCCCCGCGTGCGGCAGACCTTTCCGGAGCCTCCGGTGGTCCTCTCGGTGGATCCCGTGCCGCCCGCCGTGCCCGTTCCGGGCTGCGCGACGTGCGCGCTCGCGGCCGAGCGGGAGCGGTACTGCCGCCGGACGCAGGACCATTCGGCGGCGGCGGACTTCCGGGTCGAGATCCGCAGCCACCCGCACGACGAACCGTCGGCGACGCTCCCCCGGGAGCGGCCGTGACCTGGGCGGCGGTGTCCGTCGCGACGGCCTACCGGATGGGCAGGCACCCGGGACCGGAGTCCGAGGTCACGATGACCGCGCGCTGCATGGACGGTGGATGCGCGTGGGAGTCGGAGCCGACACCGCGGCCCTGGAGCGGCGCGGCCGGTTGCGCGTCGCACACCGCGACCACGGGGCACACCACGTTCGCCGTCCGCCTGGAGTACATCGCGCTGGTGACCACCGGTGCGGCGAGCGAGGAGGACGGTGGCTGACCCGGCCGCCGACACCTCCTCGCCGATGCGGCGTGCAGCCGTCGACGGCATCCGCCGGGCCGGGGCCGATTCCGCCGGCGGGCGGGATCAGACCGTCCAGACGCCGTCCCGCATCAGGTGGCGCCCGGCCAGTTCGGGTTCCTCCAGCCAGGCCTCCACGGCGGTGGGGCGGACCCGGAACCAGCCGTACGCGGGGCCCGAGTTCCGGGGGTCCCAGCCGCACTTCGCGGCGAAGCCCTCGATCGCCTCCGTCGGGACGTCGTCCACGGCGAGGGTCGTCACGTCGCCGTCGATCAGGACGACGTCCCGGGTGTGCCCGAGCGCCAGCCGGGTCCGCCCGCCGGCGGCGAGGTTGCGGCCGGTGGGGTTGGTCAGCCGGGTGCAGAGCCAGATGTCCGTGCCGTCCCAGTGGAAGGCCAGAGGGACGAGGTACGGCCGGGCGTCGGCGCTCGCCGAGGCCACCCAGATGTCCACCTCCTCCGTCAGGCGGGCGAGGACGTCCTTCTTGCGCTGCTCGGGCTCTCGTACCGTGTGATGCGTCGTCATGGCCCCGACCCTACGCCGTGACGATCATCCTCCCCCCGCCCCGGTGTCCGGCCGGATCACCATGCGTCCGTCCCCAGGACCCGGACCGTGTACGGGAGTTCCGTGCCGGTCACGGTCGCCCGCGGGCCCTCCGGCGTGCGGGCCACCTCGTACGCCGCGGCCGTCGCGCCCGTGTGGTCCGGGACCGCGACCCTCACCGTGCCCGCCTCGCCTCCCGGGGCCACCAGCAGCGTCAGGCCGTCCAGCCAGTCGCCGTCCGGGCGGGAGTCGTCGGCGCCGAGGGGCAGGACCGCGCCGGGGCGCACGTACAGCGGGAGGCTGTCCAGGTCATGGGTCTCGCGGCGCCAGCACGGGCCGGAGGCGGTCTCGCCCGTCAGGAGGTGGGTCCAGTCGCCCGCCGGGAGGTAGACCTCGACCTCGCCCCCGGGGGTCAGGACCGGCGCGACCAGGAGGTCGGGGCCGAGCATGTACTGCCGGTCGAGGGTCCGGCAGGCCGGGTCCTCGGGGAACTCCAGGAGCATCGGCCGCATCACCGGTACGCCGGTCGCGCGGGCCTCGGCGGCGGCCCCGTACAGGTACGGCATCAGCCGGTGCTTGAGCCGGGTGAAGCGCCGGGCGACCTCCACCGCCTGTTCGCCGAACTCCCACGGCACCCGGTACGAGTCGCTGCCGTGCAGTCTGCTGTGCGAGGAGAGCAGGCCGAAGGCGAGCCAGCGGGTGAAGACCTCCGGTTCGGGCGTGCCCTCGAAGCCGCCGATGTCGTGGCTCCAGAAGCCGAATCCGCTCAGGGAGAGCGAGAGGCCGCCGCGCAGGGACTCGGCCATGGCCTCGAAGGAGGCCCAGCAGTCGCCACCCCAGTGGACGGGGAACTGCTGGCCGCCGGCGGTCGCCGAGCGGGCGAAGAGGACGGCCTCGCCGGTGCCGCGTTCCTTCTCCAGGAGCTCGAAGACGGTCCGGTTGTACAGCTGGGCGTAGTAGTTGTGCATGCGCTCGGGGTCCGAGCCGTCGTGCCAGACGACGTCCGTGGGGACGCGCTCGCCGAAGTCGGTCTTGAATGCGTCGACGCCCTGCGCGAGCAGGGGCCGCAGCTTGTCCTGGAACCAGGTCCTGGCCTCGGGGTTCGTGAAGTCGACGAGGGCCATGCCGGGCTGCCACAGGTCCCACTGCCAGACGTCGCCGTTCGCCCGCCGGAGGAGGTGTCCGCGCTCCCTGCCCTCCTCGAAGAGGGGGGACTTCTGGGCGATGTACGGGTTGATCCACATCCCGACGCGCAGCCCCCGGGCCTTGAGCCGGGCGAGCATCCCCTCGGGGTCGGGGAAGGTCTCGGGGTCCCAGCGGAAGTCGGACCACTGGTACTCGCGCATCCAGAAGCAGTCGAAGTGGAAGACGGAGAGCGGGATGTCGCGGGCGGCCATGCCGTCGACGAAGGAGGTGACGGTGGCCTCGTCGTAGCGGGTGGTGAAGGAGGTGGTCAGCCAGAGGCCGAAGGACCAGGGCGGGGGCAGGGCGGGGCGTCCGGTGAGCGCCGTGTAGCGGGCCAGGACGTCCTTGGGGGTGGGGCCCGCGACGACGAGGTACTCGAGGGTCTGGTCCTCGACGCTGAACTGGACCTGACCGACGGCCTCGGAGCCGACCTCGAAGGAGACGTGTCCGGGGTGGTTGACGAAGACGCCGTAGCCGCGCGAGGAGAGGTAGAACGGGATGTTCTTGTAGGCCTGTTCGCTGCTGGTGCCGCCGTCGGCCTGCCAGATGTCGACGCTCTGGCCGTTCTTCACGAAGGGGGTGAAGCGCTCGCCGAGGCCGTAGATCTGCTCGCCGACGCCGAGCGCGAGCTGGACGGCCATGTGGTGGGCGCCGTCGGGGGTGGTGACGAACGCGGTGCCCTTGCGCCCGGACCCCGTGAGCGTACGGCCGTCGGCGTCGAGGAACTCCAGGGCCCAGGGGGCCGATCGGTCCAGGCGCAGCCGGAGGGGGCCCGAGGCCAGCTCGACGAGGGGGCCGTCGAGGCGGACCGCGCCCGGCCCCGGGCGATCCGCGTCCGCGTCCGCGCCGGAGCCCGCGAGCTCGAAGTCCGGTCCGCGGCGGGTCTTTCCGGCGTGGTGGGTGACGCGTACGCCGATCACGCCCTCGGCGGGGGCGTGGCACTCCACGGTCAGGAGGGCCGAGTTCAGGGTGTCGCCGCGGGTCTCGACCCGCTTGACGGAGGCGTGGGCCGTGAAGCGGTCCGCTTCCGGGCGCAGATCGCGGACTTCGGTGGCGTACGAGGCGTGGACGCCCTCGCGCATCAGCCAGAAGCCGTCGGTGAACTTCATGCTGGTCCTTGGGGGTGGGGTGGGTCGGGCGGGCGACTCGGCCCGGTGGGGCCGGCACGGTGCCCTCAATAGTTATCCCAGAAAACAAAACACCGAACCAGCCCCGCGGCCGAGCGACCCGGATCGGGACCGCACCGTAGAAAGCGTTTGCGCGAAGCATTGACGAAACACGAACGCCCCCTTAGCTTCATGCCCGTTGCACTTCGTACGTCATATATGAGACGCGATACATGAGATCTGAGAGTGCTCCATGGCCTTCGCCCCCAGCCCCATCCCCTCCCGCACCCAGTACGTGCTCGAAGCGATCAAGCACGACATCCTCACCGGAGGACTCAGACCCGGCCAGGCACTTGTCGAGGCCGAACTCGCCGCACGTTTCGGGGTGTCGAAGACCCCGGTCCGTGAGGCGCTCAAGACCCTCGCGGGCAGCGGGCTCGTGGTGATGAACCAGTACAAGGGCGTCACGGTCCGGATGGTCGACGCCGACATGGCCCGCGCCGTCTACGACGTACGCCTCCTCCTGGAACCCGAGGCGGTCCGCCGCGCCGTGGCCTCCGGCGCTCCGCTCGACGAGGCACGGGAAGCCCTGCGGCGGGCGGCCGGGGCCGAGGACCCGGCCGAACGGTCCCTGGCCAACCGGGCGTTCCACCGGGCGCTCTACCTGCCCTGCGGCAACCCGCTGCTCGGCCGGATGCTCGACGAGGTCCGCGACCAGGCCGCCCTGGTCTCCACCGTCGCCTGGGCGGCCGTCCCCTCCTGGGAGCGGGAGGCCGCCGAGCACGAGGAGATCCTGCGGCTCGCGGCCGCCGGCGACGTCGGCGGAGTGGGCCGAGCGGTCCACGACCACATCGCGTCCTTCGTCGAGCGCGCCTTCCCCCAGTCCCCCCTGAACAGCGAGTGAGCATGGAATTCGAGACGATGAGGGCCGCCCTCGCCGACGTCGTGGCCATCCCGGTCACCCCGTTCGCCGAGGACGGCTCCGTGGACACCGTCACCCACCGCGCGCTGCTCCGCCGGCTCCTCGACGGCGGGGTCCGCACCCTCACCCCCAACGGCAACACCGGCGAGTTCTACGCCCTCACGCCCGACGAGCGCCGCTCCGTCACCGAGATCACCGTCGACGAGGCCGGCGACCGTGCCGCGATCCTCGTCGGCGTCGGCCACGACGTGCCGACGGCGGTCGAGGCCGCCCGGCACGCCCGGGCCACGGGCGCCCACATGGTGATGGTCCACCAGCCGGTCCACCCGTACGTCTCCGAGAGCGGCTGGGTCGACTACCACCGGGCCATCGCCGAGGCCGTCCCCGAGCTCGGCGTCGTCCCCTACATCCGCAACCCGCTGATCGGCGGGGCCCGGCTCGCGGAGCTCGGCGCCGCCTGCCCCAATGTCGTGGGGGTGAAGTACGCGGTCCCCGACGCGGCCCGGTTCGCCGGGTTCGCCCGGGACGCGGGCCTCGACCGCTTCGTCTGGGTGGCGGGCCTGGCCGAGCCGTACGCCCCCGCCTACTTCGCGAGCGGCGCCACCGGATTCACCTCCGGCCTGGTCAACGTCTCCCCCGCGCTCTCCCTGGAGATGCTGGAGGCGCTGCGGTCCGGCGACTACCCGACCGCGATGAAGGTCTGGGAGCGGATCCGCCGCTTCGAGGAACTGCGCGCGGCCAACGGCAGCGCCGACAACGTGACGGTGGTCAAGGAGGCCCTCGCCTCCCTCGGCCTCTGCCGCCGCGCGGTCCGCCCGCCGAGCCGTGAACTCCCCGGGAGCGAGCGGGCCGAGGTCGCCACGATCGTCGCCGGGTGGCCGATATGAGCGGCGAGGGGAACGCCGGCACGGGCCGGATCTCCGGGGACGAGAGCCGCCCCGGCGACGAGGGACGGCGCCCCGGCGAAGGCGGCCGGCGCCCCGAGGACCTGCGCAGTCACCAGTGGTACGGCACCGACGGCCTCCGCTCCTTCAGCCACCGGGCGCGAACCCGGCAGCTCGGCTACCTTCCCGAGGAGCACCTCGGGAAGCCGGTGATCGCGATCCTCAACACCTGGTCCGACATCAACCCCTGCCACGTCCACCTCCGCGACCGCGCGCAGGCCGTGAAGCGCGGGGTGTGGCAGGCCGGCGGCTTCCCGCTGGAGTTCCCGGTCTCCACCCTCTCGGAGACGTTCCAGAAGCCGACCCCGATGCTCTACCGCAATCTCCTCGCGCTGGAGACGGAGGAGCTGCTGCGTTCGTACCCGGTGGACGGGGCGGTGCTGATGGGCGGTTGCGACAAGACCACCCCGGCGCTCCTCATGGGTGCGGCCTCGGTCGACCTGCCGACGGTGTTCGTTCCGGCGGGGCCGATGCTGCCGGGACACTGGCGGGGCGAGACGCTCGGCTCCGGTACGGACATGTGGAAGTACTGGGACGAGAAGCGGGCCGGACGGATCGGCGACTGCGAGATGGCGGAGCTGGAGAGCGGTCTCGCCCGCTCCCCCGGGCACTGCATGACGATGGGGACGGCGTCCACCCTGACCGCCGCGGCGGAGACCCTCGGCGTGACCGTGCCGGGCGCCTCCTCGGTGCCGGCGGTCGACTCGGGTCACGACCGGATGGCGGCGGCCTCGGGGCTGCGGATCGTGGAACTCGTCCGGCAGGACCTGCGGCTGTCGCGGATCCTGACGCGGGAGGCGTACGAGGACGCGGTCGCCGCCGTCCTGGCGCTCGGCGGCTCGACCAACGCGGTGATCCATCTGATCGCGATGGCGGGGCGCTCGGGTGTCGAGCTGACGCTCGACGACTTCGACCGGATCGCGCGGACGGTGCCGGTGCTCGCGAACCTGCGGCCGGGCGGTCGGTTCCTGATGGAGGACTTCCACTTCGCGGGCGGGATGCCGGGCTTCCTCTCCCGGCTCACCGATGTCCTGCACCTGGATCGTCCGACGGTCTCGCACGCCACGCTGCGGGAGCAGCTCGACGGCGCGCTCGTCCACGACGAGGAGGTGATCCGGGACCGTTCGCGGCCGCTGGCGGCCGAGGGCGGGGTCGCGGTGCTCCGGGGCAACCTCTGTCCCGACGGCGCCGTCATCAAGCACATCGCGGCCGAGCCGCAGTTGCTCAAGCACACCGGTCCCGCGGTCGTCTTCGACGACTACCGGACGATGCAGCGGACCATCGACGATCCGGCGCTGGGCATCACGCCCGAGCATGTGCTGGTGCTGCGGGGCGCGGGTCCGAAGGGCGGTCCGGGGATGCCGGAGTACGGCATGCTGCCCATCCCCCGGTACCTGCTCGAACAGGGCGTGCGGGACATGGTGCGGATCTCCGACGCCCGGATGAGCGGGACGAGTTACGGGGCGTGTGTGCTGCACGTGGCACCCGAGTCCCATGTCGGCGGCCCCCTTGCCCTCGTCCGTACGGGCGATACGATCACTCTCGACGTCGCCGCACGCTCCCTCCACCTGCACGTCACGGACGAGGAGCTGGACGTCCGCCGGGCCGCCTGGACACCGCCGCCGGACCGGTACGAGCGCGGCTACGGCGCGCTCTACATGGAGCAGATCTCCCAGGCCGACACCGGCTGCGACTTCGCGTTCCTGGCGCGTCCGGGCACCACACCCGATCCGTACGCGGGTTGAGAACCCGCCGCACAGCATCGCCGGCCCGCCGGCCGGTCGCTCAGGCCCCTGCCCGCCCCATCAGCGCCATCAGCTCCACCCGCCCCACTCTGTCCGAAATCTCGAACGTCGTTCGCGAAGCGCTTCACCGAGAACGGAGCCGCCGTCATGGCCTCAGCTGTGACCCCACCGCCCCAAGCCGTCACGGCACGGCGCCGCCGCCGCACGGGAGCGACCCCCCGCCGACTGCCGTACCTGCTGATCGCCCCCGCCGGCCTGCTGATGCTGGGCTTCATCGCCTACCCGGTGATCAGCGTCTTCTACTACAGCCTCCAGCACTACAACCCCACGAAGCCCTGGCGGAACGGCTTCGCGGGTCTCGACAACTTCACCCGGATCTTCACGGACGACCCGCGGTTCTGGGGGACGCTGACCTTCAGCCTCAAGTGGGTCGTCGTCGAGGTGACCCTCCAGCTCCTCTTCGGTCTCGCGCTCGCGCTCATCGTGAACCAGACCTTCGTGGGCCGCGCCCTGGGCCGGGCCCTGGTCTTCTCCCCGTGGGCCGTCTCGGGCGTGCTCACCTCCGCGATCTGGGTGCTGCTCTACAACTCCCAGACCGGAATCAGCCGTTACCTCGCGGACATGGGTCTCGGCACGTACGGCACGTCCTGGCTCTCCGACACCTCGACCGTGTTCCCGGCGGCGATCGTCGCCGATCTCTGGCGCGGCGTGCCCTTCTTCGCCATCCTCATCCTCGCCGACCTGCAGTCCGTCCCGAAGGACCTGTACGAGGCGGCCGAGGTCGACGGAGCCGGCCGGGTCCGGCAGTTCCTCCACATCACCCTGCCGCACATCCGGGACGCGATCGTCCTCTCCACACTGCTGCGCGCGGTCTGGGAGTTCAACAACGTCGACCTGCTGTACACGCTGACCGGCGGCGGTCCCGCGGGCGAGACGACCACGCTGCCGCTGTACATCGCCCACACCAGCGTCGACGCCCACAACTTCGGATACGCCTCCGCCCTCACCACGGTGGCGTTCGTGATCCTTCTCTTCTGCTCGATGGTCTATCTGCGCCTGAGCAAGTTCGGAGGCGACGGCAAATGACAGCCGAGTCCACCCTGAGCGGGTCCACCACGACGAAGGCGCCGGCCGACGTGCCGCCGCCGCGGGCCGCGCAGCCGCCCGACCGGACGCCGCCCGCGCCCGCCCGCGCCAAGCACCGGGCGTGGGACGAGGTGCCCCGCTGGCAGATCTATCTGCCCCTCGGGATCTACCTCCTCTTCACCCTCGTCCCCTTCTACTGGATCCTGCTCTTCGCCGTACGCCCGGCCGGCTCCACCTCGCTGCTGCCCTGGCCGATGACGACCGCGCACTTCGAGAAGGTCTGGAACGAGCGGAGCTTCGGCGTCTTCTTCCAGAACAGCCTGCTCATCGGTGTCGCGGTGCTCATCAGCACCACGGTCGTGGCCCTGGCCGGCGGATACGCGCTGGCCCGCTTCGACTTCAAGGTGAAGAAGGGCTTCATGCTGGCCCTGCTCTGCTCGCAGTTCGTGCCGGGCGCCCTGCTCCTCGTCCCGCTGTTCCAGATCTTCGCCGAGCTGAAGATGATCAACTCCCTGGGCAGTGTGATCATCGCCGAGACCGTGTTCCAGCTCCCGCTGTCGATGATCCTCATCAGCGGCTTCATCAGGAACGTGCCGTACTCCCTGGAGGAGGCCGCCTGGGTGGACGGCTGCAACCGCTTCTCCGCCTTCCGGATCGTCGTCCTCCCGCTGCTCAGGCCCGGCCTGGTCGCCGTCGGCTCCTTCGCCTTCGTCCACGCCTGGAACCACTTCCTCTTCGCCCTGATGTTCCTCAGCAGCCAGGACAAGCAGACGATCCCGGTCGGCCTCAACACCCTCATGGGCGCCGACAGCGTCGACCTCGGGGCGCTCGCCGCGGGCGGCGTCATCGCCGCCGTGCCCGTCGTCATCGTCTTCGGCTTCATCCAGAAGTGGCTGGTCACCGGATTCAGCGCCGGGGCGGTGAAGGGATGAGCCCCGCCGTGAGCACCGCACGCACGAACAGGGAAGACATGAACACCGCACCCTCCCCCCTGCCGGTCGTCCTGGCCGGTGCCCGCGGCCACGGCCGCAGCCACCTCCTCAACATCCGCCGGCTCGAGGAGCGCGGACTCGTCCGCCTCGCCGGGGTCTGCGAGCTGCGACCGCTCGACGCCGCCGAGCTCGACGGCATCGGCGACCCGGAGCAGTCCGCCGACTTCGCGGCGCTCCTCGCCTCCACCGGCGCCCGGATCGCCGTCCTCAGCACCCCCATCCAGACCCACACCGACATGACGCTCGCCGCGGCCCGGCACGGGGCGCACATCCTCCTGGAGAAGCCGCCGGCCCCCTCGTACGCCGAGTTCCGCCGGATGGCCGACGGCGTCGAGGCGGCCGGGGTGGCCTGCCAGATCGGGTTCCAGTCGCTGGGGTCCCACGCGGTGCCCGCCATCCGCCGGATGGTCACGGAGGGCGCGATCGGCGAACTCCTCGGCGTCGGCGCCGCCGGGGCCTGGGTCCGCGACGAGGCCTACTTCCGGCGCGCCCCCTGGGCGGGCCACCGCCGGCTCGGCGGGGCCGACGTCGTCGACGGGGCGCTCACCAACCCCCTCGCGCACGCGGTGGCCACGGCACTCGCACTGTCCGGCTCCACCCGCGCCGAGGACGTCGAGCACATCGAGACCGAGCTGCTGCACGCCCACGCCATCGAGTCCGACGACACCGCGGCGGTACGGGTCGTCACCTCGTCCGGCACCCAGGTCACCGTCGCCGCGACCCTCTGCGCCGAACGGTCGTCGGAGCCGTACGTCATCGTCCACGGCACCCAGGGCCGGATCACCTTCTGGTACCGGCAGGACCGGGTGCTCGTACAGCGGGCCGGACACGGGCCGGTGGAGACCGAGTACGCCCGCACCGACCTCCTGGAGAACCTCGTCGCGCACGTCACCGACGGCGAGCCCCTGTGGGTGCCGCCGGTGGAGACCGGCGCGTTCATGCGGGTCGTCGAGGCGGTACGGACGGCCCCCGACCCCCTGGCGATACCCGCCGCGCACTGGCACACCGAGCCCGGCGAGAGCGCGCCGCGCCGGGTCGTCGACGGCGTCGACGCCCTGGTGGACGCCAGCGCCGACGGACTCAGGCTGTTCTCCGAACTCGGCGCCTCCTGGGCCCCGTCGACCCGGGCGGAGGTCCGATGAACCCCGAGCCGCCGACGGTCCTGCGCTGCGGGGGCCGCACCGTCGCCCACTGCACGACCCGGCCCGAACTGGCCCCCGACTACTCCCCCCGGCCGTACCTCCACCCGGTCACCACCCTCGCCGGCCGCGCCGTGACCGAGACGGTGCCCGAGGACCATCCGCACCACCTCGGCGTCGGCGTCGCCGTACCCGACGTCGCCGGCCACAACTTCTGGGGCGGCCGCACCTTCGTCCGCGACCGCGGGTCGGTCGAGCTCGACAACCACGGCGTGCAGCGGCACGACGGGTTCAAGCTGTGCGACCCGGACGGCTTCGTGGAGGAGCTCACCTGGACGGCCGGGGGCGAACGGCTGCTCCGCGAGCACCGGACGGTGGCGGCCACCGCGCTCACCGGGACGGCCTGGGCGCTCGACCTCACCTTCTCCCTCACCAACGTGTCCGGGCGGGACCTGTCGATCGGCAGCCCCGCGACGAACGGCCGGCCGGGCGCCGCGTACGGCGGCTTCTTCTGGCGGGCGCCGAAGGAGGCCACGGCTCCGGTGGTGTTCGGCGCCGGAGCGGGAGGCGACGGTGCGGGCACGGACGGCGAGCACGCGGTGCACGGGGCCCGCGCGGACTGGGTGGCGCTCGCGGGCGAGGGCTGGACCCTGGTGTTCGCCGGGGCGACGGCCCGCACCCGTGAGGACCCGTGGTTCGTCCGCGCGGCCGAGTACCCGGGCGTCGGCTCCTCGCTCGCCCACGACGAGCGACTCCCGGTGGCGGCCGGAGAGACCTTCGTACGGCGGGTGGTGACCGTCGTCGCCGACGGACGCCTCGACCGGGACGGGGCCTCCGCCCTGGTACGCAAGGCGGTGACGTCGTGACGGGGACCACCGCCGCCCTTCCGACGGGGGACCTCGGCGACGGTACGTACCGCAATCCCGTGCTCGCCGCCGACTGGTCCGACCCCGACGTGGTCCGGGTCGGCGACGACTACCACCTGACGGCCTCCAGCTTCGGCCGCGCCCCCGGGCTGCCGCTCCTGCACTCCCGGGACCTGGTCAACTGGACGCTCGTCGGACACGCCCTGGAGCGGCTCGAACCGGCCGCCGCGTTCACCGCGCCCCGGCACGACCGCGGCGTCTGGGCGCCCTCGTTCCGGCACCACGACGGCCGGTTCTGGATCTTCTGGGGCGATCCCGACCACGGGATCTTCCAGGTCAACTCCCCTTCCGTACGCGGTCCGTGGACGGCACCGCATCTGGTGAAGGCGGGCCGTGGTCTGATCGACGCCTGCCCCCTGTGGGACGAGGAGTCCGGCGAGGCGTACCTCGTGCACGCCTGGGCCAAGTCCCGCGCCGGCTTCAACAACCGGCTCACCGGGCACCGGATGAGCCCCGACGGCACGAAGGTCCTCGACGAGGGCCGGGTCCTCGTGGACGCCGACCGGCTCCCCGGCTGGTTCACCCTGGAGGGCCCCAAGCTGTACCGGCACGACGGCTGGTTCTGGATCTTCGCCCCGGCCGGGGGCGTGGCCACCGGCTGGCAGGGCGCGTTCCGGTCGCGGTCGTTCCTCGGCCCGTACGAGGAACGGATCGTCCTGGCCCAGGGCGACACCGACGTCAACGGCCCGCACCAGGGCGGCTGGGTGCGCACCGGGCCGGGCGAGGACTGGTTCCTGCACTTCCAGCAGTCGGGCGCGCACGGCCGGCTCGTCCATCTCCAGCCGATGCGCTGGGACGCGGACGGCTGGCCCGTGCTCGGCGACGAGGGCGCCCCCGTCCGGGTGCACCGCAAGCCGGACCTGCCGGAGCAGCCGCCCGCGCGGCCCGCCGTGGACGACACTTTTCCCGGCGGCCGGTTCGGCCGGCAGTGGCAGTGGACCGCCAACCCGGGCGAGGGCTGGGCCAGTCAGCACACGGGCGACGGGCTGCGGCTCGACTGTGCGCGGTCGGACCGGCTCGACGATCTCCGCGGCGTGCCGCACGTCCTCACCCAGCGGCTGCCCGCCGGGGACGTGGTCGTCGAGGTCGGGCTGCGGCTCGACTCGACGGCACCCGGGGCCCGCGCGGGGCTCGTCGTCCTGGGGGACGCGTACGCGTGGATCGGTCTGGAGCGGGCGCCGGACGGCACGGTCCGGCTCGTCCACCGTTTCGCTCCGGCGAACGCGGACCGCGAGCGCGACGCGGCCCGCTCAAGGCCGCCGGCCGGGGACCGCGTCCTGCTCCGCATCGAGGTGAGGGCGGACGCGCGCTGCCGCTTCTCGTACGCCAGCGACATCGACACCGACACCGACAAGGGCCCTGGCACCGATACCGACGCCGCCTGCGCGTCCCCTTCCGGGTCCGGTGCCGGCTCGGACGGCAGGCCGGTCCAGCACGGGCCGGTCCGGCTCGGGCCGGAGTTCGCCGCCACGCCCTGGCAATGGGTCGGCGCGCTGCTCGGCCTGTTCGCCGGGGCGCCGGAAGGCACGGGACACGCCGGGACGGCCGTGTTCTCCGACTTCCGCGTCACCGCCGCCTGAACGGCATCACCCGGGGCGCCCCGACGGCGTCCCGCCCCGAACTCCCCCACACCCCATCCCCGTAGTCCCCGCAACACCCCGAGAGAAGAGAGCCGACGATGACCATCTTCCCCGGCGGACGGCGCAGAGCCGCCCTCGCCCTCGCCCTGTCCGGTGTCCTCGCCCTGACCGCCACCGCCTGCGGTGACGACGGCAGCGGCGGTGGCGGCGACAAGGGCACCGAGGGATCGGGCAAGGGAAAGATCACCTTCTGGGACAACAACGGCGGTGTCCGCACCGACGTCTGGAAGGAGATCATCGCGGACTTCGAGAAGGCGAACCCCGACATCGACGTCGAGTACGTCGGGATCGCCTCCAAGGAGGTCCAGTCGAAGTACGACACCGCGATCCAGGGCGACGGCCTGCCGGACGTCGGCGGCGTCGGCGCGGCGATGCTCGCCGGGATCGCCGCGCAGAAGGCGCTGGAGCCGCTCGACGCCCGCGTCGAGGGCAGCTCCCTCAAGGGCAAGCTGAACAACGCCATGATCAGGAGCGTCACCGCGGCGGGCGGCCAGGACAAGCTGTTCACCGTCCCCACCTCCGCCAGCAACGGTGTGCTGTACTACCGCACCGATCTGTTCAAGGCGGCGGGGCTGCAGGAACCCACCACCTGGTCGAAGTTCTACGCGGCGGCGGAGAAGCTCACCGCCACCGACAAGAACCGGTTCGGCTACACGATCCGCGGCGGCGCCGGCTCCATCGCGCAGGCCCTGGACGCCATGTACGGCCAGAGCGGCATCACCAGCTTCTGGGACGGCGAGAAGACCACCGTCAACGACCCGAAGAACGTGGCGGCCCTGGAGAAGTACGCCGGCCTGTTCAAGAGGACCACTCCGGCCGCCGACGTCAACAACGACTTCACCAAGATGGTCGCCCAGTGGGACAGCGGCGAGATCGGCATGCTGAACCACAACCTGGGCTCCTACCAGGACCACGTGAAGGCGCTCGGCACGGAGAAGTTCCGGGGCATCCCCAACCCGACCCTCGAGGACGGCACCCGGGTGCAGGTCTCCAACCCCGTCGACGGTCTCGGCCTCTTCTCCTCCAGCAAGAACAAGGCCGCCGCCTGGAAGTTCATCGAGTTCGCGGCCTCGCACGCCTCCAACAGCAAGTGGAACGAGTCGGCCGGTGCCATCCCCGCCAACACGGAGGCCGCCAAGGACCCGTGGCTCCAGGAGGCCGAGCCGACCAAGCTGGGCGCCGACGTCCTGTTCAGCGGCGAGGCCACCATCGTCGAGCTGCCGTACTACCTGCCGGACTGGAACACGATCTCCAAGGCCGAGAACGAGTCGGGCTTCCAGAAGGTCCTGCTCGGCACGTCCACGGCCAAGGCGTTCCTCGACCACCTGGCCGAGCAGCTGAACGCGGCGCAGGCCGAGTGGCTGCAGCAGAAGCAGTGAGCGTAGGCCGCCGCGCGGTGGTCACGGCCGGGGCGGGCCTCGCGCTCGCCCTGGCCGGGGCTCCCCCGGCCCGTTCCCAAGGACACCCCCGTATGCGCACCCTCTTCATCGCCGGCGACTCCACCGCCGCCCAGAAGTACGCCGACGCCGCGCCCGAGACGGGCTGGGGCATGGCCCTCCCCTTCTTCCTGCACCGGGGCGTGCGGGTCGCCAACCACGCGGTCAACGGACGCAGCACCAAGAGCTTCCTCGACGAGGGACGGCTCGAAACGATCCTGGCCGCGCTGTGCCCCGGAGATCTGCTCCTGATCCAGTTCGGCCACAACGACCAGAAGGTCGCCGACCCCATCCGCTACACCGAGCCGTGGACGACCTACCAGGACAATCTGCGGGTCTTCGTCGAGGGCGCGCGGTCCCGGGGCGCCCTCCCGGTGTTCGCGACCTCCGTCGAGCGGCGGAGGTTCGACGTCGACGGCACCGCGCTGCGGACGCTCGGCGCGTACCCGGCGGCGATGCGGGAGACCGCCCGCGAGTCGGACGTCCCCCTCCTCGACGTCGAGGCGCTGTCGCTGGCCCTGTGGCAGCGGCTCGGCCCCGAGGCCACCAAGACGTACTTCAACTGGACCGCGACCGAGCAGGACAACACCCACTTCAACCCGCCGGGGGCGATCGAGGTGGCCCGGCTGGTCACCGCCGAACTGCTCCGCACCCATGTCCTCGCCCCGCGCGAGACGCGCCGCGTGGACGACGACATCCCCGCAGGGCTGATCACCTGGCCCGAACCCGTCCCTACCGCTTCCGAGTTCGAGGAGAGCCGATCGTGAACCGACGCACGCGACTGGGAATGGTGGCCGCGACCGCCCTCACCCTGACGGTGACCGCCCCCGCGGCCGGTGCCCACGCCGCCCCGCGCCCCGGCACCGACCCCGCCCGCGCCACCCTGCCGGCCGGTGACGGCTGGGCGTCCGAGGGGACCGGCACCACCGGCGGGGCGGCCGCCACCGCCTCCCGGGTCTTCACCGTCACCACCTGGGAGGAGTTCCGGGACGCGCTGGCCGTGCCCGGTACCGAGCCCCGGATCGTCAAGGTCGTGGGCACGCTGAACGCCACCGCCGCCGGCTGCGCCGCCTTCGAGGCCCCCGGCTACGACCTCGACCGCTACCTCGCCGACTACGACCCCGCCGTCTGGGGGTACGAGAACGTGGTCAGCGGCCCCCAGGAGGACCTCCGCGCGGCGTCCGCGACCGCCCAGGGCGAGGCCATCAAGGTCAAGGTGCCCGCGAACACCACGATCGTCGGTGTCGGCAGGCACGCCGGGATCACCGGCGGCAGCCTCCAGGTGCAGGGCGTCGACAACGTCGTGGTCCGCAACCTGACGATGGAGAGCCCGCTCGACTGCTTCCCCCAGTGGGACCCGACGGACGGCGCGACCGGGGCGTGGAACTCCGAGTACGACAGCCTCGTCGTGTACGGCTCCACCCATGTCTGGATCGACCACAACACCTTCACCGACGGTGCCCACCCGGACAGTTCGCTGCCCTCGTACTACGGCGAGGTCTACCAGCAGCACGACGGCGAACTGGACGTCGTGCGGGGCGCGGACCTCGTCACGGTCTCGTGGAACGTCTTCACCGACCACGACAAGACCCTGATGATCGGCAACAGCGACAGCGCGGGCGCCACCGACCGCGGCAAGCTGCGCGTCACCCTCCACCACAACCTCTTCGAGAACGTGATCGAGCGGGCGCCGCGGGTCCGCTTCGGACAGGTCGACGCCTACAACAACCACTTCGTCGTGCCGAGTTCGACGTACGCGTACAGCCTCGGCATCGGGCAGGAGTCCCAGCTCTACGCCGAGAAGAACGCGTTCACGCTCGCCGGGGACGTACCGGCGGGCAAGATCCTCAAGAAGTGGAAGGACGCGCCCGTCACCACCGTGGGCAACTACGTGAACGGCAGGCCGGTCGACCTCCTCGCCGTCCACAACACCCAGTTCCCCGAGGAGCTGTTGCGGGCCGACGCGGGCTGGACCCCGGTCCTGCGCACCCGGGTCGACCACCCGCGGGCCGTGCCCGCCCTCGTCGACCACCACGCGGGCGCCGGCCGCTCCTGCTGAGCACCCATCCGCTTCCAGGAGGAGCCCGCATGCCCTCGCACGTCACCGGAGCCGTCCCAGGACGCCGCTCCCTGCTCCTGGGCGCCGCCGGAACGGCACTCGCCCTCGCGCTGCCCTCGGCCACCGCCTCGGCCGCCCCGTCCTCGCCCGCCCGGCCCTTCGGCCGGTTCGGTTCGCCCGCCCGCCGGCTCGGCGTGCGGACGCTGTACGTCCACCCGGGCGGCCTCGGCGACCACACCACCGTCCAGGCGGCGGTCACCGCCGCGAGCGGCACCGGCTGGACCCTGGTGCTCGCCCCCGGGACGTACCGGGAGACGGTCGCCGTGAGCTCCGCCCGTACGGACATGACCTGGATCGGCGCGAGCGGTGACCCCCGGGACGTCGTCGTCGTGTACGCCAACGCCGCCGGGACGCCGCGCCCCGAGGGCGGCACCCACGGCACCACCGGGTCGGCGACCACCACCGTCCAGGCGGCCGGTTTCACCGCGCACGGCGTCACCTTCGCCAACGACTTCCTCCGCACCGACCTGCCGGGGAACCCCGGCACGCAGGCCGTCGCCCTCAAGGTGCAGGGCGACCGGTCGTCCTTCCTCCACTGCCGCTTCCTCGGCCACCAGGACACCCTGTACGCCGACTCCACGGCCCTGACGGCCTTCGCACGCCAGTACTTCGCGCACTGCTACGTGGAGGGCGACGTCGACTTCGTCTTCGGCCGGGCCACCGCCGTGTTCGAGCACTGCCACTTCCGTACGCTGAACCGCCCCGACCTCGCGGCGGCCCCGCACGGATTCGTCTTCGCCCCGTCCACCGCCCGGGAGAACCCGCACGGGTTCCTCGCCACCCGCTGCCGGGTCACCGGCGACGCCCCGGACGGCTTCTACAAGCTGGCCCGGCCCTGGGTGCCCGGCTCGGACCCCACCGCCTGGCCGTCGCTCGTGGTCCGGGAGAGCGTGCTCGGCCCGGGGATCGACGCGGTCGCCCCGTACGCGAACATGCGGGACGCCCACCCGTGGCAGGAGCAGCGGTTCGCCGAGTACCGCAACTCCGGGCCGGGCGCCCGAGTCCCGTCCCCGGAGAACCGCCCCCGCCTCACGCCCGCCGAAGCCGGGTCGGCGACCCGGGCCGCCTATCTGGGCGACTGGCACCCGTGCCCGCCCCTGTGACGCCGAACCCGAGGAAAGGGGGAACAGCCCCCTGAGCGCGGAGGCGCCGGCCGAGAGGCCCGACGCCTCCGCGCCCACGCCTGCGCCTACGCGTGCAGCGCGGGGAACACGACCACCGAGCCGTCCTTGTCGCGGGCGATCTCGATCGCCACGTCGGGCGTGCGGCCGTTCACCGCGACTCCGTCGCCCAGCCTGCGGATGCGGTGTGCCGCGCTCATCAGGCGATCGACCTCACCGGTCGTGAAGACGGGCCGCAGACCGTTCGGGCGTGCCAGCTCCAGTGCCGACAGGCGTACCAGGACGTCGGCGATGCCCGACTGCAGCTCGTCGAGACGCTGCTGGTCGCGCCGGAGAGCACGGGTGAAGTGCTCGAACGGGTTGCCGGGCTCGCTCTGGGCATGCTCGACCGCCTGGAGGACGACGACCCGCCTCATCAGCGCGATGGCCAGGGAGGCGAGTTCGAGGTGCGTGCGGAACGTACCGCCCTGGTCGTCGACGCCGGGGAACGCCTTGGTCAGCGTGCCGAGTTCGACGGCCTGCCCCTCGGGCAGTCCGTCGAGCACACTCCGCCAGCGAGCAAGGCGGCGCTCAGCCTTGCTCAGTGACGTGCCGATGGCGTGCACCGCCGAGTCGAGTCCCAGCGAGACGCCGAGCCTGCCCTGGTCGAGCAGAATGGCGGTGGCCTTGTCGATGGTGCTCCGGCAGGCGTCGAGTTCGCTGAGCTCGTCGTCGAGCTTGTCCTCCTGCAGTTGCTCCAGCAGCTCCGTGATGTGTTCGATGGCCTGCTGGCGCTTGTGGTCGGCGTGCGCGCTGACCCCCACCGCCACGGCCATGAGCACGAGCGGGGCTGCCACGGTGAGTGCGGTGCCGCCGGCAACCGCGACACCGGCGGTCGCACCGGCCCCGCCGACCGTGCCCGCTGCCGCCGCTCCTCCGACCGGCACGAACGTCGCCTGGCCGGCGATCTTGCCCTTGGAGTCCACGAGCGCACTGAAGATGCGGCCGGTGCCCCCCTTGGGCGCCATCGGGCGAACGAGTCCCTGCCCGAACTGAGCGGCGACCTTCGCCGGGATCACCATGCGATACAGGCCCTCGCCGGAAGCGGTCGCCCTGGCCACCGTGAGGGAACTCCGCGCCGATTGCGTCACGAACTGTGACAGGTGCTGCGCCAGGGGACTCACCGCGTCGAGCGGGATGCCATGGCCGCGGTCGCTCCTGTCGGGCATCGGATGTGCCTCGAGTGTGACGATCGGCTCCTCGGCCAGGACTGCCAGCACCCCGCGCAGTTCGGCCAGCCGCTCGGCCGTCATCGACTCGCCCGCGGTCAACCCCGACACGCGGACGTCACCGGTCGCCAGCGTCCACACGGGCACGGTCGCCTTGCGGTCGTCAGTCATCGATCCCCCCTCGTTCTCCGGCAGGAGCCTACGCCTGATGTCACACCCGAACGGCGCAAAATCGCCATCCGTGGATCACAGCGCACTGGCACCGCCCGCCGCACACCGGACCGAGGGACCGCCCAACCGAGGGACCGACTAACCGAGGGACCGACTAACCGAGGAAGCTCAACCGCACCTGGCGGTCGGGGTTGTCCTTGTTCGTGTCCACGAGGCACACCGACTGCCAGGTGCCGAGCGCCAGTTCGCCGTCGATCACGGGGAGCGTCGCGTGCGGGGCGACGATGGCCGGCAGGACGTGGTCGCGGCCGTGGCCCCGGCTTCCGTGGCGGTGCTGCCAGCGTTCGTCGGCGGGGAGCAGGTGGTGCAGGGCCGTCAGCAGGTCGTGGTCGCTGCCCGCGCCCGTCTCGATCAGCGCCACGCCCGTCGTCGCGTGGGGCGTGAAGACGTTGAGGAGGCCTCCTCGCCCCTCTGCCACCTCGGCCAGGAAGGCGACGCACTCCCCGGTCAGGTCGTACACCCTCTCCGATCCTCCGGTGGTGACGTCCAGGACGCGTGTGGTGAATCCATGGCTCATCCCCTCATCGTGACGGAACGGACGGCCTTCGCGAACACCCCACGCAGACGACCTGGGGAGGTACCCCCGGGCGCCCTCGCCCGTCGTCGGGGATCAGCCCAGGTCCGGTGTGCCGAGGACCGGAGGTCGCGCGCAGCGGCGGCAGGCGCGGGCCGAAGTCGCCACGACGGCGTGGGAGGCGGCCGCGAGCGCGCCCGCGAAGGCGAGCAGCGGCCAGTTCGTCGCGAGCGCGGCGGCGGTCGCGAGGGCGAGTGTCGTCACCCCCATGGCGGCTCCGGCGGTCGTGCCGGTCCAGGCGACCACGACCGGCAGCCGGGCCGGCGGGGACAGGCGGCGGGCCAGGGTTCCGGTGGCGGCCAGGGCCGCAGCGGCGAGCACCGTCGCGGCGATCGCGACTCCCGACAGGTGCGCGGCCAGGAGGCGCGCCGTGTGGAGAACCGATCCCGCGGGCTCCTGGGCGGTCACGCCGGTGAGGTACCAGCAGGCGATCAGGAAGGGTGCGGTGAGCGCCACGGCCCGGGCGGTGTGCCGGGCCTGGGCGAGGGACAGCTCCCGTTGGCAGCTCGGGACGAGCTCGGCGACGGTCCCGAACTCCCGGACCGCCGCGCCGATCGCCTCGCGCCGGGGCACTCCCCGCTCGACGTGCGCGTCCGCCGTGTCCTCGAGTCCGCCGCGGATCTCCTCGATCATCCGGTCCTTGGCCCGGGCGGGCCCGTGCAGGGCGGCGGTGAGGTCGGCGACGTACGCGGCGAGCGGGTCGCCGACGGGGCCGGTGCCGACGGGACCGGTGGCGGCGCCCGCGCCCGGGGCGGTCATGTGGCGAGCCCGTGCGGTGCCGTGGGGTTGAGGACCGAACCGATCGCGGCGGTGAACTCGTTCCAGGCCGTACGTTCGCCGGCGAGCGTGCGTCGGCCCTCGTCGGTCAGCTCGTAGCACCGGCGTCGGCGCTCCCCGGAGGACTGCCAGCTGCTGCTCAGCAGGCCGGTGCGCTCCAGCCGGTTCAGGGCCGGATAGATGGTGCCCGTCCGCAGTTCGAGCACGCCTCCGCTGCGCTGCTGCACCGCGGCGATGATCGCGTACCCGTGCAGCGGGCCCGGTTCGAGCACCGCAAGCAGCAGTCCGTCCAGGTGCCCTCGCACCGCATCCGCCTTCATGAGTAGGCAGCCTACACAGGTGAGGGGTAGGCAGTGTATGTATTGGTAGCCAACCTATTGGCAGCCAGAACATCCCGCTCTCGTCCGGAGGCATGCGCCGTGACCGAATTCCTGCTGTCCGTCCACGTCCTGGTGGCGATCGTCACGGTCGGGTCGATCACCGTCGCCGCCTCGATGTTCCCGCGCTTCGCGCTCCGGGCCTGCGGCGGCGGGGAGGAGCAGCGGGACGGCCGGTCCGAGGGGACGGGCACGGCCGCACTCCTCCATCGGATCTGCACCGGCTACGCCGTCGCCGGGGTCGTGGTGCCGGTGTTCGGCATCGCCACCGGCGCCCAGCTCGGCGTACTGACCGACGCGTGGCTGATCGTCTCGCTCGTGCTGACCGTCGCCGCCGCGGCCCTGCTCGGCCTGGCCGTCCTGCCGGGTCAGCGGCGCATGCTCGCCCTCGCCGAGGGCGCGGCCACCGAGGAGGAGGCGCGGCCGACGGCGTCCCGGCTCTCCATGGTCACCGGGGTGTTCAACGTCCTCTGGGCGGTCGTCGTCGTCCTGATGATCGTCCGCCCCGGGTCCACGACCGGCGTCTGATCCCGGCCGCCCGGGTCGTCACCTCGGTCCGGGCGTCGCCCAGGTCCGTTCGTCGCCCAGGTCCGTTCGTCGCCCAGGTCCGTTCGTCGCCCAGGCCCGTTCGTCGCCCAGGCCCGGGCGTCAGCTCGGTCCGGGCGTCCCGAAGTCTCCGCGCAGGGTGGAGCGGCCGCCGTCGGGGCCCGTCAGGACGACGGTGTACGTGTCGGCCGAGGCGTCCCGTACCCCTTCGGCGTGGTTGTACTGACCGGCGAAGGCATGGGGACCCGGCGGGACCGACCGGCCCGGCTTGAGCGTCCAGCGGTAGACCAGCTCCCGGCCCTCCTCGGTCACCGTCGCGGTGAAGTCCTCGGCGGGGCGGGTGCGCCAATGGCCGGTGCTCACGACCCCGGGGGTGCGGACGATCCTCAGCTCCACGGTGAGGCCGCTGACAGGGGTGTCCGTCGTCAGGCCGAGATCGCTCTGCGCCCACCAGCGGTTGCTGCCGGGGTCGATCGTGGCGGTCGCCCGGGCGCTCGGACCGGGCGCGGGGAGCCCGGTGGCGGGCGCCACGGGCCGGTCGTTCAGCGTGGTCGCCGCGAGACCACCGAGGCCGACGACTCCCGCGACGGCCGCGGCGACGGCCACGACGGCCGTCCAGCGCCGCCCGGTCCAGCGGGTCGCGGGGCGGGGCGGCCGGGCCGCCGGGGCGGGTGCGGCCATGCCGCGTTCCACCCGGGCGAGCATGCGGGCGTGGTCCGGCCGGTGCGCGAGCGCCGTCTCCCGCAGCTCGCGGCGGAGCTGTGTCTCGTCCATCAGCGTCTCCCCGCGGCGAGTTCGGTGGTGGCCCGGGGGCCGAGCAGCCGCTGGAGCTCGGCCATGCCCTTGGCGGTCTGGCTCTTGACCGTACCGACGGAGACGCCGAGCGCGAGAGCGGTGTCGCGTTCGGAGAGGTCGAAGGCGTGCCGGAGCACGACGCAGGCGCGCTTGCGGAACGGCAGGGCGCGCAGCGCCGTCCGTACGTCGACGACGGCGGGCACGTCCGGGTCCTCGGTGTGGTCGGGGCGCCGGTCCCAGAAGGCGGCGATACGGCGCCGCTCCCGGACGGTGCCCCGGATCCGGGTGCGGACGAGGTTGGCGACGACGCCGCGGGCGTAGGCGGCGGGGTGGTCGGCGGCGCGCACCCGGTCCCAGCGGTGCCAGAGGGCGAGCATGGCGTCGGCGGCGAGGTCGTCGGCGGCATCGGTCTCGCCCGTCAACAGGTGTGCCAGGCGGGCGAGTTCGGCGTAGTGGCGCTCGAAGAACGCCCGGAACTCGGCCGCGCTGTCCTCGGCCTCAGTGTCCGCCGCGACCACGACGGTCCTCCGTGGGGGCGGATCCGGACACGCGGGGTCCGGGCAGGGCGGGGCCGGCGGAGGCGGGGCCGGCGGCGGAGGCAGGGGCGGCGGTGAGACCGGTGAAGGCCGGGCCGGAGGGGGCCGGGCCCGTGCTCGCGCGGGCGGTCAGCAGCGGCGGTATGAGCTCCGTACCCCGGGGCTCTTCGCCGGAGAGGCGTCCGACGAGCCGTTCGACGGCGAGGCGGCCCATCTCCTGGGCGGGCACGGAGACGGCGGTGAGCGGTACGGAGGCGTGGACGGCGACCTGGTCGGGGCAGATGGCGACCACGGAGACGTCCTCGGGCACGGCACGGCCCTGGTGCCGCAGGAGCGCGAGCAGCGGCTCGACGGCGGCCTCGTTCTGGACGACGAGGGCCGTGGTGCCGGGGCGTTCCTCGAAGACGCGGGTGACGGCGGCGGTGACGGCCGCGTAGGTGCCGTCGACGGGCCGGTGGAGCAGGCCGACGCCGTGGGTCGCGGCGGCGGCGCGCAGTCCGGTGAGGGTGCGGGCGGCGAAGCCCGTACCCCGCTCGTAGACGGCGGGCGGTTCGCCGAGGACGGCGACGCCGGTGTGGCCGAGTGCGGCGAGGTGCTCGACGCAGCGCGCTCCGGCGGCCTCGAAGTCGAGGTCGACGCAGTCGAGTCCGGCGGTGTCGGCTGCTTCCGCGGATTCGGTGGGGAGGCCGATGAGGACGGCGGGCCGCTCGGCCTCCTGGAGGCAGGGGAGCCGGGGGTCGTCGAGTCCGACGTCCATGACGATCATGGCGTCGGCGATGGCGCTGCCCTCGACGCGGCGGACGGCCTCGGGGCCCTCCTCGCCGGTGAGCAGCAGGACGTCGTAGCCGTGGGAGCGCGCCGTGGTGGTGACGGCCATCGCGATCTCCATCATGACCGGCACGTAGAGACCGGTACGGAGCGGCATCATCAGGGCGAGGATGTCGGTGCGGCTGCTGGCGAGCGCGCGGGCGCCGGCGTGCGGCCGGTAGCCGAGGGTGTCGATGCTGTGCTGGATCCGCTCGCGGGTGGGGGCGGATATGGAGCGTTTGCCGCTGAGCACGTAGCTGACGGTGCTGGCCGACACCCCGGCGTGACGGGCGACATCGGCGAGGGTGACCACGTGCGCGCTCCTCGGCTGTTCCCGGTGTTCCGGGCGAACGGCGCCCGTCGATGATTCGGACCCCGACCCTAAGCGGCCGCTCGTCGAGCTGTCCAGGCGGGCCGCGAAGAGTCCAAGCGCCGGGCGGCCGGGCGGGGTTGTGCGGGGACGCCGGGCGCGGTGGGATGGACTCCGGACGGAAGGCGCTTTCTGCGCCGCTGATCTCCTCGTTCTCCGTTCCCCTCTCCTTCTCCCCCACCCTCTCCCGCGCCCGTTCCCACCCTCTCCCGCGCCCGTTCCCGCGCTCTCCCCCGCGCGCTCTCCGACCGGAGGACCATGTCCGACCTGCCCTGGTACGAAGACGTCTCGCCGGGCCGCGGCACGCTGCCGCCGCGTGCCTGGTACCCCCGCTCCGACGCCGCCGCCCTGTCCCTGAACGGGGACTGGGCCTTCCGGCTCTCCCCCACCGCCGACGCCGAGGACGCGTCCTTCGCCGCGCCGGACTTCGACGCGGGCGCCTGGGGGACGGTGGCGGTGCCGGGCCACTGGGTGCTCCAGGGGAAGGCGTACGGCGGACCGGCGGGCGGCCCGGACGGCGGGCCCTCGGCCGGTGAGCACGGCGGCCCCGTCTACACCAACGTCCGCTATCCCTTCCCCGTCGACGCGCCCCGCGTCCCCACCGAGAACCCGACCGGCGACCATCTGCGCCGCTTCGACCTGCCCGCCGACTGGCCGGAGGCCGGCGGCGCGGTGCTCCGTCTCGACGGGGTCGAGTCGTGCGCCCGGGTCTGGCTGAACGGCACGGAGCTGGGCGAGTTCAAGGGCTCGCGTCTGGCCCACGAGTTCGCGGTCGGCCACCTCCTGAGGCCCCGGGACAACGTCCTCGCCCTCCGCGTCCACCAGTGGTCCTCCGGCTCCTACCTGGAGGACCAGGACCAGTGGTGGCTGCCGGGCGTCTTCCGCGACGTGACCCTGCTGCACCGGCCGGAGGGCGCGCCCGGCGACTTCTTCACCCATGCCTCGTACGACCACGTCACCGGCACCGGCACCCTGCGGGTGGAGTGCGACGTGCCGGGCCGGGTGACCGTGCCCGAGCTCGGCCTCGACCTCGCCACCGGCGAGGCGGCCACGGTGCCGGTCGAGCCGTGGAGCGCCGAGGTCCCCCGCCTGTACGAGGCCGAACTCGCGGCGGGCGGGGAGCGGGTCGCGCTCCGCGTCGGCTTCCGGACGGTGGCCGTCGAGAACGGCGTCATGACGGTGAACGGGCGACGGGTGCTCTTCCGGGGCGTGAACCGGCACGAGTTCCACCCGGAGCACGGGCGCAGCCTGGACCTGGCGACGATGCGCCAGGACGTCGAGCTGATGAAGCGGCACAACATCAACGCCGTCCGCACCTCCCACTACCCGCCCCACCCCGCCTTCCTCGATCTCTGCGACGCGTACGGGCTGTGGGTGATCGACGAGGGCGACCTGGAGACCCACGGTTTCGAGGAGCTGTCCTGGGAGGGCAACCCGGTCGACGACCCGCGGTGGACCCCTGCGCTGCTCGACCGGGCGGCGCGGCTGGTCGAGCGGGACAAGAACCACCCCTCGGTGGTGATGTGGTCGCTGGGCAACGAGTGCGGCACCGGTGCCGGTCTGACCGCGATGGCGCGGTGGATCCGCGACCGTGACCCGTCCCGACCGGTCCACTACGAGGGCGACCGCTCCTGCGCGGACACCGACGTCTACTCGCGGATGTACCCGCCGCACGCCGAGGTCGAGGAGATCGGCCGCCGGGCCGACGAGGGCCCCGAGGCCCGCCGCCGACTCCCCTTCATCCTCTGCGAGTACGCGCACGCGATGGGGAACGGTCCCGGCGGACTCGCCGACTACCAGCGGCTCTTCGAGATGTACGAGCGCTGCCAGGGAGGCTTCGTCTGGGAGTGGATCGACCACGGTCTCGTCCATCCGGTCCACGGGTACGGCTACGGCGGCGACTTCGGGGAGGAGCTGCACGACGGCAACTTCGTCTGTGACGGACTGCTCTTCCCCGACCGGACGCCGTCGCCGGGGCTCCTGGAGTACAAGAAGGTCGTCGAACCGGTCCGTATCGCCGACGGAGGGGCCGGCACGGCCCTGGTGACCAACGGCCATGACGTCTCCGACCTCGCGCATCTCGCCTTCACCTGGTCGTTCCTCGCCGACGGCGAGAGCCTCGCCACCGGCCCCCTCGACGTGCCCGCTCTCCCCGCCGGAGCGAGTGCCCGGATCACGCTTCCCGTACCGCCCGCGCATCCCGCCGGGGCGGAGACCCTGTGGACGGTACGGGCCTTGCTCGCGCACGACACGGCGTGGGCTCCCGCCGGGCACGAGATCGCCTGGGGACAGATCCCGGCCACCGCGCCGTCCCGTCGCACGCCCCTGCCGCCCGTCCACCCGACGCGCGCGGACGGCCGGACCGCTCTCGGTCCGGGCGTCTTCGACTCCCGGACCGGTCTTCTCCTGGCCCTGGGCTCCCTCCCCGTCACCGCCGGCCCGCGTCTCGACGTCTGGCGGGCGCCGACCGACAACGACGAGGGCGCGCCCTGGCAGCCCGACGAGCGCCACGGCCCGCTCTGGCGCGCGCTCGGACTGCACCGGATGCGGCACCGTACGGACGACGTCGTCGTGGACGAGGCGGGGTTGACGGTACGGTCGCGGGTCGCACCCGCCGCGTCGGACGTCGGGCTCCGCACCACGTACCGCTGGTCCTCGGACGGCACCGTCCTACGGCTCGACGTCGAGGTGGTCCCCGAGGGCGACTGGCGGGTGCCGCTCCCCCGGCTCGGGGTCCGGCTCGGGCTGCCGGCCGCGCTGGACCGGGTGGTCTGGTACGGCGCGGGGCCGGGCGAGGCGTACCCCGACACACGGGAGGCGGCGCGGCTCGGCCGCTGGGAGGCGACCGTGGACGCGCTCCACACCCCGTACCTGCGGCCGCAGGAGAACGGGGCCCGGATCGGCACGCGGTGGGTGGAGCTGGCCTCCGCGGCTGCGGGCGTCCGGGTGGAGGGCGACCCCGTCTTCGCCTTCACGGCCCGCCGCTGGACGACCGAGCAGCTGGACGCGGCCGACCACCGCGGCGAGCTGGTGGCGGGTGACACGCTGTGGCTGCATCTGGACCACGCCCAGCACGGCATCGGCTCCCAGTCCTGCGGACCGGGGGTGCTGCCGGAGTACCGGCTCGACGCGGCCCCGGCGGCGTTCTCCCTCGCCTTCGCCCCGCTCGGCTGACCTTCGTCCCCGGTCCCTCGGCGGGGGCCGGGGCTCAGGTCATGTGGAAGTACGGCAGCGGGCCGGCGGGCTGGGCCGCGGTCACCCGGCGGATGACCGCGATCGCCAGGATCGCGCACAGGATGTCGAGACCCTCGTCGACCGGGTCGCGGTAGTCCCAGTGGTCGAGGACCAGGGAGTGGAAGGGTCACCTCATCGGGTGGCCTCCGGTGGTCACGCGGGCAGGTGGTCGCCGACGAGGGCGAGGTTCTGGATGGCGGCCAGGCCGTACAGGGCCGTGGTGTTGGTGCTGATCCACAGGTGCTCGTAGCCCGGTTCGAGGGCGGCCGGCCCCTGGACGGGTGTCTTGTCCCAGACCATGGCGGAGGTGTAGCCGTCGCTCTTGTCGAACCTGGCCCAGGCGCGCTGGGCGAGCTCGGTGTCGTTCAGCTGGGCCGCGGCGTAGGCGTCCTGGCGCGAGTGCCCCTGGAAGAGGAGGAGGGTGCCGAAGTTCTGGCCGTAGCGGGCGGCCTGCTCGGTCTTGGAGGCGTTGAAGTAGCGGCAGTAGTCGAGCCAGGCCTCCTTGAACCTCGGCTGGTCGACGAGGTCGATGAGCTCGGCGCACATCTCGACCAGGCCGAACATGGCGGAGAGGTGGGAGACGCCGACGACGGGCTTGTCGGCGACGGCGAAGCGGCCGGTGTCGAGGTCGTACAGACCGGCGCCCTGGACGAAGCCGTTGGGCTGGGCGGCGATGGTCTCCATGGTGGAGCGGAGCCGGGCCTCGGCCTTGGCGGCCTTGGGTCCGCCGCGCTCCCATTCGGTGAGCCATGCGGCGGCGAGACCGCTCCAGTCGGTGCCGAAACCGATGGAGAGGGCGTGCCGGTCGGGGGTGTAGGGCTCGGTGCGGATCTTCCGGACGGGGTCGAGGGCGAGGAAGGTCTCGTCGGAGTCGACCAGGTCGTGCATGAGGTCGCCGACGCGTTCGTCGGCGGTGAGGAAGTAGTAGGGGCGGCGGTAGACGGCGGTGGAGATGCGCTGCTGCTTCGCGCTGTCGGCGAAGTGCTGGACGCCGTGCCGGGTGCCGAGGCCGGCCCAGGTGCCGAGGTGGTAGACGTCGACCTCGCCGGTGTGCCGGGTCATGGCCTCGGCGAAGCGGAAGACGTCGGCGCGGCCGGAGCGGAGGTAGGCGTACCAGAGCCACAGGTCGGGCGAGAGTTCGGAGTTGTCCCAGGCGTAGCCGCCGACGTCGTACCGCCACTGGTGCCGGTCCTCGTCGTAGGTGTGCATGATGTCGCCGTAGTCCCAGAAGCCGTACCAACGGCGCTGTTCCACCTGGTCCTTGTAGTAGGTGAAGAGGTAGTCGAGGCGGTCCTCGATGGTCGCCCTGGCGGGGGTGGAGCGGTCGACGGGCGAGAACAGCCCGCCGAACACCCGGGCACGGACGAGGTCTTCGGGGCTGACGGCGAGCTGCGGCGGGGTGCGGACGGCGGCGGCCTGGTCGACGAGGGTCGCGGCGGTGGGGGTGGCGGCGTTGGCCCAGAACATCAGCTCGCTGGTGCGGGCGATGCCGTAGGGGGTGCCGAAGCCGGGTTCGTGGTCCTCATAGGTGATGTTGAGGCCTTCGAGCTGCTCGGGGAAGGTGTCCTGGCCCATGCCGTCGTGGTAGAAGCGCAGGTCCATGGGCTGCGCCTCGGGCGACCAGAGCCAGAGGGTGACCTCGGCGGCGTCACCGGCGGCGCCGCGGATGTCGAGCTGGGCGGGGTGCTTCTGCCAGAAGTCCCGCAGGCCGAAGGAGAGTCCGCCGGTCACCCCGCCGACGTAGCCGAAGCCGCTCGCGCGACGGCCGCCGCCGGCCGGGATCCAGCCGTGGCCGGGCTTGGTGCGCTTGCGGAGGGTGAAGCCGTCGGCGGAGAGCTGGGCGAGGGTGTAGTCGCCCCAGGCCGGGACGTACTGCATGCGGGTGGTGACGCGCTGGTCCCAGGTGGCGGGGTCGGGCAGCCTCTCGCCCTTGACCTGGGCGGTGCGGACGGCGGCCCCGGGGTCGCGGCGCAGTCCGGTGACGCCCTGGACGGCCTCGGTGAGGAACCCGGCGCCTTCGCCGGCGATCCGGACGTGCCGGTCGTACGCGGCGTCCCGCAGGGGGACGGTGAAGCGGACGCCGAGGCCGCGGACGAAGTCCTTCTTCTGGTCGCCGTCATAGGTGATGGTGTGGACCATGCGGAACGACTCGGAGCCCGCGTAGAAATAGAGGCGCACGGAGAAGGGCAGCCAACTGCGGCTTCCCTTGCGGTGCTTGCCGTCGATGCGGACCACGGCCCGGACGGGGCCACGCTGTTCGACGACGGCGCGGGAGATCTCGCCGTCGAACCGGTCCCATGCGGCGTCGCCGTGGTCGCCGTCGTCGAGGTCGCTCTGCCGCAGCAGGACGAGCCGGCCGTCGGTGGCGATCGTCACGCCGTCGCGGGTGACGGACTCGACGAGCTTCCTCCCACCGTCCTTGGAGACGACGGCCCGGACGGTGCCGGTGTCGATGGTGATCCGGCGGCCGGTCTCGGTGACGGAGACGGTCTGTGCGGCGGTCGCGGGGGTGCCGGGCGCGAGGGTGAACCGCTCGGCCCCGGCGGCCTCGGGACCGACGGCGTGCGCGGTCCACTTGAGGGAGCCGTCGGGCCAGCGGGCGGTGGTCCAGGTCTGCACGGGCACGTCGGTGCCGTCGGCGGTGGTGAGCGCGAAGGCCCGGCCGTCGGGGTGGACTCCCTTGGGCCAGGCGACGCCGAAGGTCGAGCCGGCGGCGGCGCCGAGCCCCCCGGGCTCCAGCCAGGTGACGCGCGCGGGCCGCTCGTCGGCCGGGGTCTCGGCGGCCACGGCGGCCCGGGCGTCCCCACGCCCGAGCGCCCAGCTGAACTGCACGGCGGCCCCTGCCACGGCGGCGGCCTTGAGGAGGGAGCGACGAGGTACGGCGGACACGGGAACTCCTTTCATGGGCATGCCGAGGAGGGCACGCCGGCGGAGGGGGAGGGTGCGTGAGCGGCCCCGGCTCGGACCGGTGGATCAGGCCGCGGCCGGAGACGGCCGGCGGCGTTCCGCCGCCAGGGTCGAGGCGACGAGGATGCCCAGGGCGGGCAGGGCCAGGGGGGCGGAGAACCAGGCCGAGGCGACGATCACCGCCAGGCCGCAGACGACGAGGAGCGAGCCCGCGGGGTCGCAGAGTGCGCGACGGGCCGCGGGGCCGAGCAGATCGCGCCAGCGCCGTTCCGGGCGCCAGGCCGTGGCCGCCCTCAGCAGGGTGACCGTCAGCCAGAGCGCCGCGAGGATCGCGAGGGCCCCGGCGGCCCGGCCGCCGGGCACGGGCAGCGCCCGTACGAACGCCAGGTCGGCACCGACCAGGGCGAGCGCGGCCCCGTAGCCGAGGCCCGCCGACCATCCTCCGCCCCGTATCGCCCGGCGGAGGTCGGCGACGAAGGACCGCAGGCCGGTCTCCTCGTCCGCGGTCCAGCGCCGCAGGTGCGCGGCGCCGGCGGCGAGTGCCGCGGGGAGGGTGACGAGGGGCAGCGCGGCGACGGCGATCCACACCCCGACGAGCAGACACTCGGCGAAGACGGCGAACCGTGCCAGGAATCTGGCTCTCATCTCGGCACGCCCCTCAGCCCTTGAGGCCCGACGTGGCCATGCCGTCGATGAGGTACCGCTGGAAGGCGAGGAAGAACGCGACCACGGGCAGCAGCGCCACCAGCGACATCGCGATCATGCCGCCGTAGTTGGCGACGCCGTCCTGGTCGACGAACATCTTGAGGCCGAGCGAGACCGTGTACTTCTCGGGTTCGTTGAGATAGATCAGCGGCCCCATGAAGTCGTTCCACGCGTTGATGAACGTGAAGATGGCGCTGGTGATGAGCGCGGGCCGGCACAGCGGCAGCACGATCGACCAGTACGTCCGCAGGTGTCCGCAGCCGTCGAGCCGCGCCGCCTCGTCGAGTTCCTTCGGCAGCCCGCGCATGAACTGGAGCATCAGGAAGACGAAGAAGGCGTCCGTGGCGAGGTACTTCCCGATGAGCAACGGCGTGTAGGTGTTGATGAGTTCGAGCTTCTGGAACAGCACGTACTGCGGGATGAGCAGCACGTGGTACGGCAGGAGCAGCGTGCCGATCATCGAGGTGAAGAGCAGTCCGCGCCCGGCGAAACGGATCTTGGCGAAGGCGTAGGCCGCGAGCGAGCTGGAGAGGACCACGCCGATGACCGAACCGATGCCCAGGAAGAGGGAGTTGCCGAAGAAGGTGGTGATGGGGATGTCGGCGATGCCGTCGGCGAGCCGCCGGTAGTTGTCGGTGATGGGTTCGGTGGGGAAGAGGGACAGGCTGCCGACGATCTCGTCGTTCGGCTTGAACGAGCCGCCGACGACCCACACCACGGGGTAGAGGATGACCGCGAGGACGGCGAGGGCGCCGACGTGCCAGGCGAGCGAGCCCGCCGTGCGGCCCGTTCCCGTCCGCGCGGCGGTCCGGGTGCGTACGAGGCTCATCGGGCCCCCTCCTCGTAGTGCACCCAGCGCCGCTGGGACCAGAAAAGGAACGCCGTGACCAGGGCGACGGCGAGCAGCAGCATCCATGCCATCGCCGAGGCGAGGCCCATCCGGCTGTTCTCGAAGCCCTGGATGTAGAGGTAGCAGGTGTAGACGAGGGTGCCGTCGGCCGGTCCGCAGGCGTTGCCCTGGCTGCCGATGATGTAGGCGGATCCGAAGATCTGGAAGGAGTGGATGGTCTCCAGGAGCACGTTGAAGAAGAGCACCGGGGAGATCATCGGCAGGGTGATGCTCCAGAACCTCCGCCACGGTCCCGCGCCGTCGACCTCCGCCGCCTCGTACAGCTCGCGCGGAACCTGCTTGAGTCCGGCCAGGAAGATGACCATGGGGGCACCGAACTGCCAGACCGTGAGGGCGACCAGGCTGTAGATGATGCGGTCGGGATCTCCGATCCAGCCGCCGGCCTCCATGCCGAGGAACTGCTGCCCGCGGTCGATGGCGGCCCCGTCGGAGAACAGCGCCCGCCAGACGATGGCGATGGAGACGCTGGCGCCGACGAGTGAGGGTGCGTAGAACGCGGCACGGTAGAAGCCCTGTCCGCGGCGGCTCTGGTTGAGCAGCAGCGCCACCCCGAGTGCCGCGGCCAGCTTGAGCGGGGTGCCGATCACCACGTACCAGCCCGTCACCTCGACGGAGGTGCGCCAGCGGGGGTCGCCGAACATCTCGGTGAAGTTGTCGAGGCCGATCCACTTCGGTGCGTCGAAGAGGTTGTAGTCGGTGAAGGCGAAGTAGAGCGAGGCGACCATGGGCCCCGCGGTGAGCAGGAGGAAGCCGGCGATCCAGGGGGACATGAAGAGATAGCCGGCGAGGGTCTCGCGGCGGGCCCGGTCGCGCGGTCCGGCGGCGCCCGGCCGGCCTGTGCCGTCCGGCCGGCCCGCTCCGCCGTTCCGCCCGGCGCCGCCGGGCTTCGGGTGCGGGTGTCCCCCGCCGGAGCCGGCGTCCGCGGGGGCGGCAGGCTGTTCCGGCGGGGTCGCCGGCTCGGGGTGCGGTACGGGGTTCGACCCGGCGTCCGGTACGGAGGTCACGGCGGCGTCCATCAGGAGGAGAGCGCCGTCTTCGCCTCGGTGAAGAACTGCTTCACCGCGTCCGGGACGGGCCTCGTGCCCAGTGACATCTCCTCGCCGAGCCGCAGGAAGGCTGCCTCGGTGACATCGGCACCGGCCGGGTGCGGGGTGATGGGCTCCAGGACGCGGCTCTCCACCAGCTGCTTCTCGTACGCGGCGATCTGCCTGCCGACCTCGTCACTCGGCACGTACGCCTCGTACTGGGCCGTGGTGGCCGGGACCCCGCGGTCGTAACCCATGATCTTCCCGACCTCGGGGTCGTGGACCATGAAGTCGATGAACCGGGCGACCTCCTCGGGGTGCTTGGTGCGCCGGGAGCCGCTGAGCATGAGCGAGCCGAGGTACTGGCCGGTCCTGCGGCCGTCGGTGGTCGGGATGGGGGCGAGACCGTACCGGCTCTTTCCCTCGGAGGCGTAGCGGACGGTGAAGTTGTCCCAGGTGAACTCGCAGGCGGCGAGTTCGGCGGTGACCGCGGACTTCGGCTTGGCCTGGATCGTCCGCTTCGGGTCGGCGTAGACGCCGGACGTCACGCCCTGGTGCGCCTTGGTCCACCAGTCCGTCAGATCCGCCTCGGTGAAGCCGAGTCCGGCGGTGGTGAAGAAGGCCTTGCCCTGCTGGCGCAGGTAGAGGTCGTACAGGTACATGATCCCGTAGGGGCCGGCGTCGCCGGCGCGGCCCTGGGTGTCGCGGATCCTGGCGAGGGCGGCGTGGTACTCGTCCCAGGTCCATCCGGCCTTGGGGGCGACGCCCGCCCTGGCGAGGACCGTCCGGTCGACGACCAGGGCCATCGAGTTGCTGCCGACGGGTATGCCGAGGAGCTTGCCGTCGACCTCGCCGAACTTCTCCAGGCCGGCCCGGAAGCCGTCGAGCCGGAGGTTGCCCTGCTCGGCCTGCTCGCGCAGGTCGAGCAGGACGTTCTTCGCGTCGTACTTGCGCAGGAAGCCGATGGCGTTCTGGAAGACGTCGGGGGCGTTGCCGCCCGAGGCCTGGGTGTTGAACTTCTTCCAGAAGTCGGCGTACGGCTGGAAGTCGGTCTTGATCTTGATCTTCGGGTGCTTCTTCTCGAAGAGGGCGATCGTCTGGTTGATCCGCTTGGCCCGGTCGTCGGAGCCCCACCAGGCGTACCGGAGGGTGACGGTGCCGTCCCCGGATCCGGAGCCGGTGCCGCATCCCGCGGCGGTCAGGCCGAGAGCCGCCAGTGACCCGCCTGCGAACTTCAGCAGACTCCGACGGTCGACAGTGCTTTGAGTACGCACAGTTCGTCCTCCCGCGCGTGTGATTAGAACGTTTCAGGAAAGCGCTTGCTGGGACAAAGTAGGTTCGCCCGCCAGTCACGTCAACGCTTCGGACAGGATCTTTCGAAGCGCTTCGAGGAGGGGGTGCGGGGGCAAGAGCTGAAAGGATTCAACTGCGCGCAGCTACGAGCCTGTCGGAACGGCCGCCGAGGCGGTCGCCGGGACCACCGCCGGAACGTCCGTCGAGGAGGGCGTCAGCGCAGCCGGATCACGTTCCACGACATCGGTTCGAGGACGGCCCGCAGCGTCCCGTCCACGAGCGTCGCGCCCGCCACGGCGTGCGGCGCGACCCGCTCCGGCTCGTCGAGGGTGTTGCGGGCCTCCGGGTCCGCGTCGGCGAGCGCGCTGTGCTCGACGACCCGGCCCAGGTCGAGCCCGCGCAGGGCGACCTCGAGCGGAAGGGGCGCGTTCCGGCCGCGGTTGACCGCGAAGACGGTGACACCGCCGTCCTCGTCGCGTACGGCCGTGGCGTGCAGCAGCGGGACGTCGCCGTACCGCTCCGTGGGGTACGGCGGCGAGTCGACGCGCACGTCGAGCACGGTCCCGCGGCCGTACCGGGAGGCCTGGGCGAAGGGGAAGAAGGTGGTCTGGCGCCAGGCGGGGCCGCCGGGCTCGGTCATGATCGGGGCGATCACGTTGACGAGCTGGGCGAGGCAGGCGACCGCGATGCGGTCGGCGTGCCGGAGCAGGGTGATGAGGAGGCTGCCGCACACGACGGCGTCGGTGACCGTGTAGACGTCCTCCAGGAGGCGGGGCGCCTCCTGCCAGTCCTCCACCGGGTGGGGGTTGGGCCGGCGCTGGTACCAGACGTTCCATTCGTCGAAGGAGAGGGTCAGCCGCTTCGCCGACTTCAGCCGGGCCCCGACGTGGTCGCAGGTGGCGACGACCTCCTCGATGAAGGCCTCCATCTCGACGGCGGAGGCGAGGAAGGAGTCGCGGTCGCCGTCGGTCTCCTCGTAGTAGGCGTGCAGCGAGACGTGGTCGACGACCTCGTACGTCTCGGCGAGGACGGTGGCCTCCCAGGCGGCGAATGTGGGGAGGCCGCGCGCGGAGCTGCCGCAGGCGACGAGTTCGAGCCCGGGGTCGATCTGGCGCAGGGCGCGCGCGGTCTGTGCGGCGAGCCGGCCGTACTCCTCGGCGGTCTTCTGCCCGGTCTGCCAGGTGCCGTCCATCTCGTTGCCCAGGCACCAGAGGCGGATGCCGAAGGGGTCCTTGTCGCCGTGGGCGATCCGACGGTCGGAGAGCTCGGTGCCGCCGGGGTGGTTGGCGTACTCGACGAGGTCCATGGCCTCGGTGATGCCCCGGGTGCCGAGGTTGAGCGCCATCATCGGCTCGGCCTGCGGCCCGGCCTTCCTGAGGAAGGCGATGAACTCGCTCAGGCCGAAGCGGTTGGTCTCGGTGGACCGCCAGGCGACGTCGAGCCGACGTGGGCGTTCCCCGACGGGCCCGACGCCGTCCTCCCAGCGGTGCCCTGAGACGAAGTTCCCGCCGGGGTAGCGGATCGCGGTGACGCCCAGCTCGCGGACGAGCTCCAGGACGTCGGTGCGCAGCCCGTCCTCGTCGGCGGCGGGGTGGCCGGGCTCGTGGATGCCGGTGTAGACGCAGCGGCCGAGGTGCTCGACGAAGGAGCCGAAGAGGCGCGGGTCGACGGGTCCGACGGTGAAGTCGGGGTCGAGGGTGAAACGAGCGGTGCGGGTGGTGCGTTCGGGGTGGGACACGCGATTCCCTCTCGTTCAGGATGTTCGAAATATCGACCAACGGTCGTATGTCCGAACGAGAACGTAGGAGGGGAGATCGCGTGCGTCAATGGACCTCAGCCCAGGAGCAGCAGCACCGCCAGGGCGACGAGGAGCGAGTCGATCCGGTCGAGCAGACCTCCGGAGCCGGGCAGCCAACGGCCGGCGTCCTTGGCCCCTGCACCCCGCTTGACCATCGACTCCAGCAGGTCCCCGAGCGGACCGCCGACCGCGACCGCAACCGTCGTCTGCCACGTCAGGGACGACAGCACGGCGAGCGCGCCGAGACCGGCCGCGGCCCCGGCCAGGGTGCCGCTCCAGCGCTTGGCGGGCGACAGCGGGGAGAGCCGGGGGCCACCGAGACGGCGCCCCGCCGCGTACGCGACGATGTCGGCGATCGACACGGCCACGAAGAGAACGAGGCCGAGGACACCCACCCACACGAGACCGGCCAGGACACCCAGCCACACGAGACCGAGCAGGCCCGCGCCCAGGCGGCGGAGCCCGTGCTCCGCATCACCCGACAGCAGCGGCGCCCCGGCGATCGCGAGCGCCCCGGCCGCCGCCACCCGGAGCACCTCTCCGGGCGCCAGCCACACGGTCAGCACGAGCCCGACGACGGCCGCGCCCAGCAGCACGCGGTCCACCGGGCCCAGACTCAGCAACCCGCCGTACTCGGCCACGGCGACCACCGCGACCAGGGCCGCCAGCACGGCGATCCCCGGCGGGCCGTACCAGAACGCGGCGGTGACCACCGGCACTCCGAGCGCCCAGACGCACCAGCGGACCATCAGCTCCCGCCGCCGGGTCGCCGCCACCACGAGCCCTCCGCCCGCCAGCGCACCGCCGAGGTAGGGCACGAGACCGGCAACCGTCGTCACCGGGACACCCACCCGCTCGCCGCGCCCGACGACACCGGCCCGCCCAGCACCTCCACCGCACCCGACGCGGTCGGCACGTCGGGCACCCCCTGGACATCGGACCGCACCGGTGTCCGCAGAGCCTCCAGCGCGCTCCGGCAGGCGGCCACGATCCGCGCGTTCTCCGCCGTGTCGCGGACGGCGATGCGAACGGTCCGTCCCTCGTACGCCGGGGACATCGGCGACAGGTCCCGCAGGTACACGTCGTGGCGGCGGCACTCGCCTACCAGCCGGGCCGCGCTCGGCCCGTCCGGCGGGAGGGACACCGTGAGGAAGTTCGCCACGCCCTCGTCGACCGAGGAGAACCCGTCGAGCTCCGCGAGGTCGGCGGCGAGCCGTCGGCGCAGCACGGCGGTGCGCGCCCGGCGTTCCGCGTAGTACCCGGGGTCGCGCAGCGCCGTCACGGCTGCCAGCTGGGCCGGCAGGCTCACCGGCCACGGCGGCGTCCATCGCCTCAGCTCCCCCGCCGTGTCCGGGTCCGCCACCAGATACGCGGCCCGCATCCCCGACAGCGCGTACGACTTCGAGAGCGAGGTGCAGACCACTACCCGGGGGTCGACCGCGGCGAGCCCGGCCAGCGAGTCCTCGGGATCGACGTAGCCCAGGTACGCCTCGTCGATCCACCACCGGGTGCGCGCGGGCGAGGCCTCGATCACCGCGCGCAGCGCGTCGGCGGGAGCGTGGCGGCCGGTCGGGTTGTTCGGGTTGACCACCACCACGAGGTCGTAGAGTCCTTCGCGGGTCGCGGCGGCCAGCCGGGCCGGATCGAGCAGCCAGCCGTCCTCCCGGCGCAGCCGGAGCCGGTCGACCCGACAGCCGATGACCCGCTCGGTGACATGGGCGTACTCGCCGTAGCTCGGATCGAGCAGGAGCACGCGGCTCCCCGCCGTCAGCCACCGGCCGAACGCCCGGAAGATCAGGTCGGACGAACCGGCCCCGACGACCAGCGACTCCACCGGCAGCTCGCGGACCTCGGCCAGCTCCGCGAGCAGCCCCTCCGCTCCCGTCGGCGGCGAGGTCCGGGCCGCCCACCCCGGGTCCTCCGCCAGGACCGCACGGACCTGGGGTGACGGCGGGAACCAGGCGTCCAGCACATCGGCGGGGACGACCTCGTGACGGCGGGTCAGAGTCCGGAAGTCCGTGCCGATCGCGGAGAAGAAGGCACCGCCGTGCTCACAGCCGTCCGCGCGCGGAGCGAACGGCACGTCCAGCTCCCAGTCGAGGCCCGCCCGCACCCGTTCCAGCGTCCGGCCGTGGCGCTCGGCGACGGTCCGCGTCAGTTCGGCCACACAGCCGCTCAGCACCTCGAACGAGACGGCGCCCGAGCGGACCGTCCGCCCCACCGGCCGCAGCCCGGCCGCGAGGTACATGCCGAGCAGCTCCGTGCGGCCCATCGCGACCACCTGGCTGCCGCCCCGCGCGGCGACCCAGCGCAGCGCCGCGTACATGAGGAGGGGCGCCGCCGCGGTGGAGCGCCAGCGCTCCTCGACGGTCAGGACGCGGATCTCGAACGGCTCCTCCGTCAGCAGGGGCAGCTCCTCGCGCGTCAGGTACTTGTCCAGGGAGTAGCGGCCGACCCAGGGCGGGGTGAGGCTGACGAAACCGATCCGTGTCTCCCCACGTGCGGCCACGAGGTACACGTTGTCGCCGTCGAGCCCGTCACTCAGCCGCCCCGAGGGGTCCACCGGGTGCTGTCCCAGCTCCTCCGCGTATACGCGATGGCGCAGTTCGTGGATCCAGTCGTGGTCGTCGTGCGTGGCGGCGCGCAGCTGCAGGCCGTGGGTCATGCGGGTCCCCCCTGAGACGGTCGGGCGTTCGCGCACCAGCATGGAGGAGTCCGGGACGGCGCCACCTGAGTACGCGTACTCACCCGGCGGTGGGACGGCGGAAGACCGGGCGGTCCCCTTCTCGGGGTCCGCCCGGTCTCGTCGTACGTGGAGCCGCTCCGTGCGGGGCGGCTGCTATTCGAGCAGCTCCGCGTACGAGCCCATGGCCAGGGCGATGTCCGCCTGGGCCCAGAACCGGTGGTAGGTGAAGACGGGCGCGGCGCCGCCCGCCAGATAGGCCTCGATCTTCGGCCAGGCCGGGTCGTCCTGGTAGAAGGTGCGGATCGAGGCGAAGGTGGAGGAGTTGTTCACCGTGTCGCCGTTCGGCATGGTGCCGGTCCAGCCGTTCGGTACGTACACGGGGTCGTCGAAGCGGTTGTAGTCGGCGCGGGTCTCCTCGACGGCGATGCCCAGCGGGTCCTGGTGGTGGTCCCACATGCCGTCGAGGAGGGCCTTGGCGACGCGCTTGGCCTCGGCGTGGCCGGACTTGGCCGCGTAGTAGGTGAGGGTCTTGGCGTAGGCGGCGGCGACACCGACGTCGTTCGTGTAGTCGGCGACGGTGACGTGCAGCCCGGCGTTGGCGCCGGGGCTCGTCGCGTTCCAGGTGTCGGGCGCGCCGGACCACTGGAGGGTGGAGGGGATGCGGTAGGTGCCGTCCGGGTTGACGGTCGTCTTGGACAGCGCCCAGGAGACCCACTTGTCGAGGACCGTCTTCGCCTGGGCGTCACCGGTCTGCTGGTAGTACTCGGCGACCCGCTCCATGGACCAGGCCTGGAAGCCGAACCACTGGTTCGACGCCGGGTCGTGGTAGACGGGCTTCTCGTCGTAGAAGAGGCCGTGGAAGGTGGGGGTACCGGCCGGCGGGGTGGCATAGCGGCCCTGCCAGCTGTTGGTGGCGCCGCCCGCGATGGCTCCCTCGTCCGACTGGAGCCAGCGGTAGAACTCCAGCTGCCGGTCGAGGCTGGTCGCCCAGTCGGCGGCGCCCGTCGTCGACTTGGGCTTGAGCGGGGCGTACTCGCTGAGCGCGTAGGCGGCGAGCGGGTTCTGGTAGCCGCCGTGGGCGTGGCTGGAGCCGATGCGCCAGGACCAGCCGGCGGAGGTGTCGGTGGCGCCGCCCCAGGCGTAGTACCAGGACATCAGGTAGTGCGCGCTGTCCTTGCCGGTGCCGGCGGGGCAGGTGGTCGGACCGACGCAGTTCCCGGCCTTCTTGAAGTACTTGTCGAACATGGAGTACCGCAGGTAGTCGCCCATCTTGGCGGCCTTGCCGACGGTCGCGGAGACCTGACCGCCCTTGCCCTGTGCCTTGGCCCAGAGGTCGGCCCAGTAGGCGGCCTGGACGGCGCGGGCGTCGGCGTCGGGGGCGTTGGTGAACTTCCACTGCTTGGCGTAGGAGGCGTCCCCGGTGAACAGGTCGAGGTAGCCGTTCCGCCCGCCGTAGCCGAAGTTGTCGCAGGTGGGGTGGGTGACGGTCTCCCAGACGGACTCCTGCGGGCCGCGCTGGAAGGTGTTGATGTAGGAGGGGCCGGTGGCCGTCGGTCCGGCGGAGCACTTCCCGGGCTCGTTGCCGAAGCCGTAGACGTTGTCGACGTCCTGCAGCCAGTGCATGCCGTAGATGTCGTCGGTGCCGTAGGCGCTCTTGAGTTCGGCGGCGATCGGGTCGGAGCCGGAGGTCACGCCGGAGTCGAGGCGCGCCGGGTACTGCGAGGGCAGGTCCCACTCGGGCGCGTAGGTGGCCGGCTTCGAGGCGTTGTACGAGGAGGTGGTGGGCTGGTCGGCGTGGGTGGGGATCATGAATTTCTCCATGGTCTCCCAGGCGCCGTTGAACTTGGTCCAGTCGCCGGTGATCTTGCCGTACATGGCCTGGAGCCAGATGAGGTAGCTGTACGCCTCCGAGGTCGTCTCGTGCCCGTGGTCGGGGGCCTCGACGATCAGCGTCTCGACGGAGTGGTACGGGATGCCCTCGGGCGAGAAGTAGCCGTTGGCCGGGTTGGTGATCTTCCCGTGGAGGTCGAGGAAGCGTGCGTCGTAGGTGGAGTTCGCGGCCAGCTGGGCGACGGTGACCTCGGCCTTGGCGTGGCCGGGTGCGGTCGCGGTGAAGACGGCGGATCCGGTGCCGGTGGCCGCGGCGGCGACGGTCACCTTCTGGGCGGTGTTCCAGTTCGCCGGGGTGAAGGTGAGCGAGGCCGGGGCCGCCGTGAGGTTGGTGTTGCCGGAGGTACGGGCGACGCTCACCGCGACGTTGGCGGTGGGCGCGGTGGAGAGCTTCAGGTCGAAGGTGCCGGTGGCACCCTGGCGCACCCCGAGCTGGCTCGGGGCGGCGACGAGCGCGGGTCCCGCGGCGACGGTGATGCCGACGGGCGGGGATTCGGCGGAGGCGCCGAGGCTGTCGTAGGCCTTGGCGTAGAGGGAGTGGGCGCCGGTGGCGAGGCCGGCCGCGCTGAAGGTGAAGGGCGCGGTGGTGTCGGTGCCGAGGAGCGCGGTGTCGCTGTAGAACTCCACCTTGCTCACGGTGGCGCTGTCGGCCGCGGCGGCGGTGGCGGCGAGGGGCACCGCGTCGCCCGAGGTGAAGACGGCGCCCGGTGCCGGGCTGGTGAGGACGGCGACGGGCGGCTGGTGGGCGCCCGTGCAGGGGGTGCCGTTGACCGCGAAGGAGGTGGGCGCGGCGTTGGCGCCGCTGTAGGTGAACTGGGCGCCGGTGGTGGTGGCGGCCCCTGCGGCGAGGGTGCCGTTCCAGGAGGCGTTGGTCACCGTGACGTTCTTGCCGGACTGGGACCAGACGCCGCTCCAGCCGTTGGTGAGCTTCTGGTCACCGACGTAGGCGTAGGTGAGGGTCCAGCCGTCGAGCGCGGTGGTGGCGCGGTTGGTGAGGGTGAGCTCGGCGGTGAAGCCCGAACCCCAGTCGTTCGTCTTGTAGTCGACGCTGCACTGCACGTCGGCTGCCTGGGCCGTGGTGGCGCCGACGGCCGTGAGACCGAGGGGGAGGGAGAGCGCGGCGGCCAGCGCGGTCAGCTGCCGGCGTGGTCGCGTTCTTGGTCGGAGGCGTGGCATGCGGGTGGTTCTCCTCGCGGCTCGGGAGGTCGGGGGAGCGAAGAGCGAAAGGTGCATGGAGACAAGCTCTGAACCAGTGGGAGCGCTCCCACTGTGCAGTTGGGACGCATCGGCGTCAAGGTGCGTGAAGAGTCGAAGGCAATTGGCGAGGGAATTTACCCAACCCCTCTTTTCCTTGGCGGGAGTTGACGCTACGGTCTGCCCGACCAGTGGGAGCGAATCCGTCCGGTCGGCACACCGTCAGGGGTGTGCCCTCGCTGCGAGGACTCGCTCATGCGACATCCCCCACGTCTGTCCGCGCTGCTCTCCGGAGCGGCGCTCACGATGGCGAGCACCGCGTTCGCCCTCATGGGTACGGCCTCAGGAGCCGCGGCCGCACCCGCCTGCACAGTGGAGTACTCGGTCGTCGGCCAGTGGGCCGGCGGCTACCAGGGTGCCGTCACCGTCACCAACAACAGTGCCGCGCTGAACGGCTGGAGCCTCGGCTTCGCCTTCCCGGCCGGCCAGGTCGTCGGTCAGGGCTGGGGTGGCAAGTGGTCCCAGTCCGGGACCGACGTCACCGTGGTGAACGAGAGCTGGAACGCCGCGCTCGGCACGGGCGCGAAGGTCACGGGCGGCTTCATCGCCTCGTGGTCGGGTGCCAACACGGCGCCCACCGCGTTCACGCTCAACGGCACACCGTGCGACTCGGGCACGACCCCGACGCCGACTCCCACGCCCACCGATCCGACGACACCGCCCACGACTCCCCCGACCACCCCGCCCACCACCCCGCCCACGACTCCCCCGACCACACCCACACCGGTCACCGGCGCGCCCGAACTCGGCGTTTCCGGAAACAAGTTCACCGATCAGAACGGCGCGACCCGACGCCTGCTCGGCGTCAACCGCTCCGGCGGCGAGTTCATGTGCGTCCAGGGCTACGGCATCTGGGACGGTCCCGTCGACGACGCCTCCGTCAAGGCCATCGCCGACTGGAAGGCCAACACGGTCCGCATACCGCTCAACGAGGAGTGCTGGCTCGGCCTGGACAACATCAAGCCCGAGTACCGGGGCACGAACTACATCAACGCCGTGAAGGACCTGGTCACCAAGGTCATCGCGCACGGCATGACCCCGGTGGTCGAGCTCCACTGGACGTACGGCCAGTACACGGGCAACTCCGCGGGCTGCGCCGACGTCCACGCCTCCTGCCAGAAGCCGATGCCCAACGCCCAGTACACACCGGCGTTCTGGACCTCGGTGGCGAACACCTTCAAGAACGACAAGCGGGTCGTCTTCGACCTGTTCAACGAGCCCTATCCGGACCGGGCGACCTCCACCGCGACCCAGGCCTGGTCCTGCTGGCGCGACGGCGGCACCTGCCCCGGCATCGGCTACGAGGTCGCCGGCATGCAGGACCTGCTGGACGCGGTGCGGGCCACGGGGGCGAAGAACCTCGTCCTCGCCCCGGGCATCGCGTACTCCAACGACCTGAGCCAGTGGCTCACGTACCGCCCCACGGACCCGGCGGGCAATCTGGCCGCCGCCTGGCACGTCTACAACTTCAACACCTGCGCCGACGAGACGTGCTGGAACAACACCCTCGCCCCGGTAGCCGCCGAGGTACCTCTCCTCGCGGGCGAGATCGGTGAGAACACCTGCGGACACGCGTTCATCGACCGCGTCATGAAGTGGTTCGACGACCGCGACCTCTCGTACCTGGGCTGGACCTGGAACACCTGGAACTGCAACTCCGGTCCCGCACTGATCAGTTCGTACGACGGAACCCCCACCGCATTCGGCATCGGGCTGCGCGACCACCTGCGCAGCCTCACCCCCTGAAAGGAACCCCCACCCGCATGAGCCGCACCAGCCGCACCGCCCTCCTGGCGGCCCTCGGCCTCATCACGGCCACCGGCGCCACCGCCACCGTCTTCGGCACCGCCACCGCCGGCGCCGCCACCCCCGGCTGCAAGGTCGACTACCAGATCACCAACCAGTGGAGCACCGGCTTCGGCGCCAACGTGACCGTCACCAACACCGGTGACCCGGTGGCCGCCTGGACCGTCGAGTGGTCCTACGTCGGCAACCAGCAGGTCACCCAGGGCTGGAACGCCACCATCACCCAGTCCGGTGCCGCCGTCACCGCCAAGAACGTCTCCTACAACGGGACCCTCGCCACCGGCGGTTCGACCTCCTTCGGCTTCAACGGCTCGTACAGCGGCAGCAACGCCGTACCGGCCACCTTCAAGCTCAACGGGGTCACCTGCAACGGCGCCACCGAGCCGACGGAGCCGCCCACCACCCCGCCCACCACTCCCCCGACGACCCCGCCGCCCGGCACCAAGGCCGACAACCCGTACGCCGGTGCCAAGGTGTACGTGAACCCCGAGTGGTCCGCGAAGGCGGCGGCCGAGCCCGGCGGCACCAAGGTCTCCAACCAGCCCACCGGCGTCTGGCTGGACCGGATCGCCGCCATCAACGGTTCGAGCACCTCGATGGGGCTGCGCGCCCACCTCGACAAGGCCCTGGAGCAGAAGGGCTCCGGCGAGCTCGTCGTCCAGCTGGTCGTCTACAACCTGCCGGGCCGCGACTGTGCCGCGCTCGCCTCCAACGGCGAGCTCGGCCCGACCGAGATCGGCCGCTACAAGACCGAGTACATCGACCCGATCGCCGCGATCCTCGCCGACTCGAAGTACGCGGGCCTGCGGATCGTCACCACGGTCGAGATCGACTCGCTGCCGAACCTGGTCACCAACGTCTCGGGACGCCCGACCGCCACGGCCAACTGCGATGTCATGAAGGCCAACGGCAACTACATCACCGGCGTCGGCTACGCGCTCAAGAAGCTCGGCGCGATCGGCAACGTCTACAACTACGTGGACGCCGGCCACCACGGCTGGCTGGGCTGGGACGACAACTTCGGCGCCTCCGCCGAGCTGTTCAAGCAGGCCGCCACGGCCGAGGGCTCCACGGTCGCCAACGTCCACGGCTTCATCGTGAACACCGCCAACTACAGCGCCCTGAAGGAGGACCACTTCACCATCAACGACAGCGTGAACGGCGTCTCCGTGCGCCAGTCGAAGTGGGTCGACTGGAACCGGTACACCGACGAGCTGTCGTACGCCCAGGCGATGCGCACCAAGCTGGTCTCGCTCGGCTTCGACAGCAACCTCGGCATGCTGATCGACACCTCCCGCAACGGCTGGGGCGGGACCGCCCGGCCCACCGCCCCGGGCGCCACGACCACCGTCGACACCTACGTCAACGGCGGTAAGTACGACCGTCGCATCCACCTCGGCAACTGGTGCAACCAGTCCGGTGCCGGTCTCGGCGAGCGGCCCCAGGCGGCGCCCGCCGCGGGCATCGACGCGTACGTCTGGGTCAAGCCCCCGGGCGAGTCCGACGGCGCCAGCAAGGAGATCCCGAACAACGAGGGCAAGGGCTTCGACCGGATGTGCGACCCGACGTACACGGGCAACGCCCGTAACGGGAACAGCATGTCGGGCTCGCTGCCGGACGCCCCGATCTCGGGCCAGTGGTTCTCGGCCCAGTTCCAGGAGCTCCTGAAGAACGCCCACCCGGCGCTGTAACACCCCGCACGGGCCCCTGGGGGGGGGGGGGGGGGCGGGTCGTCGCCTCGGGCGGGGGGCGTCCGGGAGCGGCTCGGGGGCCGAAGACCCAGGGTGGGGGGTGGTTGTGACTGAGTCCACAGGGAGAGCCG
>NZ_JBVHZJ010000013.1:0-30905 GCF_055574655.1 Streptomyces sp. NPDC029956 | reverse complement strand
GGAACTGTATGTGTGGTATCTCTGTGCCGAATCGCCCCTCCCCCCCCCCCCCCCTTCCCCCCTCCCCACCCCCCCCCCCCCCCCCCCCCCCCCCCCCCTCCCGCCCCGTCGCGTACGCCCCCGGAACCGCTCAGCAGCACGACTCCCGCACGATCAGCTCCGTCGGCAGCACCCGCCGCCGGGGCTCCTCCGGCGCCTCCGCGATGTCCTGCAGCAGCATCCGGGCCATCGTGCGGCCCATCTCCTCGATGGGCTGCCGCACGCTCGTCAACGGCGGGTCCATCAGCCGTGCCACCGGTGAGTCGTCGACGCCGACGAGGGCCACGTCCTCGGGGACCCGGCGGCCCGCCTCCCGCAGCGCGCCCCGCGCCCCGGCCGCCATGACGTCGGAGGCGGCGAAGACGGCGTCCAGGTCCGGGCGGCGGTCGAGCAGCAGCCGCATCGCCCGGCGGCCGCCCTCCTCGGTGAAGTCGCCCGCCGAGACCAGCTCCTCGTCGGGGGCGAGTCCGGCTTCCGCGAGCCCCGCCCGGTAGCCGCCGAGTCGGGCGCGGGCCACGTACATGTCGGGCGGACCGGTGACGGTCGCGATCCTGCTCCGCCCCCGCCCCACCAGGTGGGCGACGGCCGCCCGGCCGGCCCCGATGTTGTCGGAGTCGACGTAGGGCACGGGCTCGGCCTCGGAGCGGCGTCCGTTCATGACGACGGGCAGGCCCAGTTCCCTGATCCGGTCGGGCAGCGGGTCGTCGCCGTGGACGGAGGCGAGCAGGACGCCGTCGACGCGCTGGGCGGCCAGGTACTGCTCGAAGCGCTGCCGCTCCTGCTCGCTGCGGACCAGGGTGAGCAGCAGCTGCTTGTCGGCCTCGGCGAGTTCGGCGCTGACCCCGCGGATCAGGTCGAGGAAGTACGGCTCCGCGAAGAGCCGGGCCTCGGCCTCGGGGATGACGAGCGCGATCGCGTCCGTACGGCTGCCGGCGAGTGCGCGGGCGGCCTGGTTGGGTACGTAACCGAGTTCGGCGACGGCTCTGGCGACGGCCGTTCTGGTCTGCTCGCTCACCCGGGGGGAGCCGTTGATCACCCGGGAGACCGTGCCCCGGCCGACCCCGGCCCTGGCCGCGACCTGCTCCAGGGTGGGTCTGCCGCTCTGCCGTCCGCTCACAACTCCCGAACTCCCCTCGTAGGACAACGCGCTGCTCACCACGGTCCCGCCGGAGACGAAGGCATGGATGGGAGCGCTCCCACACTAGTCCACGCCCCCACCCCCGCGCCACGAGGTGTGTTCAGGAGATGACGCGACCGTCCACGCCCAGGCCCGCGAAACCCCCGGAAAACCTTCCGGTAACGAATCCGCGTTCATGTCTTGACACCCGCACCCGCCAGGCAGCAACCTTCCGGCAACGACGTGGGAGCGCTCCCATCCGGGATGCGCACAGCCTTGCATCAGGTCCTGGCAGGCGCCGCCGAGCCGCGATCAGCCGGCCGGGCCTCTTGGCGCACAACGAGCACCACCTTGGACGAGGAGAGTGGAATGCGCACTTCCAGCAGCAGACGCGGACGCCGTGCGGCGATCGCGGCGGTCGCCGTCGTCGTGACCGGCACGACCCTGCTCACCGGTTGCGGCAGCGACGACGACAACGGCGGCAAGGGCGGCGGGGGCGGCCAGAGCACCGAGAAGATCACGCTGCGGATCGGGACCTTCGGTTCCTTCGGCTACGACAACAAGACCGGCGCGAAGCTCTACGCCGAGTACGAGCGACTCCACCCGAACATCAAGATCGAGGAATCGAACGTCTCCGACGGCCAGAAGTACTGGGACACGCTGAAACTGCGCCTCGCCCAGAACAGCGGCGTCGCCGACATCCAGGCCGTCGAGGTCGGCTACATCGCCGAGGCCACCGGCACGGCGATGGCGAACAAGTGGGTCGACCTCGGCAAGGAGGGCGGCGCGAAGATCGACGCCTTCCTCGACTGGAAGGTCAAGCAGGCCACGACCGGCGACGGCAAGGTCATCGCCCTCGGCACCGACATCGGCCCGATGGCGATCTGCTACAACAAGGACCTCTTCGCCAAGGCCAAGCTGCCCACCGACCGCGACCTCGTCGGCAAGCTGTGGCACGGCGACTGGGCCAAGTTCATCGAGACCGGCGAGAAGTACAAGGCGGCCGCGCCCGCCGGCACCTCCTTCCACGACTCGGCGAGCGGTCTCTTCAACGCCGTCGTCTCCAGCGACCCGGTGCAGTACGCCAACACCAGCGGCGAACTCGACTGGGAGAACAGCCCCGGCGTGAAGAGCGCCTGGGACACCGCCGTCAAGGCCGCCCAGGGCGGACTGACCGCCAAGCTGCGCCAGTTCGACGAGAAGGGCACCTGGAACGCCGCCTTCAAGAACTCGAAGTTCGCCACGGTCGCCTGCCCCAGCTGGATGACCGGCATCATCAAGGACCAGGCGGGCCCCGCCAACCAGGGCAAGTGGGACATCGCCGCGCCGCCGGTCGCCGGCAACTGGGGCGGCTCCTTCCTCGCCGTGCCCAAGGCGGGCAAGCACACCAAGGAGGCCGCCGAGCTGGCCGCCTGGCTGACCGCCCCGGCTCAGCACGCCAAGGTCTTCGCGGTCAACGGCAACATCCCCTCGTCCAAGGACACGCTGACCTCCTCGGCGGTCCAGGAGGCGAAGCTGCCGTACTTCGGTGAGACCCCCGTCGGCAAGATCTTCTCCAGCGCGGCGTCCGGGATCACCCCGGCCGTGATCAGCCGCTACGACGGTCAGGTCAAGACCTTCCTCACCGACAACGGCATCCTCGACATCGAGCAGCGCGGCACCGACCCGGCCAAGGCCTGGGAGAACGTCAAGAAGCTGGTCGACGACAAGATCGACCAGTAGCGGGGGACACCCGCCGGTCCGCCGCCGCCTGCGGGCGGCGGACCGGCACCGTCCGCACCACCGCACGCATCGACCCTGGAAGGACGCCCCCGTGGCCACCTCCGTTCGGGCGAGGCCGGACGGCTCCCCGCCGCCCGCAGCACCGCCCTCCTCCCCCGGCCCGCGCGGCCACCGCTCCCCCGGCGGCCTGCGCAGCACGCTCTACCGCTGGGACATCAAGGCGATCCCGTACGTCTTCGTCGCCCCCTTCTTCCTCACCTTCGCCGCCTTCGGCCTCTTCCCGCTGATCTACACCGGATGGCTCTCGCTCAACCGGGTCGAGCTCGGCGGGGACCCGACGTGGAAGGGTCTGGAGAACTACACCGACCTCGCGACCAGCGAGTTCTTCTGGAACGCGCTCTTCAACACCTTCACCATCGGGGTGATCGCGACCGTTCCCCAGCTGCTCATGGCGCTGGGCCTGGCGCACCTGCTCAACTACAAGCTCCGCGGCCGGGGCTTCTTCCGGGTCGCGATCCTCGCCCCGTACGCCACCTCGATCGCGGCGGCGACCCTGGTCTTCGCCCAGCTGTTCAACACCGACTACGGGATGATCAACAGCGTCCTGGGCTGGGTCGGCATCGACCCGGTGAACTGGGAGTCGTCCAAGTGGCCCGCGCAGATCGCCATCTCGGTGATCGTCACCTGGCGCTGGACCGGCTACAACGCGCTGATCTACCTCGCCGCCATGCAGGCCGTGCCGCAGGACCTGTACGAGGCGGCCTCGCTCGACGGGGCCTCGCGCTGGCGCCAGTTCATCAGCGTCACGATCCCGTCGATCCGGCCGACCATCCTCTTCACGATCGTCGTCTCCACCATCGGCGCCACCCAGCTGTTCGGCGAGCCGATGCTCTTCGGCGGCAGCGTCGGGATCAGCGGCGGCAGCGGCAACCAGTTCCAGACGCTGAGCCTGCTGATGTACGAGAAGGGGTGGGTGACCGGCGCGCTCGGCCAGGCTTCGGCGATCGCGTGGGTCATGCTCCTGCTCCTGCTGCTCGTCGGCGGCGCCCAGGCGCTCGTCTCCCGCCACAACCGCAAGAAGCTGGGGGGCTGACCTCATGGCGCACACACTCGACAGGAGCCCGGCCGGGTCCGGAATCCCGGCCGTCGCCCCGGCGGCGACCCGCCCCGGGCGCCGCTTCCGGCAGACGGCCGGCCGGCAGCACCACGCGGGACCGCTCACCTACGTACTGCTCGTCGTGGCCGCGTTCGTCTCGCTCTTCCCGCTGTACTGGAACGTGGTCGCCGCCTCGCACAGCGGCGAGCGGGTCGTGGAGGCCCCGGCGCCGCTGCTGCCCGGCAACCGTCTCCTGGACAACCTCAGCTTCGCCTGGAACCAGGTCGACATGGGCGCGGCGCTGATCAACACCACGATCGTGGCGAGCCTGGTGGCCCTGTCCACCGTGCTGTTCTCCACGCTCGCCGGCTTCGCCTTCGCCAAGCTGCCGTTCCGGGGCCGGGGCATGCTGCTCTCCCTGGTGGTCGCCACCATGACGATCCCACCGCAGCTCAGCGTCATCCCGCTGTACCAGATCATCACCGACCTCGGCTGGTTCGACCAGCTCCAGTCGGTCGTCCTGCCCTCGCTCGTCGCCGCGTTCGGCGTGTTCTTCATGCGCCAGTTCCTGGTGGAGGCACTGCCGATGGAGCTGGTGGAGGCGGCCCGGATGGACGGCGCGCACAGCCTCCGGATCATCTGGCACGTGGTCTTCCCGGTGGCGAGGCCCGCCATGGCCGTGCTCGGCATGCTGGTCTTCGTGCAGGCCTGGAACGACTTCTTCTGGCCCTTCATCGCGCTCACCCCGGACGGCAACCCCACCCTCCAGGTGGCACTCGCCGGGCTCGGCGCGGGCAACCACACCGTGGACCACGCCGTCGTGCTGACCGGCGCCCTCATCTCCACCGTGCCGCTCCTCCTGGTCTTCGCCTTCCTCGGCAAGCACATCGTGGGCGGCATCACGGCCGGCGCCGTCAAGAGCTGACCGGCTGCCCCGCCCGCCTCACCGAACGTCTCGAACGTACCGACCCCGTAACCGTGTTGGGAGCCCTCTCCTATGACCGCGTCCGAAACCCGGCCGCTCACCGCCACCCGCTCGTTCCCGTCCGACTTCCTCTGGGGCGCGGCCACCGCCGCGTACCAGATCGAGGGAGCGGCTGCCGAGGACGGCCGCACTCCTTCCATCTGGGACACCTTCTCGCACACCCCCGGCAAGGTCTTCGAGGGGCACACCGGTGACGTGGCCGTGGACCACTACCACCGGTTCCGCGAGGACGTCGGGATCATGTCCGAACTCGGCCTGAACGCCTACCGGTTCTCCGTCTCCTGGTCCCGGGTCCAGCCCACCGGGCGCGGGCCGGCCGTCCAGAAGGGCCTGGACTTCTACCGGGCGCTCGTCGACGAGCTGCTCGCCGCCGGGATCGAGCCGGCGCTCACGCTCTACCACTGGGACCTGCCGCAGGAGCTGGAGGACGCGGGCGGCTGGCCCGAGCGCTCCACCGCCGAACGGTTCGCCGAGTACGCGGGGATCGTCGCCGACGCGCTCGGTGACCGGGTGACCCGCTGGACCACCCTCAACGAGCCCTGGTGCAGCGCCTTCCTGGGGTACGGCTCCGGGGTGCACGCCCCCGGCCGCACCGACCCGGTGGCCTCGCTGCGCGCCGCCCACCATCTGAACCTCGGGCACGGTCTCGCGGTGCAGGCCCTGCGGTCCTCGCTGCCCGCGGACCGGCAGATCTCGGTCTCGCTCAACCTCCACGAGGTGCGGCCGCTGACGGGTTCCGCCGAGGACCTGGACGCGGCCCGCCGGATCGACGCCGTGGGCAACCGGATCTGGCTGGGTCCGATGCTGGAGGGCGCCTACCCGGAGGACCTGCTGCTCGACACGGCGCAGCTCACCGACTGGTCCTTCGTCAGGGACGGCGACACGGCGACCGCGCGGCAGCCGCTGGACCTGCTCGCGATCAACTACTACACCCCGACGCTCGTCTCACAGGTGCCGGAAGGTGCGGAGAAGCCGCAGGACGACGGTCACGGCAACAGCGACCACTCGCCGTGGCCGGGCGCGGACTCGGTCGCCTTCCACCGGGCGCCGGGCGAGCCGACGGCGATGGGATGGGCGGTCGACCCGAGCGCGCTGTACGACCTGCTGACCCGGGTCTCGGACGCGTACCCGCACCTCCCGATGGTCATCAGCGAGAACGGGGCGGCGTACGAGGACGTGGTGTCGCCGGACGGTTCGGTGCACGACCCGGAGCGCGCCGCCTATGTGCACGCGCATCTGGAGGCGGTGCACCGGGCGATGGAGGACGGGGTGGACGTCCGCGGCTACTTCCTCTGGTCGCTCCTCGACAACTTCGAGTGGGGCTACGGCTACGCGAAGCGGTTCGGTGCGGTCCGGGTGGACTACGACACCCTGGAGCGGACCCCGAAGTCCAGTGCCCGCTGGTACGCGCGGGTGGCGCGGTCGGGTGAGCTGCTCGCCCCCGACGGCGCCTGATCGGGGCGGGAGCGAGGAAGGCCGTGCCGGTGATCCGGCACGGCCTTCCCGCATGAGCCTCGCGGCGGTGGGCGACGGTCAGATGTCGATCACGCGGTAGCCGATGACGTAGACGCCGCCGGAGCCCTCCACCGAGCGCCACTGGGTCTCGGCACCGACCTCGCTGCCGGTGACGAGCGTGGCGCCGAGCTTGTCGTCGCCGCTGGTCGAGTCGTAGTCCCAGAGGGTCAGGGTGCGGGCCTGCTGCTTGCCGAGGATGAGGGCCGCGTTGCCGTTGCCGTCGGCCATCGAGCGGACGTAACCGGTGCCCATGGTCTGGTACTTGACGCCGTTGCCGGGCCAGACCTTGACGGCGTTGCCGTTGGCGTCGGTGATCTTGAGGTACGCCTCGTCGTGGTCGCCCTCGCTGTTCTTCTGGCAGTGCAGCTCGACCAGCTCGATCCGCACGTAGTCGATCGGCTCGGCCTGGGCGGTGCCGGCGAAGGCGGCGACGCTGCCGAGGCCGAGCAGGGCGGTGGCGGCCGTTCGGGCGATTCGGTTCTTGCGCATGTGGTCCCCCCACACGTCGGGTCACTCACGTGACGGTGATGCCGGCCCGCCCCGGTTCGGCGGGGCCGGTGTGCCGTTCCCCTCGGCACGACACCTACTGTGCCCGCCGGGCAGGCACAGCATCTACGCGCGTTCCGCTGGACGGAACAGCGCCGCCCGAAGCGCTGTCAGGGCACGAGCGCGGCCGTCGGCGGGGCCGTTCTCCGCGGTCCGCCCCGGGCGAGCGCGCGGCTGATGGCGGCTCCCGCCTCGGCGACGCCCCGGGCCAGCGTGTCGATCGGCCGGCCGGCCGGTACCAGGCCGGCGAGCGCCGCGACCGTGCGGCCGTCCGGGGTGCGGACCGGCAGGGCGGCGCAGCACACCCCGTCCATCACGTCCTCCCGGTCGAGGACGGCGCCGCCGCGGAACGGTCCCCGCAGGGCCTTTCCGGCGGCGGTGTCGAGGTGGAAGGCGACGCCGTCCCGTACGGGGAGGAGGGGTTCGAGGTCGCCCGGGACCGAGCCGACGGTGATCGCCATGTCCTCGCGCAGCACGGTGAGGACCACGCTCGCTCCGGTGGCGGCCCTGAGCCGCTGGAGCGGCAGCCGGGCGGCGGGCCGCAGTCCCGGGTGCGGCTCCCAGGCCTGGCCGATGCGGTACAGCTGGGGGCCGACCCGGTAGCGGTTGCCCTTCCGTTCGACGGCGCCGAGCGTGACCAGCTGATCGAGCAGACGATGGACGCTGCCCTTGGGAACCCCGCAGACGAGCGCCAGTTCGGTCACCCCTGCCTCGTCACCGCTCCGGCGCAGGGCGTCGAGCAGGGCGAACGCCCCTTCGAGCACGCTCCGGCCGCGTACGGGGCCGGGCGTGCCGCCCCGCTCCCGCCGGAGCCCGGCTCTGTGCGGTTCACGTACCTCATCGGTGTCCATGAGTCCCCCGACTCCACGGGCCCGGCCGAGGTCCCCCGATGGCACGGCTCCGGGCACGTCTCCCACCATGCCGCAGACCGGTCGATTCCGGCGAAGGGCTCGCGTTGTCCGCCGTGTCGCGGCGCGCGTACGGGGGTGCCGGCGACCGCGCCGGCCGTACGCGCCTTCGCCGTACGTGCGACGCGCCCCCGCCATCTGTACGACGCGCCTTCGCCGTACATACGACGGCGCCCCCGCCCGGCGACGCGCCGGGCGCGACCGGTGGGGGCGCCTTCCTCCGCTACGGCCGGCCGTCGAGCCAGCTCAGCCGGTGTCCGTAGAGCACGCGCTGGCAGTAGTCCGTCCCGGCCGGATCGGCACTGTCACGGTTGGCCGTGCAGTCGGCCGCAGAACCCGGACGGTGCTCGGACAGGGACCACAGCCGGCCCGCGCCGCGCTCGACGTAGAGGTCCTCGGCGCCGCGGGCGGTCTTGACGGCCTGGCCCGACGGGACCAGGTCGCCGTTGCTCCACTGGTAGCGCCAGAGGTTGCCCGGCTCGTCCGTGCCCTTCGACTCGTTCACGTACAGCGTGCCGCCCACCGCCGCCGCGCCCTGGGCGCCGCCGTTGGTCAGCGGCAGGTAGTTGGCCCAGCCTTCCGCGGTGACGTCGGCGGAGCGGCCCTCCAGGTCCGCGACCGGGTAGGAGGCGATGCGGCCGGTGGACGGATAGCCGCTCTGCGGACGGCAGTACTCGCCCATGAGCAGCCGGTCCGGGGTGGCGCTGCGGTCGAGGGAGATGTAGGAGGCCTTCGGTGCGCCGGTGGAGACGCAGGCGTAGGAACCCTGCGGGTTGCTCTGGGTCGCCTTGAACTTCCAGGCGGCCACCTGGGGCATCACATAGCGGTAGCCGAAGCTGTACCAGACGTTGTCGTGCCGGCCGACCTTCGTCTTGTCCTCGACGTCGGCGGTGGTCTTCACGCCGTCCGTGTCGGAGCCCATCGCGTCGTGCGTCTTGGGGTCGCCGTCCGGGTCGAGGTCCATGATGTAGCGCATGTCGAAGACGCGCAGGCCGTTGCGGGTGTCCGCGACGTAGAGGTAGTTGCCGTACCAGACGATCCCGCCGGCGTGCACGCCCTTCTGGATCGGGTACTCGGCGGCGTGCAGACCGTCGAAGGAGACGTGGTCGGCCGAGTTCACGAAGGTCCAGCCCAGCAGGACGTGCCGGTACTTGACCTCGGGGCTGCCCGTGGCCGGGTTGGTCCGGCTCTGGACGAAGGTGATGCGGACGCCCTTCTGGTTGCAGGCGTCATCGGCCTCCAGCTCGGCCGTGGTGCAGTCGCCGGTCGCCGGGTTCGGGTCGGTCTCCCGGCCCGGGTCCCAGCCGTCGTAGGAGGCGAAGAGCTGGATGTTGCCCGCCGTGCCCCACAGCTCGTTGTCCTTGGCGTCGGAGACGCCGGTCATGCCCTGGGGGACCCATTCCTGCGAGACGGAGTCGTCGTTCTGCAGGCAGTACTTGATGTCGGGGTCGGAGGCGGTGCCGAACGGGTCCCGGGAGCACCAGGGCTGTACGGTGCGGTTCGCGCCGGCCAGCAGGTTCTGGACGCCGGACTTGGGCAGCACCGAGTCCAGACGGGTCACCCGGGTGGTGGTCTCGGCGTTCATCGCGCCGGGCGACATCGTGAAGTCACCGGGTGAGGCCGCGCCGCCGGGGGCGGTCCAGCCCTGGGTGGTGAACGGTGAGGCGCTCGCCTCGGTCGTGCGGGGCTCCTGGACCCAGCTCTGCGGGGCGGCGGGCGGAAGGTCCTCCGCCTGGGCCGGCACCGCGAGGCCGGTGAACGCGAGCGAGGCCGTGGCGGCGACCGTGAGCCACGCGCGACGTATGCGCCTTGTGGGCATGTGGGGTTGTCTCCGTTGCTCCTGTGCCAGTAAGTCGAACGGAGAGTTCCAGAACGCTTGAGCGAAACGCAAACCTGTTCGCGACACCGGCAACGGTGCGCCGACCGAGGCGCAGTTGAGGAGGATTCAGCCACATCTCCACGGTTCGGGCAGAACCGGGCGACTTTCGGTGAGGGCCGGGTGAAGGTTCCCGCCGGTTCCGGTGAGCACCCCCGAGGGAATCCTCCGGAATCTCTTCGTGCCTCCCGCCTCTTCCGCCCCACGGCACGACGCGAGCACCACCGCCCGATTCGGCTGGATCATCCCGTCGCCCTTTAGAGTGGGCGGTCATGAGAGACCCTCACCCGCCCGCCTCCCGTCCCCGCCGGCGTCGCGCGACCGCAGGTCCGGTCGTCGTGGTCACCGCCGTCGCCGGTTTCGCGGCCGTGCTCGTCGCCACCGCCCCGCCCTCGCTGGCGGCCCTCCGCCCCGCGGCGGACGACACCGCGGCGGCGAGTCCCTGGATCCGCCCGGCAGGGACACCCGTGACCGTGATCGCCCATCGGGGGGCCTCCTCGGCCGCCCCCGAGAACACCCTGATCGCCGGCGAGGTGGCCCGGCGGGGCGGTGCCGTCTGGATCGAGAACGACGTCCAGCCCAGCGAGGACGGCGTGCCGTACGTCCTCCACGACGCGACCGTCGACCGGACCACGGACGGCACGGGACCGATCCGCTCGCTGACCTCCACCGAACTGGACTCCCTCGACGCCGGTTCCTGGTTCGCCCCGGCCTTCGCCGGCACACAGGTGCCCACACTGGAGGCCCAGCTGGCGGATCTTCGCCTGCGGGGCGGAAAGCTGCTCCTGGAGGTGAAGGGCAGCCACACCTACACCCAGGTCGCCCGGATCGTCGAGCTGGTGCGCGAACAGGGCATGAGCGACCGCGTCTTCGTCCAGAGCTTCGATGTGTCGCACCTGCGGTACGTCCACGAGCTGGCCCCCGAACTGCCGCTGGGGCTCCTGCGGGACACCCTGGACGCCGACCCCGTCGCGGTCGCCGAGGACCTGCACCTCGCCTCGTACAACCCCTCGGACCGGGCCCTGTCCGCCCGCCCGGAGCTCGTCCGCGACCTGCACGCGGCGGGGGTCGCCGTGAACGTCTGGACGGTCGACAGTCCGGCTCGCTGGAAGGCCCTGGACGCGCTCGGAGTGGACGGGATCATCACCAACCGCCCGACGGAGCTGGGCGGTTGGTCGTCCGGACGGGTGTCCTGAGGCCTACGGCACGACCTTGATGTCGTCGACGAAGGCCCGGACCATGATCGCGTGGGTGAAGACGACGGTCCCGGGCTTGATCAGGCCGCCCTCGCCGCCCTCACCCTTCACCTGGACGGTGCGCTCGCCCAGGAAGGTGAAGGTCCTGCTGTCGAAGATCCACTCGGTGCGCGATCCGCTGGTCTCGTCGAGCCGCGCGACGGCGACACCCTTGCGGCCGACGGCGTCCGTGGCGCTGTCCACCATGACGACACCGGGGATCTTCGCGGCGGCCCGGTAGAGGGCCGCCGTCAGCTTCGGGGACGGCCAGCTCTCCACGAGCAGGTCTCCGATGGTGGTGAAGGCCTGCTGTTCCCTGCCGTTGCCCTGCCCCTCGGTCTCCTTGTAGATCTTCCGCAGCAGCGCGTCGGGGTCGGTGGGGAGCGTCGCGAGGTAGTCGTGGGAGGGCGCGCCGAGGTGCGCCTTCGGCACGTCGCCCTTCTCGTCGCGGCCTTCCAGGGTGATGCCTTCGGGGGCGGTGTTGCCGGGCTCGATCAGCCAGCCCTTGAGACCGTCGGGCGACCTCCAGGACTGCCGGGTGTGCAGGGGGTCGCTGACGAGGCTGCTCCTGCCGTCGACGGTCTTCACATGGGTGTTCGCGGACCGCGTCTCGATGTAGATGTACTGGCCGGCGCGGCCGTTCGGGGCGTCGGCCCCGGCGGCGGCGAGTGAGATGCGGTCGAGGAGCCGGGGCGCGCCCTGGGCGTCCACGGTGCCGATGGTGGTGGTGAGGGCGGGTCCCGTGGCGCGGTCGACGGGGCTGTCGCCCGCACCCGGGGTGAGGACGAGGACGCCGACGGCGAGCGCTCCGGCGAGCACGGTGGCGGCGGGCAGCAGGATCGCCTTCCGCAGGAAGGGGTTGCGCGGGGTGCGCGCGGCGGCGGCGCGGCGGTCGTCGTGGATCTGGCTCATCAGGCGCTCCTTGTGGAACTGGTGGCGGCCCCGAGGAAGGTCGTGCTCCTCGATCGCGGGGAGGCCTCCGGTCTCGTGCCGGTTCGCCGTACGGGTCTTGTCCGGGTCGGGGTTCATCGGATTCCTTCCTGCGCGGGCCGGACCGCGTTCACGCGATCACCTGTTGTCTGTCGGGTGCGGGGTGCGGGTTCCCGTTTCTCCGGGACGTGTTCGCCTCTCTCTCGGGCGAGTTCCGCCTCGGCGCCGGTTCGGAGCTTGGCGCGGGCGCGGGAGAGCCGGGAGCGGACGGTGCCGACGGGGACGCGCAGGGCCTGGGCGACCTCGGTGTAGGCGAGGCCTTCCCAGAGGCAGAGGACGAGGACTTCGCGTTCGGTGCGACGGAGGGTGGCGAGCGCCCGCAGGGTGGCGGCGATGCGACGCCTGTCGTCGATCCGGCCCGCGACCTCGGAGGCGTGGTCGGGCACCGAGGCCGCGGCCTGTCCGGCGGCGGCGTACGCGTCGGCGGCGGCCCGGTAGCGGCGGTTGCCGCGGCAGTGGTTGCGGGAGACGTTGGTGGCGACGCCGAGCAGCCAGGGGCGGAGCGATCCCCCGTCGGGGTCCACCTTCTGCCGGAGCCGCCAGGCCTCCAGGAAGGTCGCCGCCATCACGTCCTCGGCGACCGACCAGTCGCCGGTCAGCCGGAAGGCGTGGTTGTAGACGCTCCGGGCGTAGGAGTCGAAGAGTTCGGCGAAGGCCGAGGGGTCTCCGTCCCGGACGCGTGCGCGCATGTCGATGTTCACGTCTCTCGTCTGTCCGGCCCCCGGAGCGGGTTCCCGTGACCCGCGTCACAGTGGGAGCCGAGTTCTGCGAGGAGGTCGGGGTTGACGATGCGCAGGATGGTCGCGATGTGCTCGGGGTCGGCCGCCGCCCACAGGGTCTCCCGGGCCGCCCGGTACTTGGCGGCGAGTCGTTCGCGCTGTTCGGGCGGCAGGGCGGCGGCCCGGTCCGGCCGGCTGTTGTGGGCGTTGTCGGCGATCTTCACGAGGGTGGCGTCGGGGTCCTCGGTGATCCGGCGGATCTTGTCCTCGTAGGCCGTGCCGGGTGTGTTGGTCACGGCCTCGACGACGGCGACGACGCGGGCCGGGATCCCGGCGGCACGGAGCTGCTCGGCCGTCCACGCGGTGTCCTCGATGACGTCGTGGAGCAGCCCGGCCATGGCCAGGTGCGGGCCGAGCGGTTCCAGGCCGGCGGCGACGGCCCGGACGTGCTCGACGTACGGGACACCGGTCTTGTCGGTCTGTCCGGCGTGCGCGCGGCCGGCGAGCGCGTCCACCTCTGCGAGAGTCGTCATCGGCCCATCATCGCGGGGTGTCCCGGGCCGTCCTTCGCCTCCCCCGGCCCGGCTCCCCGCCGGCCGCTCCGCGCCGTGCAACACACTCTTCACACAAGGGCGGGAATCCCGTCGGCGGACGGGCCGGTTGGCGGTGACATGACTCTCGGAGTAACGCTCGGTTCGACCTCCGTCCAGCGCACGATCGACAGCACGGTGCGGCTCGCGCGGGAGGCGCGCGACGCGGGCCTGCACTCGGCGTGGTTCGGCCAGACCTTCGCGTACGACTCTCCCTCCCTGGCCGCGATCGTGGGGCGCGAGGTGCCCGGTCTCCAGGTCGGGACCTCCGCCGTCCCCGTCTTCGGCCGCCATCCGCTGCTCGTCTCCAGCCAGGCGCAGACCGCGCAGGCGGCCACCGGCGGCCGCTATCACCTCGGGCTCGCCCTCGGCACCCCGCACCTGACCGAGACCGCTTTCGGCATCCCGTACCAGCGGCCCATCGGTCTGCTCAGGGAGTTCCTGACGGCGCTCCGTCCGCTGCTCGAGACGGGCGGCGCCGACTTCCACGGCGAGCTGCTCACCGCGACGACGCCGTACTCGGCGGCGGTGCCGGGCGCCCGGCCGACCGTGCCGGTCCTCGTCGCCGCGATGGGTCCGCAGGCCCTGCGTGTCAGCGGTGAACTGGCCGACGGGATCCTGCCGTTCCTGGCGGGGCCGCGCGCGCTCGCCGAGCACATCGTCCCCGCCGTGACCGCCGCCGCCGCGGCGGCCGGCCGGCCCGCTCCCCGGATCGTGGCCCTCGTCCCGGGCGTGGTCACCGCACGGGGCGAGGTGGACGCCGTTCGGGAGAAGGCGGCCGAGGCGCTCGCGCTGTACGAGCGGATTCCGTCCTACCGGCGCGCGATCGAGGCGTCCGGTGCCGCCCGGGCGGCCGAGGTCGCCGTGATCGGCGACGAGGAGACGGTCGCCGCCGAGGTACGGCGCTACCGCGAGGCGGGGGCGACCGAAGTGGTGTTCACGGCCACCGAGCTGGACGGCGAGGACGGCAGGGTGCGCACCTGGAAGCTGCTCGGCGAACTCTCACGCGGCTGAGCCCCGGCCGCCCTTCGCCGCGCCCACGGCCGGTTCCGGCTCGCCCTCGCCCTCGGTGTCCAGGTGGGGGAGGATCCGGTCCAGCCAGCGCGGGGTCCACCAGGCGTGCTCGCCGAGGAGGGTCATCACCGCGGGCACGAGCAGCAGGCGCACCACGGTGGCGTCGATGAGGACGCTGGCCGCGAGGCCGAGGCCGAGCATCTTGACCACGATGTTGTCCGAGACGATGAAGGCCGCGAAGACACTCACCATGATCAGCGCGGCACAGGTGATCACCCTGGCGGTGATCTCAAGGGCGTGGGCCACGCTGGCCTTCGAGTCGCCGGTGCGCAGCCATGCCTCGCGGACCCGGGACAGCAGGAAGATCTCGTAGTCCATGCTCAGGCCGAAGACGATGGCGAACATCATCATCGGCACATAGCTCTCGATGGGCACCTTGCCGGAGACGCCGAGGGCGGGCCCTCCCCAGCCCCACTGGAAGACCGCCACGACCACGCCGTAGGAGGCCGCGATGGAGAGCACGTTGAGGACGGCGGCCTTCACCGCGACGAGGAGTCCGCGGAAGACGATGAGGATGACGAGGAAGGCGAGCCCCACCACCACGGCGATGATCAGCGGGAGCCGGCTGGACACGAGGTCGAGGAAGTCCACCTGGGAGGCCGTGGTGCCGGTGACGTACGTCTGGGCGTCGGTGCCGGCCGCCGCCTGCGGCAGTACGTCGTCGACGAGGTGGTTGGTCAGCTGGGTGGTCTTCTCGTCCTGCGGGGAGGCCACCGAGTAGGCGGTGCCGACCAGTACGTCCCCGTCGGGGGTGGCCTGGAGCGGGGTGATGTAGGCCGCGTCGGGGACTCCGGTCAGTGCCTGCTTGAGCTTGTCCGCGAGGTCCGCGCGGTCCGCGGAGGGTACGGCGGACTGGTCGACGACCACGGTCAGCGGGCCGTTCGCGCCGGGCCCGAAGGCGGTGGAGATGAGGTCGTAGGCGCGCCGGTCCGTGAAGGACTCGGGGTCGGCGCCGTCGCCGATGTGGCCGAGCTGGATGAAGAGCAGCGGGAAGGCGAGGACGAGCAGCACCAGGACGCCGCCGGTCAGGAACCACCAGGGGCGCTTCTCCACGCGCTGCGCGTACCGGTGCCAGGTGCCGTGCGCGGGCGCGCCGGGCTCGGCGTCGCTCTCCGCCACGGGCTTGCGGACGTGGTAGCGGTCGATGCGCTTGCCGACGAGTCCGAGCATGGCCGGGACCAGGGTGAGCGCGGCCAGGACCGCGGTGACGACCGTGAAGGCGGCCGCCAGTCCGAGTTTGCCGATGAAGCTGACGCCGGAGACCCACAGGCCCGAGAGGGCGATGATGACCGTGCAGCCGGAGACCAGGACGGCGCGGCCGCTGGTGGTGGTGGCGAGGGCCGCCGACTCGGCGGGATCGTGCCCGTTCATCAGGTTCTGGCGGTGGCGGGTGATGAGGAAGAGCGCGTAGTCGATGCCGACACCGAGGCCGATCATGGTGGCGAGCGTGGGCGAGACGGTGCCGAAGGTGAAGGCCGCCGCCATCAGGCCGAGGAGCGCGAGGCCGCAGATCGCCCCGAGGAGCGCCGTGATCAGCGGGAGCACGGCCCCGATGACGCTGCCGAAGCCGATGAGGAGGACGACGATCGCGACGGCGAAGCCGATCGCCTCGCTGGTGCGGTCGTCGGCCGCCGGCCGGGCGAGTTCGCCGAGGGGGCCGCCGTACTCGACGTCCACGCCCGCGTCGCGGAGCGGCTGGACGGCGGCGTCGACCCCGGGCAGGTAGTCGGTGCCGAGGGTGGAGGGCGGCACGCTGAACCGCACGGTGATGTAGGCGGTCTTGCCGTCGGTGGACAGCGGGCCGGTGTTGGGGACCCCGGCGGGGAGGGCGGGCGGGGTGGTGCCCGGGGGCGGCAGGGGGTTCTGGGCGCCGATGACGTCGGGCAGTTTCTCCAGTGCGGTGACGGTCGAGTTGATGACGGACGCCTCGTCCGCGAGCGGCCCGGAGGACCTGTTCAGGACGATCTGCGCCGCGTAGCCGGCGGCCGCGGGGTCGTGTGCCTGGAGGGCGTCGAGCCCTTCCGTCGACTGCACCCCGGGGAGGTCGAAGTCGTCGGAGTACTGTCCCCCGACCGCCCTGTCGGTGATCTGGAGTCCCACCATCGCCGCCAGCCACAGCGCGATGACGACGATGAAGTGACGGGCGCACCAGTGCCCCAGTCGGTACAGCGCACCCTTGGGAGGTGTCGGCCGGGTGGCGGCCGGGCTTCCTTCGTTCATGGCAAGGCCGTGTCCGGTTGGGAAGTCCCCGAGCGGTCCCCCGCACCGACCGTGCGCGGGTTTACCCGTCCATTGTTCGCCTGCCTCGCCCCTCCGGCATCTCGACCGACGCGGGCGGGCGTTCGGGCAGGCCAGGCGGGGTGTGGGGGTTTTGGAATCGGGCCTGCCGGACCTGCCGGGCCGAGCCTGTCAGGTCAGGAGGCTGTTCGGGTGGGAGGAGCGGCGGGCCGCGGCGAGCAGGGCGTGCATCCGGGGGGCCGCCTGGTCGATGTCGGTGACGGGGGTGGGGAACGGCAGCCGGACGTCCTGGTGGCCCGTGGGGTGTTCGAGGCGCAGGGTGATGCCGTACCGGTCGAGCGCGACGGGGAGGGCACGGACCATGTCGCGTGCGGGGCGCGGCCGGACGAGGCGCAGCAGCAGGGGGACGAGTTCGCTGTGGCCGTCGACGAGATGGGTCAGCATGGACGCCTCGCAGGAGGCCATCGGGTCGACGTCCGTCGCGTGGAGCTCCTCCAGGGTGATGTAGCTCCGGCCGTCGGCGTCCTCCAGGAGCGCCTGGCCGAACTCCATGCAGACGCTCGCGGTCGCCTCCGGCTCGTACGGGGCGGCGAGGAGCCCGGTCAGGGTGACGCGCGCCCGGAGGCGTTCCCGTACGGAGGTGGGGGCGATGTCGGTGAACTCCAGGCGCACGGGGATCCGTGCGGTCTGCCCGGCGTGGCTCTCCTCGGACGGGTCGTGGAGGTGGATGTGGCCCATGGGCCCGGTCCCGTCCAGGAGGTGCACCTCCTGGTGGAGTCCGTCGGACACGACCGTCATCGAGTGCGCGGCGGCCAGGATCGATCGCACGCGCTCGGCGGGGGTGGGCCGCGTGACGCGGGTGGTGAAGGGACGCATCCGAGTTCTCCCGGGACAGGTGACGGAGACAGACCAGAGACTGCCGCTCAGGACCGTTACTTAGGTAAGCCTAAGCTAACCCATCATGGATGCGCTACGGAACGGCGAAATCCGGCACCGCCAGGGACGGCTGACACCTCATGTGATGATCTCCCTTTCACATTCCGGATCCACCGCATGCCCCAGGGGGAGAGACCATGGGAACAACGGACGCCAACGGCGTCGATCTGTCCGGCGTCACCGGCAGGCTCATTCAGACGGTCGACCTGGTGAAGGGCCCCGCGCCGCAGGCGATCGCCACCGACACCGTCAACGGGCACGTCTTCGTCCTCCAGGTGGAGAGCTCGGCCACGGCCCCGCAGGGCAACCTGTACCTCAACCGCATCAACCGCAGGACCGGCGCGGTCACCGGCTCCATGCAGCTGAAGGGCTTCGGCCACGGGCTCTCCGTGGGCGCCGAGCCGGTGGGCGCCGACACCTACCTCTGGACCGAGGTCGGGCCGTTGCAGCTCTCCGCGGACGACGCCGCCTTCGGCAAGGCCGTCACCCGGTTCCGCTTCGTCGACGGCGGAGTCCTCGACGGGGCCCTGATACCCCAGGCCCAGAAGTTCACCCCGCCCGGCAGCACGTCGAGCACCGGCCCGTCGCTGGACCCGGTGAACAACCAGCTGTGCGTCATGTACCACAAGGACGGAAAGCGGCACTTCACCCGTTACGACGCCGCCGCGGCGGCCACCGGCTCATGGGTCCCGGTGGGCACCACCTTCGTCATGCCGGCCGGCGAGGACGTCACTCCCGACGTGCCGACCCCCTACCCGCTCCAGAAGACCCTCGTCTCCCAGGGGTACACGGCACTGGGCGACGTCCTCTACGCGTACCAGTGGGCGCCGTACGACAAGAAGAACTTCCCCGAGATACCCGACTCCTTCCCCGGCATCGCCTTCCTCACCTCGTACGCGTGGACGACCGGTGAGCGCATCGACCGGCAGGTGGTCACCAACGCCGACGGGCTCACCCGGCGCGAGCCCGAGGGCGTCGCCACCGAGGTCGACCCCGCGACCGGCGAGACCCGGCTGCTCTTCGGCTTCAGCAACACCGTCCCCGGCACCACCGGCTCCCGCGACGTCACGATCGGCTGGTACCCCACCCTGCCCGCGGTGGACGGGATCAAGGTGCTCGCCGACTGGGAGGACCTCGCACTCGAGGCCGGCGTCTCCCCGGGCGCCGACCGCCCGCGCGGACGGCTGATCGCCCTCGCCGGCACCACCTACCTCCAGCTGCGCGGCACCGTCACCTGCTCCCCCGGCCTGACCGAGGACAGCAGGATCGGAACCCTGCCGCACCGGCTGCGCGCGACCCGCCCGACGCGCCAGAACGTGCCCCGCAACAACAACACCGGCCGCTGCGTGTGCCGGATCGAGACGGACGTCACCGGAGCCCTCCGCGTCTACGGCCCCACCAGCGACAACGCCATCACCTGGATCGACTTCGACGGCGTCTCCGTCGCCTGGCGATGAGCAGCCCGCGGCCGGCCCCGCGCCAAGCCCCGTGAACAGCCCCGTCACCCCGCCCGCACACCCCACCCGATCCGGAGGATCGAGCATGACCCAGCCCACCACCAGCCGCCGCTCCCTGCTCACCGCGGCACTCGCCGCCCCCGCCGTCGCCGTCGCCGGACCGCTGCTCTCGGCCACGCCGGCCGCCGCGGACCCCGTGGACGGCTGCCAGATCGTCGTCGACTGGACGGCGATCACCGTGGACCCCGCGGTCGTCAACGAACCCGGCGCACCCGCCGAGGCTCGCGTGATCCGGCTCGCGGGCACCGAGTTCCTCCAGCTGCGCGGCACGGTCACCTGCGCGTTCACCGCCGACGGCCGTCTCGGCACGCTGCCCGCCACCATCCGCCCGCCGAAGCTGACCCGCGGCGTCTGCCCCCGCAACAACAGCCAGGGCATCAACGCGATCCGCATCGAGGCCAACACGGCCGGCGCAGTCAACGTCTACGGCCCCCAGGCGACCAACAAGGTGACCTGGATCCAGCTGGACAACTTCTCCTCCGTCATGCGCTGAGGCCGACGGCAGGCCGGTCACGGCCCCGCGAAGCCCGTCGAAGGTTCCGGCGGCACGCCCGTCACGGCGTGTCGCCCGACCAGTCGAGACGGCCCGGGTCACCGGGGCGCGGGTCGTACAGCGACCGGCCCCCGGCCCCGTACCGCCCCAGCTCCGTCTCCAGGGCCACGCCGGCCGCCCGCTGCTCCGGCGTCCGGTCGGTGACGTCGAGCAGCAGCCCGTCGAGCGGGCCGCCGACCAGTTCGGCGTAGACACGGTCGGCCCTCGGGCCCGGTCTGGGGTCGTCGTGGTCCTGGCCGTAGACCCGGCCTCTCAGCAGCTCCTCGTCCCTGTCCATACGACACAGCGTCGCAGCCGCCACTGACAACGAGAAGAAGGTCACAGTGGAACGCACTCCTGCTGCCTTGTGGATCTCCCCTAGCATCCCAGCATGACGGTCCTGCCTGACGACGGGCTCACCCTGGCGTCCGAATTCCCCGACGCGCCACACGAACAGTGGCAACACCTCGTCGCAGGTGTCCTGCGCAAGTCCGGCAAAGAGGTGTCCGGCGACGCCGCCGAGGACGCCCTTTCCACACTCCTGGAGGACGGCCTCGACATCCGTCCGCTGTACACGGCGGGCGGGACCGCACCCGACGCCGGACTCCCCGGCTTCGCGCCCTTCGTGCGCGGCGGCCGTCCCGAGGGCAACACCCTGGGCGGCTGGGACGTGCGCCAGCGGCACCTCACCGCCGACAACGACGCGGTCCTCGCCGACCTGGAGAACGGCGTCACCTCCCTCTGGCTGGGCACCGGCGGCACCGGTATCCCGGTCGCCTCGCTTCCCACGGTCCTCGACGGCGTCTACCTCGACCTGGCACCGGTCGTCCTCGACGCGGGCGACGAGACCGCGGCAGCCGCCGAGTGCCTGCTCGGGCTGTACGAGGAGCGGGGTGTCGCCGCCGACGCGGCCCGCGGCAACCTCGGCGCGGACCCGCTCGGCCACGAGGCACGCACCGGCCGCCCGGCGTACGACCTCGCGTCCGTGGCCGGACTCGCCCGCCGCTGCACCGACCGGTACCCGGGGCTGCGGGCCCTGACCGTGGACGCCCTGCCGTACCACGAGGCCGGCGGCTCGGCCGCGCAGGAGCTCGGCTGCTCCCTCTCGACCGGCGTGGCCTATCTGCGGGGTCTGACCGGAGCCGGACTGAGCGTCGCCGAGGCGTGCGCGCAGCTGGAGTTCCGGTACGCGGCGACCGCCGACCAGTTCCTGACCATCGCCAAGCTCCGTGCGGCGCGCCGGCTCTGGGCCCGGGTGGCCGAGGTCTGCGGCGCCCCGGACGCGGGCGCGCAGCGCCAGCACGCGGTGACCTCGACGGTGATGATGACGCGCCGCGACCCGTGGGTGAACATGCTGCGCACCACGGTGGCCACGCTCGCCGCCGGAGTGGGCGGCGCCGACAGCGTCACCGTGCTCCCCTTCGACGACGCCCTCGGCCTGCCGGACGCGTTCGCGCGCCGGATCGCCCGCAACACCTCCACCGTCCTCATCGAGGAGTCCCACCTGTCCCGGGTTGTCGACCCGGCGGGCGGCTCCTGGTACGTGGAGCGGCTCACCGACGAACTCGCCCACGCCGCCTGGGAGTTCTTCCAGGTCATCGAGCGGGCGGGCGGCCACGAGGCCGCCCTGCGGTCCGGGACGATCGGCGAGCGCCTCGCCGAGACCTGGTCCGCGCGCAGCAAGAAGCTCGCCACCCGCCGCGAACCCATCACGGGCGTCAGCGAGTTCCCCCACCTGACAGAGAAGCCCGTCGAGAGGGCGCCCGCGCCCGCACAGCCGACCGGCGGTCTTCCCCGGGTCCGCCGCGACGAGGCGTACGAGACGCTGCGCGCCCGATCCGACGCCCACCTGGCGGCGACCGGGGCCCGGCCCCGGGTCTATCTCGCCGCGCTCGGCCCCGCGGCCGCGCACTCGGCCCGCCTGTCCTTCGCCGCGAACCTCTTCCAGGCGGGCGGCATCGAGCCGGTCACCGAGGGCACGTTCGAGGAGAGCGGCGCCCGCGAGGCCTGTCTCTGCTCCAGCGACGCGCTGTACGCGGAACAGGCCGGGACCGTGGCGGCGGAACTGCGCGCGGCGGGCGCCGAGCACGTCCTCCTCGCCGGTCGCCCGGGGGACCACCCCGGTGTCGACTCGTACCTCTTCGCGGGCTGTGACGCCGTCGCCCTGCTCTCCACCGCCCTCGACCGCATGGGAGTGTCCTGATGTCCATCCCCGACTTCTCCGGGATCGAGCTCGGGGCGCCGACCGCCGACGGCGGCCCCGACGCGTGGCGAGCGGCCGTCAAGAAGGCCGCGGGCGGGGACGACCTGGTCTGGGAGACCCCGGAGGGCATCGGCGTCAAGCCGCTGTACACCGGGCAGGACCTGGAGGGCCTGGACTTCCTGGACACCCGGCCGGGCATGGCCCCGTACCTGCGCGGCCCGTACCCGACCATGTACGTCAACCAGCCCTGGACGATCCGTCAGTACGCGGGCTTCTCCACGGCCGAGGAGTCGAACGCCTTCTACCGGCGCAACCTCGCGGCCGGCCAGAAGGGCCTGTCGGTCGCCTTCGACCTGCCGACCCACCGCGGCTACGACAGCGACCACCCGCGGGTCACCGGTGACGTCGGCATGGCCGGCGTGGCCATCGACTCGATCTACGACATGCGCCAGCTGTTCGACGGCATCCCGCTGGACAGGATGACGGTGTCGATGACGATGAACGGCGCCGTGCTGCCGGTCCTCGCGCTGTACATCGTGGCCGCCGAGGAACAGGGCGTACCGCCCGAGAAGCTGGCCGGGACCATCCAGAACGACATCCTCAAGGAGTTCATGGTCCGCAACACCTACATCTATCCGCCCGGGCCGTCGATGCGGATCATCTCCGACATCTTCGCCTACACCTCGCAGCGGATGCCGCGCTACAACTCCATCTCCATCTCCGGCTACCACATCCAGGAGGCGGGTGCGACGGCCGACCTGGAGCTGGCGTACACGCTCGCCGACGGTGTGGAGTACATCCGCGCGGGCCGCGAGGCCGGGCTCGACGTGGACGCGTTCGCGCCGCGCCTGTCGTTCTTCTGGGCGATCGGCATGAACTTCTTCATGGAGATCGCGAAGCTGCGCGCGGCACGGCTCCTGTGGGCCAAGCTGGTCCAGCAGTTCGACCCGCAGAACGCCAAGTCCCTCTCCCTGCGGACCCATTCGCAGACCTCGGGCTGGTCGCTCACCGCGCAGGACGTGTTCAACAACGTCACGCGCACCTGCGTCGAGGCGATGGCGGCCACCCAGGGCCACACCCAGTCGCTGCACACCAACGCCCTCGACGAGGCACTCGCCCTGCCGACCGACTTCTCCGCCCGTATCGCCCGCAACACCCAGCTGCTCATCCAGCAGGAGTCGGGCACCTGCCGGACCATCGACCCGTGGGGCGGCAGCGCGTACGTCGAGAAGCTCACCTACGACCTCGCACGGCGCGCCTGGAAGCACATCCAGGAGGTCGAGCAGGCCGGCGGCATGGCCAAGGCCATCGACGCGGGCATCCCCAAGCTGCGCGTGGAGGAGGCCGCGGCCCGTACCCAGGCCCGGATCGACTCCGGACGGCAGCCGGTGATCGGCGTCAACAAGTACCGGGTCGCGACCGACGAGCAGATCGACGTCCTCAAGGTCGACAACTCCTCCGTGCGCGCCCAGCAGATCGCCAAGCTGAAGCGGCTGCGCGAGGAGCGCGACGAGCAGGCCTGCCAGGACGCGCTCGCCGCGCTCACCCGGGCCGCGGGCGGCGACGGCAACCTCCTCGAGCTCGCGGTGAACGCGGCCCGGGCGATGGCGACCGTCGGCGAGATCTCCGACGCCCTGGAGAAGGTCTACGGACGCCACGCCGGGCAGATCCGTACGATCTCCGGTGTGTACCGAAACGAAGCCGGCGCGTCCCCCTCCGTGGACCGCACCCGGGCCCTGGTGGACGCCTTCGGCGAGTCCGAGGGCCGTCGGCCGCGCATCCTGGTCGCCAAGATGGGCCAGGACGGCCACGACCGCGGCCAGAAGGTCATCGCCACCGCCTTCGCCGACCTGGGCTTCGACGTGGACGTCGGCCCGCTGTTCCAGACCCCGGCCGAGGTGGCCCGTCAGGCCGTCGAGGCGGACGTGCACATCGTCGGGGTCTCGTCGCTCGCCGCCGGACACCTCACGCTCGTACCGGCGCTGCGGGAGGAACTGGCGGCCGAGGGCCGCGAGGACATCATGATCGTGGTCGGCGGGGTGATTCCTCCGCAGGACGTGGCGACGCTCCTGGAGATGGGCGCGGCCGCCGTGTTCCCGCCGGGCACCGTGATCCCCGACGCGGCTCACGACCTGGTGACGCGTCTGTCGGCCGACCTCGGACACGAGCGGTGATCGATCTCGACACCTATGTCCGGGGCGTACGGGAGGGGAAGCGGGCGCTGGTCGCCCGCGCGATCACCCTCGTCGAGTCGACCCGTCCCCAGCACCGGGCACTCGCCCAGGAGCTCCTCACGGAACTCCTTCCGCACAGCGGGAACGCCGTGCGGATCGGGATCAGCGGAGTGCCCGGTGTCGGCAAGTCGACGTTCATCGACGCGTTCGGCACGATGCTGACCGGGCTCGGCCACCGGGTCGCGGTGCTCGCCGTCGACCCGTCGTCGACCCGCACCGGCGGCTCCATCCTCGGCGACAAGACACGGATGGAGCGGCTGGCCGTCGACCCGGCTGCCTTCGTACGGCCCTCCCCCAGCGCCGGCACCCTCGGCGGGGTCGCCAAGGCGACCCGGGAGTCGATGGTCGTGATGGAGGCCGCGGGATACGACGTGGTGCTCGTCGAGACCGTCGGCGTCGGACAGTCCGAGACCGCCGTCGCCAACATGGTCGACTCCTTCCTCCTCCTCACCCTGGCCCGCACGGGCGACCAGCTCCAGGGCATCAAGAAGGGCGTCCTGGAACTCGCCGACGTGGTCACCGTCAACAAGGCGGACGGGCCTCACGAACGGGACGCCCGCGCCGCGGCCCGTGAACTCGCGGGCGCACTGCGGCTGATGCACGGTGCGGACTCCTTCTGGACGCCGCCGGTGCTCAGTTGCAGCGCCCGGGAGTCGGCGGGCCTCGACGAGGTCTGGGGGCGTCTCGAACAGCACCGCGCCCTGCTGGACTCGACCGGCCGGCTCACGGCCAAGCGTCACGACCAGCAGGTCGACTGGACCTGGACCATGGTCCAGGACGAGCTGCTGCGCCGCCTCCACTCGGACCCGACGGTCCAGGACCTCGCGCCCGCCCTGGAACAGCGCGTGCGCGCGGGCGAGCTGACGGCGACGCTGGCCGCAGAGCGGATCCTGGACGCGTTCGGGGAGCGGAACGGCTGACGCGCCACCTTTCAGGGGGCCTTCCTTTCGGGGAGGCCCCTTTCCGCGTCCCCGCTCCCACCCACTTTTTTGTGCGTACTTGTCGGTGGTGCGGGCGCCGGGCGAAGCTGAGAGCGGCCCGGAGGAAGGAGAACGACAGGGCCTCAGGAAGCGGCGGGCGTCGTCGTGAGCCGCTCCAGGCGACGGTGGCCCCAGTCGGACAACGGGGCGAGCGCCTCGCAGAGTTCCTGTCCGAAGCCGGTCAGCGAGTAGACGGTCTTCGGCGGCAGGACGTCGTACACCTCACGGTGCACGAGTCCGTCCTCCTCCATCTCGCGCAGGGCCTGGGTCAGCACCTTCTCGCTGATCTCGGGGATCTTCCGGCGCAGTTCGCCGGGGCGGTGCGGGCCTGATTCGAGCAGCCACAGCAGGTACGTCTTCCACTTGCCCTCGATGACCACGATCGCGGCACTCACTCCGCATGTGTTCGCGTCCTGGACCCTGGCGCGCGCCATCCGCGTCCTTCTCCTTCTTCCGGGTTCTTCTTCTCTTCACTGTCTCCATCTGTCTACAAGGGAGTTCACCCATGCCTTCTTCCCGCGACACCGCCGTCACCGTCATCGGTCTCGGACCGATGGGCCGGGCGCTGGCCGCCGCGTTCCTGGCGGCCGGCGTACGGACGACCGTCTGGAACCGGACGCCGGGCAAGGACCGGGAGCTCGTGGCCACCGGTGCCGTCGCGGCCGCGACCGCCGAGGAGGCGGTCGCCGCGAGCCCGCTGACCGTGGTCTGTCTGGTCAACTACGACGCCACCGACTCCGTGCTGCGGCAGGCGGCCGTGACCGGTGCGCTCAAGGGTCGGACCGTCGTGAACCTCAGCGCCGACACCCCCGACCGGGCCCGGGACACCGGGCGCTGGGCCGACGGGCACGGCATCGACTACCTCGACGGCGCCATCATGACCCCGACCCCGTCCATCGGCACCCCGGCCGGGGTGTTCCTGTTCAGCGGCCCGAAGACGCTCTACGGCGAGCACCGTGCGGTGCTCGACTCCCTGGGCGGCACCCACACCCACCTCGGGGAGGAGATCGGCCGGGCGGCGGCGTACGACATCGCGCTGCTCGACATCTTCTGGACGTCGATGGCGGGGTACGTCCACGCCCTGGCGGTGGCGCGCGCCGAGGGGATCTCCCCGACCGAGCTGGCACCCTTCGCCCGGGGCATCGGCGCGATCCTGCCGCCGCTGTTCCAGGAGTGGGCCGAGGACGTGGAGAGCGGCAGCTTCTCCGGCGAGGGCAACCCGATCACCTCGGGGATCTCCACGATGACGCATGTCGTGCACGCCTCCGAGGCCCACGGCATCGAGGCGAACGTGATGCGCGCCATCGAGGGTCTGGCCCGCCGTACGGTGGCCCTCGGCCACGGCACGGACGGCTACAGCCGGGTCGCCGAGGTGCTGGGGCGCCGTTGAGGCACCGGTTCAGAGGCGCCCGGCGACGCGCACGACGCTCTTTCCGAGGGTGGTGCCGTCGCTCAGCCTCCGCACCGCGACGTCGAGTTCGGTCGGGTCGTACTCGGCGGTGATGTCGATCCGGATCCGCCCCCGGGCCAGCAGGTCGAGTGCCCGCCGGGCGGAGTCGGCGAGATGGTCGGGGTGGGTGCGGCTGAGGAGGTCGCTGTTGTACGTCACGAGTGGCCTCCCCGTCATGAGCAGGTCGCCTGCGTCGACGGGGACGGGTTCGCGGCCGTCGAGGGCGCCGTACGCCACCAGGCGGCCGTGCGGCGCGAGCAGCCGGAGCCCTTCCTGCCGGGTCCTGCCGCCGACGGGGTCGAGGACCACGTCGAACCGCTCGTCGTCGAGCCCGGCAGGGAACGCCTCGCGGTGCACGATCCGGTCGAAGGCGCCTCCGGCCGCGCACTCCGCCCTGCGGGCACCGCCCGCCACGCCGACGACACGTCCCGCTCCGGCGAGTCTCGCGAACTGGGCGGCGAGACCGCCGACTCCACCGGCGGCGTGGACGAGCACGCTGTCGCCCTGCCGCAGACGTGCGGCGGTGTGGACAAGGTCGTAGGCGGTCGGGGTGCCCCAGCCGAATCCGGCCGCCGTACGCGGGGGCAGGTCGCCGATCGGCAGGGCGAGAGCCGCGGGCACGACGGCCACCTCGGCCCAGGCGCCGCCCGTGGCGAGGGCGGCGACCACCCGCCGCCCGCGCCTCGGGGCCGGCGACGCTCTCCGGCGTGCCGTCGGCGGCGGGCCGTGCTGTGCTGGTGTGCGGAAGCGGACGGCGCCGGGGGCGGCGCGGGAGGTGCCGCCGCCCTCTCTCACGAGGAGTGATCCACCATGGCGATCTTCGTTCACGCCGTCCTTCCGGGTGTCACCACCGAGCAGTACGACCAGCTCAACGCCAGGCTCGGGGAGACGCCCGAGGTCTTCGACGGCTGCCTCTCCCACGCGTGCGTCCGCACGGACGACGGCCTGGAGGTCTTCGACCTCTGGGATTCCGAGGGGCACATGAACGCCTTCGTCGCGCGCATGATGCCACTCGCGGCCGACCTGGGCTGGCCGGCGTCGGACGAACCGCCCCGGATCATGGGGGTGCACAAGCACTGGGTCCCCGGGACGAACGACTGACGGCTCCCCGCCGTCGCCCGCCGGTCACGTACGGGCCAGGAACGCCGGCCGCAGGGAGGCGTCCACCGGGTCGTAGTACCGGTGGAAGACGGGGGTGGCGGAGCCGGAGACCGGGGGCACGATCCAGCTCCAGTCGGCGGGCGTCTCCCTGCCGTGGCGGCTCTCCTGGGCTATGTGCCGCAGGAACCGCTGGGACTCGGTGTGGTGGTCGGCCATGGTCACCCCTGCCTCCTGGAAGGAGTGCAGCACCGCCACGTTGAGCTCGACGAGCGCCCGGTCCCGCCACAGGGTGCGTTCACTCGACCGGTCGAACCCGAGCCGGTCCGCCACCACCGGCAGGAGGTCGTACCGTTCGGTGTCGGCGAGGTTCCGGGCGCCTATCTCGGTGCCCATGTACCAGCCGTTGAACGGCGCCGCCGGATACCGTACGCCGCCGATCTCCAGGGTCATGTCGCTGATGGCGGGCACGGCGTACCAGCGCAGGCCGAGGTCGGCGAACCAGGGGTGGTCGGGGTGGCTCAGCGGCACCTCGCGGACGGTGCCGTCCGGCAGCTCGTACCACTCGGGCCGGGCCGCGGGGTGCTCCCGGACCATCAACGGCAGTACCTGGAAGGGCTCTTCGTCGCGCTTCCAGCCCAGCTCACGGGCCTGGGCGGTCAGGGGAGCGCTGCGCGGGTCGCCGCGCCACGCCCCCTCCGGCGTGCGGTGTCCGGCGTAGCGCACCAGCTGGTCGTTGACGATCCGGGGGCCGGGGCGGCCGGGCCGGTCGGGGGCGAAGACGGTGATCACGGGCCGGATCCTGCCGCCGTTGCCGGCGAGCCTGAGGTGCTCGAAGGACGCGGCGGCGATGTCGTCGGCGGAGGTGAGGTGCCGCAGGTCGCGCACGACGAGGCTGCGCCAGTAGAGCCTGCCGATGCAGCGGGCCGCGTTGCGCCATGCGACGCGTGCGCCGAAGGCGAGTTCGGCCGGGGAGTGGGTGTAGGTGCCGGTGCGATCGAGCTCGGCCAGCACGTCACGTGTCCGGCTCCGCACGTCGTCCCCGGCACCCGGCTGCTCGGCGTGGAACTGACGGATGAACCGCTCCGCCTCGCGCCGGTCCACGGGAGGCGGCATCGGGCCGCGGGCCTCGTGGGCGGGGGCTGCGGGCGCGGGGTCCCCGGGCGCGTAGGGGCAGGTGCCGGTGCTGGGGACAGACTTCCGGCGACGGCTGCGACTGAAGATCAATGTGTTCCTCCCGGCCCCATGACTACCGTATGAACACATTCGGGCGCGGAGAGTGCGTGAATATCCGGTCCAGGAAGGGTCACGCTGGTATGCTTTTGCCGATCATGCCCTTTTGCCCGGCATGCCCGGGCGCCCGGCCGAGGACCGGACCCTGTCCGCCGAGGCGGCCCGCCGGCCGGCCCCGCCCCGGGTGGCGCGCGGCACCCAGCGGGACGGTTCCGCCCCCGCGGGAGCCCCGCGTGCCCGGTGGCACGCGGGGCGGAACCGTTCGCGCGGGCAGGGTCCTCAGATCACGCCCTGGGCGGTCATCGCCCGCGCCACCCGCAGGAACCCGGCCACGTTCGCGCCGAGGACGTAGTCCTCGGCGCTGCCGCCGTACGCCTCCGCCGTGGCACGGCACTCGGCGTGGACACCGCGCATGACCGCGGCGAGCCGGGTCTCGGTCTGCTCGAAGGTCCAGCTGTCACGGGCCGCGTTCTGCTGCATCTCGAGGGCCGAGGTCGCCACGCCGCCGGCGTTGGCCGCCTTTCCGGGGCCGAAGAGGACACCGGCCTCCCGGAACACCTTCACCGCCTCGGGCGTGCAGGGCATGTTCGCGCCCTCGGCGACCGCGAGGACCCCGTGCTTGACCAGGGCCACGGCGTCGTCGAGGCCCAGCTCGTTCTGGGTCGCGCAGGGCAGGGCGATGTCGCACGGCACGTCGTACACCGTGCCCCGGGCGGAGAAGCGCGCGGTCGGCTTCGCCTCCGCGTAGGCGGAGATCCGGGCCCGCCGCACCTCCTTGACGTCCTTGAGCAGGTCGAGGTCGATGCCGTCCTCGTCGACGAGGTACCCGGAGGAGTCGCTGCAGGCCACGACGCGGCCGCCCAGGGCGTGCACCTTCTCCGCGGCGTACACGGCGACGTTGCCGGAGCCGGAGACCACGACCCGCCGTCCGTCGAAGCCCTTGCCGCGGGTGGCCAGCATCTCCTCCGCGAAGTAGACCGCGCCGTAGCCCGTGGCCTCGGTGCGGACATGGGAGCCGCCCCAGCCCACCGGCTTGCCGGTGAGGACGCCGGACTCGTAACGGTTGGTGATCCGCTTGTACTGGCCGAAGAGGAAGCCGATCTCGCGCGCCCCGACACCGATGTCCCCGGCCGGCACGTCGGTGTGCTCGCCGAGGTGACGGTAGAGCTCGGTCATGAACGACTGGCAGAAGCGCATGATCTCGGCGTCCGAGCGGCCCTTGGGGTCGAAGTCGGCGCCGCCCTTGCCGCCGCCGATCGCCATGCCCGTCAGCGCGTTCTTGAAGATCTGCTCGAAACCGAGGAACTTCACGATGCCGAGATTGACGCTCGGATGGAAGCGCAGGCCTCCCTTGTACGGGCCGAGGGCGCTGTTGAACTCCACCCGGAATCCCCGGTTCACCCGCACGGTGCCACGGTCGTCGACCCACGGAACCCGGAAGAGCAACTGCCGCTCGGGCTCGCACAGCCGCTCCAGGATCCCGGTCTCGACGTACTCGGGATGCCTCTCGAGGGCGGGAGCGAGGGAGTCGAGGACCTCGACGGCCGCCTGGTGGAACTCCGCCTCCCCGGGGTTGCGTCGGCGGACCTCCGCGTAGACGGCTTCCATGTGTGCGCTGACGTTCATGGGTGTCTCTCGCCTTCTTCTTCTTCGAAAGTGCCGTTGCGTGCGGGCGACGTCACGCCATTGTTGCCCGGCGCTCACACCGCACCGCCACCGAGGCGGTCCCCGAGCCGGCCGACCGCCCACCCCGGGCGCAGCACCGGCGCCTTGAGGGGCGAGGGAGCGAACGGCGGCCGGCGACAGGGCGACAGGGCGACAGGGCGACAGGGCGACAGCCGAAGCGTCGGTGTCACGCACAACGCACCGCATCCGTACGGGCCTCACCGATTCCCGTCGTCGCCCGAAGGGCGGCCCCGGCGTCGGGCGTGTGCGCGGCGGCGCGGGGCAGAAAGGAGTCGGAGTTCGAGGACCGTTCCTAGTCTTCTGAGTCAGGAATTCTGTTCAGATAAGAGGCGAGGCGTTCCAGGATCTCGTCTGCGGTCTTGGTCCAGACGTAGGGCTTTGGATCG
>NZ_JBVHZJ010000012.1:77738-190785 GCF_055574655.1 Streptomyces sp. NPDC029956 | reverse complement strand
CACCGGCCCCCCCCCCCCCCCCCCCCTACCCCCCCCCCCCCCCCCCCCCCCCCCCCCCCCCCCCCCCCCCCGGCCCCCTGCGCGTCCGCCGCGTCATCCCCTCCAGATATGGCGCCCCGATGACGACGAGGCCGCCGGGGAACCGGGTGGGGTCGGTGACGCGGCGCCGCCTGCTCTCCCGGAAGTGGAAGTGCTCGACGTCCCCGAGCATCTCGCACTGCTCGGCCACCTCGCGTACCGGGGCGACGCACCGCTTCGTCCGGGCGAGGAACTCCGCTCTGCCGGGCCCGGGGCGGTGCTCGGCGTAGCCACGGCAACGGCCGGCACACTGCCGTGCCGGTCCGCCGGGCTGCCGGGGTGCGGACGTACGGGTTCCACAACCCGTGGCCCGTGTCAGGAACCGTTCCCGGACGTTGGCACTCATGATCCATGGGTACCGGGGCAAGGCCTCGCGGTCGGATGTTCCCGTGCCCTGCGGCGTACGTCCGCCGTGCGCCGTACCGAACGATCCAGAAGAAGTCGAGGAATCACCGTGCCCCTGTCGTCGCACCGACGCCTGGCCGTGAGCGCCACCCTGATCGCCGCGCTCGCCGCGGGCGTCGCCCCCGCCACCAGCGCGTTCGCCGCTCCCGGCGCGCCCGTCGCGCCCACCGCCGCCAAGACTCCGGCGGTCCCCGCGCCCGACATGGACGGCGTGGTCGCCGCGCTGAACTCGGCCATGGCCAACGGAGCTCCGGGCGCGATGGCCCGGTTCGTCGGTCCCGACGGGGTCCGCAGCCGCACCGTCGGCGTCCAGGACCGCGTCTCGGGCGCGCCCATGGACATCCACTCGCGTTTCAGGATCGGCAGCGTCAGCAAGACGTTCTCCACCGTCGTCCTGCTCCAGCTGGTGGAGGAGGGCAGGCTCCAGCTGGACACGCCGGTGAACACCTACCTCCCCGGTCTGCTGCCCGACGACCGCATCACGGTCCGTCACCTGCTCACGCACCGCAGCGGTCTCGCCGACTACACGAACGCGATGTTCGAGCACACGGTGCCGGGCTTCGAGGCCGTGCGGAACCGGGTGTTCAGCTACCAGGAGCTCGTCGACCTCTCGCTGAGCGAGCCGCGGACCACTCAGCCCGGCGTCTCCTACCAGTACTCGAACGCCAACTTCGTGGTCGTCGGCATGCTGATCGAGGAGCTCACGGGCCGGCCCGTGGCCGACGCGTACGAGCGCCGCATCTTCAAGCCGCTGAAGCTCACCAAGACCTCGTACGTGCACCCCGACACCCGGATCAAGGGCGCCCACGTGCGCGGCTACCTGCACCCGGACGAGGAGGGCGGCGCGCTGGTGGACTCCACGGAGCAGACGGTCTCCTGGGCGCAGTCCGCCGGGGCCGTCATCTCCAGCCCCGGCGACCTGAACACCTTCACCAGCGCGCTCATGCGCGGCCGGCTGCTGTCCCCGGCGATGATGGAGGCCATGACGACGGTCACGCCGACCGACGCCGCCGGCACCCGGTTCTACGGGCTCGGCCTGCGCCGCTACGACCTGTCGTGCGGTACGCAGGTGTACGGGCACACGGGCACGGTGCAGGGCTTCTACACGTACACCTTCTCGACCCGCGACGGCCGCCGCAGCGTCTCGGCGATGGCGAACACCTCGAACCACGGTGCCGCCAACACGGCGCTCGGCGGGACGCTGGAGGCGGCGTTCTGCGGGAAGAAGCCGGCGCCCGCCGCGTCCTCGCGCGCCGCCGCCTCGCCCACGGCCCGTGACCTCACGTCACTGCCGGCGGAGCGGGACCTGCCCGAGCGCCACTGAGGCGGTCGCGACCGGGGCCGTCAGGCCTCGTACTCGGTGAGGTCGATCGAGTAGACCCGCAGGGGGACGTCGAAGGCCGGGTGGTTCGCCTCGCGCTCCTCGGTCATGCCGAGCTTGCCGATGACGTTCTCGGAGGCCTGGTTGCTGATGTGGGTGATGGCGACGACCCGGTCGAGTCCGCGGTCCTGGAGTGCGAACTCCAGGACCGCGTGGGCGGCCTCGGAGGCGTATCCCTGGCCCCAGAACTGCCGGCCCAGACGCCAGCCGATCTCCACGTCCGGCATCACCTCGGGGAGGAACTCCGGGATCGACAGGCCGGCGAAGCCGATCAGTTCGCCCGAGGCGATGAGCTCGACGGCGAAGATCCCGAAGCCCTCCTCGTCCCACTCCTCCTCGTACCGCTCGATGTCCTCGGCGGTGCGCTCGAGGTCCCGGACCGATCCGTCCCCGATCCAGCGCATCACCTCGGGGTCGGCGTTGATCTCGGCCAGCGGGACAAGGTCGTCGTCGCTCCAGCGCCGGAGGATGAGACGGGGGGTACGAATTTCGGTCATGCCTCCATCCTGACGCACGGACCGAGCGCCCCACGCCACCGGCCCTCCCCCTCCCTGTCGCTCAGCTCGGGAGCGGTGCCACGACGTGGCCGGTGACCGAGTAGACCCAGGCCGCCCCGTCCGGGGTGCGCATGGCATGGGGGCCGGTGCGGTGCTCGGGGCAGAGCGGCCAGACCAGGAGCTCACGGTCGGCGAGGTGGCACTGCACTCCCTCGGCCGCCGAGACGGCGATGTCGTCCGGGTCGAGGCTCTCGACGGGCTCGTGGCCGACGGAGATCCGGCCGGTCCCGTCCCGGTCGTCGGACCACTCGTGGCGCACCGGTACGTCGAGGGCCCGGCCCGTGTCCCGGCGCACCCGGGCGAGCAGCGCGGTCACGGCACGCTCGGCGTGGACCCGCCGGTGCTCGTCGACGAGGGGCGCGAAGAAGGGGGCGGGGACGGCACCGTTGTCGGTGAAGGTCGACCTGAGGAACGCGCGTCCGCCCGGTGCGTCGAGGTCCTCCTCGAAGTCGTGGTCCAAGGCGTGGGAGAGCGCCCGGAGCCAGGCCCGGAAGGCCGGGTCGTCGGGGTGGGTGAGTGCTGCTTCCGGGTGGGGGCGGTCCATGAGCCGTGCTACGCGATTTCCGCGGTGCGTGTGAGGTCGGCGGGGTCCGTGTTGGCGCCGCAGAGGACGACGCAGACCTTCTCGCCCGGGGCCGGGCGGTATCCGTAGGGCGTCGCGCTCCGCTGGTCCGGGGCCGTGAGGGAGGCCAGGGCGGTGGCGGCCGCGTGTTCGACGGCGAGGCGGCGGTCGTCCCACAGGGCCCGACGGGCACGGATGATCTCGGTGTCGGGGACGAGGACGGTTCGGACGTCGTCGTGCCGGGCGGCCGCCAGGGCGGTGGCGGAGGCGCGGCGGGCGCCGAGCGAGTCGGCGGCGACGGAGTCGACGGTCACGTCGACGGGGTGTCCGGCCCGGAGTGCGGCGTCGAGGGCGCGGCAGTTCTCGGGTTCGACGGCGACGGTGCGGATGCCGTGGTGCCGGGCGGCGGTGGCGACGCCGGAGAAGAGGCCGCCCCCGCCGACCGCGACGACGACGGTGTCGAGGTCCGGGATCCGGTCGTGGATCTCGTCGAGCAGGGTGCCGGCACCGGCGGCGATCAGCGGATGGTCGTACGCGTGGGAGGCGAGGGCCCCGGTATCGGCGGCGAACGCCTCGCAGGCCGCGAGCGCTTCGGCGTACTCCGTGCCGACGAGCCGGACGTCGGCGCCGTAGCCGACGAGCTTGTCGGCCTTCACCTTCGGGGCGGTGACCGGCAGGAAGACGGTGGCCGGGACGCCCTGCCGCAGCGCGGCCCAGGCGCAGGCGAGCCCGGCGTTCCCACCGGAGGCGATCGTGACTCCGGCGGCGGGAAGGGTGCCGTCCTCCCGGTGGGCGAGCAGGAAGTTCTGCGCTCCTCGCGCCTTGAAGGAACCGGTGTGCTGCATCTGTTCCAGGGCGAAGTGGAGCGTGTACGGCCGCGCGCCGGGCTCAGCCCCGGCCACCGTGACGGGGCGGACCTGTCCGGCGATCCGATCGGCGGCGGTCTTGATGTCGGCATACGTGAGGGGGGTGTGCACGAGGGGCTCCTGGTGCGGGTGGGAGTGCCGAGGGCCGGAGGGGAGCGGGACGGTCATGTCATCGATCCTCTCAGGCGCGCGGTCCCCCGCGGAGGGGCCGGGGCACGCCACCGCCCCGGAGGCGCCGGCTGCCTCCGGGGCGGTGCCCTGTCCGGACCTACGGGACGAGCTTCAGGAGCCGGTTCGGGGAGCCGCTGCCCGGGCTGGTCACCTTGCCGGTCGTGGCGCCGTTGACGAGGGCGGTGGCCACCTGGGCGGGGGTCGCGGAGGGGTGCCCGGCGAGGTAGATCGCGGCGGCGCCGGCGACGTGCGGGGTGGCCATCGAGGTGCCCGAGATCGTGCTGGTGGCGGTGTCGCTGGTGTTCCAGCCCGCGGTGATGGACACGCCGGGGGCGAAGAGGTCGAGCACCGAGCCGTAGTTGGACCAGCTCGCCTTGGCGTCCGTGTTGCTCGTGGCGCCGACCGTGATGGCCTCGGCGACCCGGGCGGGCGACGAGGAGGAGGCGTTGACCCCGGAGTTGCCCGCGGCGACGGCGTAGGTGACGCCGTCGGCGATGGACTTCTTCACGGCGTTGTCCAGGGTGGTGGACGCGCCGCCGCCCAGGGAGAGGTTGGCGACGGCCGGGGCACCGGCGGCGTGGTGGGCGGTGACCCAGTCGATGCCCGCGATGACGCCGGCCGTGGTTCCGGAACCGTTGTTGTCGAGGACGCGGACGGCCACGATCTTCGCCGACTTGGCGACGCCGTAGGTGGTTCCGGCGATCGTCGTGGCGACGTGGGTGCCGTGCCCGTTGCCGTCCTGGGCGACGGTGTCGCCGTCGACGGCGTCGTAGCCGTTCACCGCACGCCCGGCGAGCTGGGAGTGGCTGATCCGGACGCCGGTGTCGATCACGTACGCCGTGACACCGCTGCCGGCGGAGTCGGGGTAGGTGTACGTGCCGGAGAGTGGCAGGTTCGCCTGGTCGATGCGGTCCAGGCCCCAGGGGGCGTTGGTCTGGGTCGCGTCGGCCCGGACGATCCGGTTCTGTTCCACGGAGGCGACGGCCGGGTCGGCGGCGAGCCGTCGGGCCTCCGTCTCGCCGAGGTTCGCGGTGTAGCCGTTGACGGCGGAGCCGAAGGTCTTGCGGACGGTGCCGCCGTAACGGGTTATCAGCTTCCGCCCCTTGGCGGAGCCTGCCTGGAAGCCCGCGCCCTGCTTGAGGGTGACGATGTAGCTGCCGGGCACCGCGTCGGCCGAACCCTCCGCGAGGACGAAGCCCTCGGCGGGGGCCGCCTGGGCGGGGGCGGCGGCGAAGGTGCCGAGCAGGGCGGCCACGGTGGCGGCGGAGGCCGCGACGGCGAAGCGGGTCCGGGTGTTCTTCGGGAGTGCCATTACGAGGGATTCCTCCTCATGGACGTCGCGCCCGGCGGGGTGGGACGGCGCGACTGTGGGGGGGTGCACGTGGGGCCACGTACACGGTCGGGACCGGTGGTTCCGGTCCCGGCGTGATCAGCAGCCTGGCCGCTCCACGGGCGTGGCTCAAGGAAGTCGGGGCCTTGTCATGCATCTGCCACATGCCTGCAATCGAACCCCCGTCGAACCCCTCCGCACTGGCCTGATCAGGTTCTTTCGTGGCCGGGACGCGAGGTCGGGGTGTCCGCCAGGGCGCGGCCGAGGGCCGTGGCGAATCCGTCCGGGTTGTCCAGCATCAGGTTGTGCCCCGCCCCGGGGATCTCGACCACCGGAATGCCGAACGTGGCCGCCGTCCTCGCGTCGGGGTCAGGCAGGCTTCGCTCCCCCACCAGATAGGTCCGGGGAATCCCGAGCCCGGCCAGCAGGTCACCGGGCGCGGGCACGCTGCCCTCGACCAGGGCGACCGCGCTGCGGTGCACGGCCCGCGGGTCGGCCAGGCGCAGCCGGGCCGCGTAGTCGGCGCGGTCGGCGCTCGCCAGCATCCGGGCGAACCCCTTCGCCACGAACGCCTCCTCGTCCTGGGCGGCCACGGGGGAACTGAACGCTCCCCCGCCCCCGTACAGGTTCGGCTCCGCCACCACGAGTCTCGCCACGAGCTCCGGGCGCGCCGCCGCCAGATGGATCGTCACCGCACCGCCCATGGAGTGCCCGACGAGGTCCACACCCGTGAGCCCGAGGTGGTCGAGGACCGCGGCGACCGCCTCGGCCTGGGACTCCATGCGGTAGTCGAAGTCCGCGGGCCGGTCGCTCAGCCCGTACCCGAGCAGGTCCACGAGCAGCGCCCGGGCGCCGCCGAGCGCGGGGTGGGCCGCGATGTGGGCGAAGTCCGAGGCCGAGGTGCACCCGAGGCCGTGGACGAACACGCGCACGGCTCCGTCCCCCGCGCCCGGCATGTCGATCCACCGGATGTGCGCCTGCCGCCCCGCAAGGAACAATTCCCGCATGCTGTGTGCTCTCCCCTGTGTCGCGCCCGTTCGTCACGTCGGGAGCCAGCCTAGGAGTCCGCACCGACAACGCCGGGGCGGACGTGCAGCGATGCCGGATCAACGAAAGGGACGCCATGCCACTCGAAGGTGAATACGAGCCCAGCCCGTCGACGTGGGTACGCAATCAGGTCGAGCTGTACGAGTCGTCCGGCGGCACCAAGGGCACCACCCTGCGGGGCATGCCGGTCGTCCTGGTCACGAACCGCGGCGTGAAGACCGGGAAGCTCCGCAAGACCCCGCTCATGCGGGTCGAGCACGAGGGGGCCTACGCGCTCGTCGCGTCGAACGGCGGGGCCGTCAAGCACCCCGTCTGGTACCACAATCTCGTCGCCTCGCCCCTCGTCGAGGTGCGTGACGGCCCCCAGGTGTGGGACATGCAGGCCCGTCTGGTGACCGGCGAGGAACGTGCGGCCTGGTGGGAGCGGGCGGTCGCGGCCTTCCCCACCTACGCCGACTACCAGCTCAAGGCCGAGCGGGAGATTCCCGTCTTCGTGGTCGAGCGGATCGGCTAGGTCCTGTCGTCACACTCGACAGGACCTAGGCGTTCGGGGAGGCGCTCCGGGCGGTGCGTGCGACCGTCCGGGGCGGCTCCGTCGCGACGGGCCCGTCCTCCGGCGGGTGTGCGTCCGTCACCTCGGGCTCCCTGCGCGGCAGGCGCGTCCGCCCCCTCGTCAGGCCCACCCCCACCAGCACGACCGCCATCCCCGCCACCACCCGTACCGTCAGCGGTTCGTCGAGGACCAGCGCGCCCAGCGTCACGGAGACCACCGGGAGCAGATAGCCGACCGTGGCGGCGGCGGTCGGGCCCTCTTCCGCGATCATCCGGTAGTTCAGGTGGAAGGTGAGCCCGGTGGCGAAGACACCGAGGACGACGACCGCCAGGACGCCCGCCCAGGTCACCGTCGCCGCTCCGCCGGCCGCGAGCGCGGGCGTGCTCAGGCCGGTCGCGGTGAGGAGCTGTGCGGCGGAGAGCGCCAGCGGTGCGGTGCCCCGGCCGGTGAGCTGACGGGCCATGTAGGCGAAGGCCACGGCGTAGCTCGCGGAGGCGCCGAGGAGGGCCAGGGCTCCCCAGCTCATCAGACCGGAGCCGTGGCTCCAGGGCGCGAAGATCAGCAGCACTCCGGCGAAGCCGAGGGCGAGCCCGGTCAGGCGGGAGGCACGCAGCGGGCGTTCGGCACCGAGGGCAAGGCCGATGAGGAGGGACCAGAGCGGGGTCGTGGCGTTGAGCACGCCCGCCACTCCGCTGTCCACGGTCTGCTCTCCGACCGAGAAGAGCAGGAACGGCAGCGCGTTGCAGAAGAAGGCCGCGACGACGAGCCGCCCCCAGGTGGCCCGATCCCGAGGCATCCGCTGCCCCGCACCGCACGCGAGCGCGAGGAGCACCGCCGCGCCGAGCGCGCACCGGACGAAGGTGATCCAGCCTGGGCTGAGGCCCTCGTTGAGGCAGATCTTGATCCAGAGGAAGCCCGAGCCCCAGAGCAGGGCCAGCACGCCCATGCGTATCGCCGATGTCATGTCCTCACCGTCCCGCGCAGGATCCGACAGGACAAGCGATGAATCATGCATCCGGCGTTAAGCTGAGCTACATGCTGGATGTGAGACGCATGCAGGTGCTCCGGGCCGTGGTCACCAGCGGCTCGGTCACCGCCGCCGCCGCGAACCTCGGCTACACCCCGTCCGCCGTGAGTCAGCAGATCGGCGTCCTGGAGAAGGAGGTGGGCATCGCCCTGCTCGAACGGTTCGGCCGGGGCGTGCGGCCCACCGCCGCCGGGCGGCTGCTCACCGAGCACGCCGCCGTCATCGGCCGCCAGGTCGCCGAGGCCGAGACCGCCCTCACCGATCTGAGGGAGGGCCGCACCGGCCGGATCTCGGTCCGCTACTTCGCCACCGCGGGCGCGGATCTCGTGGCCCCCGCCCTGGCCCGCTTCCGTACCGAACACCCGGGCGTGCGCGTCGATCTGAGAATCGCCGACGGCGCGCCGCCCGACGAGGACACGGACCTCACCCTCGTCGTACGGCCCCGGGACGCCGGCCCGGACGCGGCGGGCGACAGCCTCCGGCTGGTCCATCTGCTCGACGACCCCTATCGCGCCGTGCTGCCCAAGGGTCATCCGCTCGCCGACCGCCGTACCGCCGTCGACCTGGCCGAGCTCGCCGGCGAGCCGTGGGTGGGCAGCGAGCGGCCCGGCCCCTGTCTGGACGCGGTCCTCGACGCCTGCGCGGCGGCCGGGTTCGCCCCGGACATCGCGGTGGAGTGCGAGGAGTACGCCACCGCGCAGGGATTCGTCGCGGCCGGTCTCGGCGTCAGCCTGGTCCCGCTGATGGGCCTGGGCAGCCGCCATCCGAACGTGGTCGTCCGCAGGGTCCGCGGGCCGGAGCCGGTCCGTTCGATCCATGCGGCGGTACGGAAGTCCTCGCTGTCGCTGCCGGCCGTACGCGGCCTCCTCGCGGCGCTCCGGGAAGCGTGACCGGGCGCGGGGAGGCGTCCGGCGTGGTCCGCTCAGGCGGGTGACAGGACCGTCAGGAGGTGGGCGACCTCCTGGGCCACGGCCGCGCGCGCCGGCGTCAGGTAGTGCCGGGGGTCCACCGCCGTGGGGTGTTCGGTCAGGTGGCTGCGGACGGCCTGGGTGAAGGCCTTGTTCAGATGGGTGGAGACATTCACCTTCGTCATGCCCGCCGCGACGGCGGCGGTCAGGTCCGCGTCCGACACGCCCGAGGAGCCGTGCAGGACGAGGGGGGTGTCGACGGCGGTACGCAGGCGCGTGATGAGGGCGAAGTCCAGGACCGCGTCCCGGGTCAGCATCTGGTGGGAGCTGCCGACCGCGACCGCGAGGGCGTCGACTCCGGTGGCCGCGACGAAGGCACGGGCCTCGTCGGGGTCCGTCCGTACGCCCGGGGTGTGGGCGCCGCCCTTGCCGCCGACCTCGCCGAGTTCGGCCTCGACCCAGACGCCGTGCTGGTGGCAGTACTCCACGACGTCGCGGGTCGAGGCCACGTTCTCGGCGTAGGGGAGCTTCGAGGCGTCGAACATGACCGAGCCCAGGCCGAGTCCGACGGCCTCGCGGACGAGGTCGGGGTTCTCGGCGTGGTCGAGGTGCACGGCGACGGGGGTCTTGGCGGCGCGGGCGATGGCGAGGGACGCGAGGGCGACCGGCTCCAGGGCGCCGTGGTAGCGGACGGTGTTCTCGCTGATCTGCAGGACGACGGGGCGGTCGGCGCTCTCGGCACCGGCCACGATGGCCTGGGCGTGTTCGAGCTGGAGGACGTTGAACGCCCCCACACCGGTGCCCGCCGCACGGGCGCGGCGGACGATCTCATCGGTCGGCGTCAACGGCATGGTGGTCCTTCTCCGGGGGTGTGAGCGGGTACGGGGCGGGGCGAACGCGGGGATCCGGGCAACGCGGGGCGGGGTGCGGCACCGCGGCGACGGCGGTCCTGGCGGGGCGCCGAGGGCCGCGGGAGGGGGTCAGGCCTGGGCTTCGGAGAGGACGACCGAGCGGGTCAGGTTCCGCGGGGTGTCCGGGTTCAGGCCCTGGGCCTCGGCGACGGCCACCGCGAGCCGCTGGGCCCTGATCAGGTCGGCCAGCGGGTCGAGGTCGCTCTCGGCGAGGGTGCCGCCGACCTTGCGCACCTCGTCCGCGAGTCCGGCCGGCAGCTCACCGAAGCCCCAGGTGACCCGGCCGGGACCGGTGATGCTGATGGGGCCGTGGCGGTACTCCATCGCCGGGTACGCCTCCGTCCACGCGCCCGCGGCCTCGCGCATCTTCAGACCGGCCTCCAGGGCGAGACCGTAGGTCCAGCCCATGCCGAGGAAGGTGAACTGCTCCGCCGCGCGGACGTCCTCGTCGAGCGGGGAGGCGAGGGCCAGTTCGGCGTCCCGCGCGGCCTCCTCGACGGTGGCCACCCCCTCGGGCAGAGCGTCCTCGGCCTCCAGGTGCGCACGGAAGAGGGCGAGCGCGGTGGTCGCGAAGCGGGTCTGGACCACCGACTCCTCGTCGGCGAAGTCCAGGACGGCGACGTCGTCGGCGAGGTCCATGACCGGGGTCGTGGGATCGGCCGTGACGGCACCCGTGGGGATCGTGCCGCGCAGCCGGGACAGCACGGCGAGCACCTCGCTGGTGGTGCCGGAGCGGGTGATGGCCACGACCCGGTCGTAGCGGCGTCCGTAGGGGAACTCGGAGGCGGCGAAGGCGTCGGTCTCGCCGTGGCCGCCGGACTCGCGCAGCTCGGCGTAGGCCAGGGCCATGAACCAGGAGGTGCCGCAGCCGATCACCGCGACCCGCTCGCCCCGTCGGGGCAGCGCGGAGGTGTGCTGGGGCAGCGTGCGGGCAGCCTGACGCCAGGTCGTCGGCTGGGACGCGATCTCCACGGCGGTACGGGTGGTGCTCATGCCGGTCTCCTTGCAAGAAGAGTGCACTCAGATGATGGAAGATGCTTGAAGTCGATGCCATTCAAGCAGAAACATGCATGTGCTTTCCAGGTCCCGCGCCCGCCGGCGGATAGAATCGGACGCGCGCACGAGCCCGAGGGAGGGACCCATGTCCAAGCACGAGCGGTGGAACACGCTCCTTGAACTACTCGCCGCCTCGGGGAAGCTGGAGGTCGAGGAGGCGGCTACCGCACTGGACGTGTCGGCCGCCACGATCCGCCGGGACCTCGACGAGCTCGCCGAGCAGCAGCTGTTGATACGGACACGGGGCGGGGCGGTCGCACACGGCGTCTCGTACGAGCTGCCGCTGCGGTACAAGTCGACGCGGCACGCCGCGGAGAAGCGGCGGATCGCGGAGGCGACCGCCGACCTGATCGCCCCCGGCGAGGTCGTCGGGCTCAACGGCGGCACGACGACGACCGAGGTTGCGCGCGCCCTCGCCCTGCGGTTCGCGAGCGGGCGGGCCGACACCGCGGGGACGGCGGGCACGGCGGGAACGGCGAACCCCGGACCCGCCCTGACCGTGGTCACCAACGCGCTCAACATCGCGGGCGAGCTCGCGGTGCGCCCGCAGATCAAGATCGTCACCACCGGCGGTGTCGCACGCCCCCAGACGTACGAACTGGTGGGCCCCCTGACGGTCGGGGTGCTCAACGAGGTCGTGCTCGACGTGGTGGTGCTCGGGGTCGACGGGGTGGACGCCGGGCTCGGCGTGATGGCGCACCAGGAGGACGAGGCGAGCATCAGCCGGCTCTTCGCAGAACGGGCGAGCCGGGTCGTCGTGGTGACCGACTCCTCGAAGATGGGCCGCCGGGCCTTCGCGCGGATCTGTGGTCTGGACCGGATCGATCTGCTCGTGACCGACACGGGCATCGACGCGGAGACGGTCGCCCAGCTCACCGAGGCCGGCGTGAAGGTCCTGACCGTCTGACCCTTCCCACGTCATTGGTATGCAGTTGGACCAATCCACAGCCCAGAATTCCCTGGCTCCCTGGCGCCCTGGGCTGTTAACCCACTAATTACCGCACGGCTGTATACCTTTAAGCTCCCCTCCCTCATCATGTCTCCGACGTGCCGCCGGGGCACGCGGTGACAGGAGAGGCGGAGCATGATTCCCATCAGCCGCAGAGGATTCGTCGGGATCGGCGCGGGGCTCGTGGCGGGCGCGGCACTGCCGACGGCCCGGGCCTCCGCCGCGGCGAGGGCCGCCACCGGCACCCTCGCCGACGTCCGGCACGTGGTGATCCTCATGCAGGAGAACCGCAGCTTCGACCACTACTTCGGCACCCTGCGCGGCGTACGGGGCTTCGGCGACCGCGCCGCGGGCAACATCCCCGGCGGCTGGGGCATGTTCAACCAGCCCAACTGGGGCGGCCGCCAGTACCCCTGGAAGCTCAGCGACACCCCGCCCGCCGGCGGCGTGGACGGCGAGACCCTCGCCCAGTGCAACGGCGACCTGCCGCACAGCTGGACCTCTCAGCACGCCGCCTGGAACAAGGGCCGTCTCGACAACTGGGTCACCGGCGTCGGCAACACCCGCACGCTCGGCCACCTCGACCGCGAGGACATCCCCTTCCACCACGCGCTCGCCGACCACTACACGATCTGCGACGCCTACTTCTGCTCGACGCTGAGCGCCACCGGCCCCAACAGGACCTTCCTCTGGAGCGGGAAGATCGACGCCTCCAGCAAGGACGGCGGCGAGGAGTCGGGCCTCACCTGGGAGACGTACGCCGAAGCTCTCCAGCGGGCCGGGGTGAGCTGGAAGGTCTACCAGAACGCCCAGGACAACTACGGCGACAACGGTCTCGCGTACTTCAAGAGGTTCACCGACGCGCGGCCCGGAGACCCGCTGTACGACCGCGGCATGGGCTCGGTCCCCAAGGTGACCGGCTCGACCCCGGACGACATCGCCGCGGCGATCCGCGCCGACGTCGTGGCGGGCACGCTGCCCCAGGTGTCGTGGGTGGTCGCGAGCGAGGCGTTCTCGGAGCACCCCTACGCACCGCCCGGGGACGGCGCGCACTTCGTCGACCTCGTCCACCGCGCGCTCGCCGCCGACGCCGACGTGTTCGACTCGACGGTGCTGTTCCTCAACTACGACGAGAACGACGGCTTCTTCGACCACGTGCCGCCGCCGGTCGCTCCCCCGGGCACCCCGGGCGAGTACCTCGACGGCGTACCGATCGGCCTGGGCTTCCGGGTCCCCATGATTGTCATGTCCCCGTGGACCCGGGGCGGCTGGGTGAGCTCGGAGGTCTTCGACCACACCTCGGTGCTGCGCTTCATGGAAACCTGGACGACGGCCCTCGGCACCCCGGCCACCTGCCCCCACATCAGCGCCTGGCGACGGAAGGTGACGGGCGATCTGACCGGCGTCTTCGACTTCGCCCACCCGGTGTACGGCGTGCCGGCAGGCCTCCCCTCGACGGCGAAGGTCATCGGTCAGGCGACCTGCGGCCCGCTGCCGAACCCGGCGCCGCAGAACAACGCGCAGCCCGCCCAGGAGTCCGGCACCCGGCCGGCCCGCGCGCTGCCGTACCAGGTGAACGGAAACCTCGACCGCTTCGAGTTCGGGGCCGCGGGCAAGATCCTCGCCTGGTTCTCGATGACGAACCAGGGCGCCGAGGCCAGGCGGGCGGCCCACTTCTCGATCCACCCGCACCAGCACCGCGACACGGCCGCCTGGCAGTACACCGTCGACCCGGGCGGCACGGCCACCGACTACTTCAACATCGGCCTGGGGTCGGGGTCCGGCAAGTACGACATCTCGATGATGGGCCCCAACCGCTTCCTGCGCCGGTTCATCGGGGACGCCTCCAAGGCCGGCAAGTCCGTCGAGGTGACCTCCCGGTTCGCGACCGAGGCGGGGACGGGCCGGACCGCCCTGTGGTTCAAGCTGAGCAACACCTCGGCCGGACCGGTGACGTTCACGATCCGTTCGAACGCCTACCGCACGGACGGCCCCTGGACCTACACGGTCCCCGCCGGCTCGACGCGGGAGGACTTCTTCAACGCGGTCGCCTACCAGGACGGCTGGTACGACTTCACGATCCTGGCCGACATCGACGGGACCTGGTCGCGCCGGTACACCGGTCACATCGAGACCGGGGCGCCCAGCATCACCGGCTGAACCCGCCCTCCCGGTGCGGGGCGGCGGGTGCCTCACCGTCGTCCCGCACCAGCCGCACCGGCGGGCGGCCCGTCAGCGTCCGGCGTGCGCCGCGCGGTGGATCGCGGCGTCGACGAGGGCCACCGCCTCCTCGGCCGTACGGCCCGGGGCGCGGTTCCACGGCCCGATCAGCTCGTGCCACCCCCGCGAGCGGAGCTCGGCCATGATCCAGGCGGCCGCCTCGTTCATCGTCGTCGTGCTGCCGTGGCCGAGGCGGTGCGCGGCGAGGAGCGCACCGCAGACACACCGGGCCCCGCGCACGTCGCGCAGCTTGTACGGGGCGTTCTGCCAGCCCCATTCCGTCAGCACGAGACGCGCGTAGCCGAGGTGGACCGAGGGCCGCAGCTCGGGCCTGCCGATACGGCGCCAGGCGTGCAGCCGGTCGGGCAGAGCGGCTCCGATCCGGCCGGGGAGCCGGCGCTCGGCGGGAAGGGGCGGGGGCAGCGCGTCGAGCGCGTCGGCCACGAGCCGCTCCACCGGCACGGAGAGCAGGTCGCGCCAGCTCTCCACGGCGGGTGCGGGCACCGGTGGCTCGGCCCAGTCCGTGACGATCCGCTGCCAGGTGGCGCTCTCGTAGAGGGCGGCGGCCTCACGGTCGAGGGTCTCGGGGTTGAGCAGGGAGGCGGAGGGCGACATCCGGGCGGCTCCTCGGTCGGGGTACTCCATCGTTCACGAGGAATGTCGGTTTTGCTACTTATGCCCTTGAGTGCCCGCACCGCCGAACGGGTTCTTATCGCCCACTCCACCATAAAGAGAATTACCGCCCCCATTCGGACATCACACACCTGGTGATGCGACTCACTTTTCCGGGGACTCCCCGGTGATCAGTTTCCGCGCAGGCCGTACGGGCCAAGGAAGTTCGATGCGGCGGAGACACCTTCGATCTTGAATTCCATGAATTCGGTGATCCTTTCACCGCCCCCTGGACACAGATCCTCTTGTTCTCCATCGCATTACTGGCCTACGGTCACCTCCATTCGAGCGGATCGCCGAATCCTGCCACCGCTCGAAATACCTCCCTTTCACCCGACGGCAGGAGCGGGGGACCCACGAATACGCCGACCCGGATTCCGGAACGGCTCGGGGTGAAGCCGCGTGCGCGCGGCCGGACATCTCCAGTCCGAACCCGACAGCTCACCCCGAAGGCGCCGGAGAGGAATCCCGTCATGCCTGCTCACGGTAAGCACCGCCGCCCCCGCCGCCCCGTCTCCCGTGGACTCGCGCTCGTCGGCACGGGCGGAGCCGCACTCGCCCTGCCGTTGATCGCCCCGGCCGTGGCCGGCGCCGCGCCCGTTTCCGGAGCCCCGCACAGCGCCGCCAAGGCCATCACCGCCGCCGCCGCTCCGGCAGCGGTGAAGGCCGCCACCAAGGCTCCCGCCGCTCCTGCCGCGGCGCGCACCTATAAGGTCGTCAGTGGCGACTCGCTTTCCCTGATCGCCCAGAAGAAGGGAATTCAGGGCGGCTGGAAGAACCTTTACCGCGCCAACAAGAGCGCCGTGGGTGACAACCCGTCACTCATTCACCCGGGCCTTGAACTGACGCTTCGTCGGGATTCCGTGAAGGCCGCTCCCACACAGGCGGAGAAGGCCGTCACGACCGAACGGGCGAACCGCTCCGAGCGCCGGAGCGCCGCCCCGGCCGCCGCCGCCGGCACGGGCGCCTCGGCCGCCGCTCCCGCGGCTGCCGCCGCACCGGTCAAGGCCGCGCCCGTCGCCGCCACCCCGTACGCGAACAACCTCGACGGATGGATCCGCGAGTCGCTGGACATCATGGCCCAGCGCGGCATCCCCGGCTCGTACGAGGGGATCCACCGCAACATCATGCGGGAGTCCTCCGGCAACCCCCAGGCCATCAACCTCTGGGACTCCAACGCCGTGGCCGGCACCCCCTCCAAGGGTCTGCTCCAGGTCATCGAGCCGACCTTCCTGGCCTATCACGTGCCCGGCACGTCGATGGACCTGTTCGACCCGATCGCCAACATCACCGCCGCCTGCAACTACGCGGCCGACCGCTACGGCTCCATCGACAACGTCAACGGCGCCTACTGATCCCGGAAGTGCCCGGTGAACCAGGAGGTGGCGAGCTCCGCCACCTCCTCCAGGGCGCCAGGCTCCTCGAAGAGGTGCGTGGCGCCCTCCACGACCTCCAGCCGGCTCTCGCAGCGCAGCAGGGACTCGGCCCGCCTGTTGAGGTCCAGGACCAGCGCGTCCCGGCCTCCGACCACGAGCAGCGTCGGGGCCTCGACCCGCGCCAGATGGTCGGCCGCGAGGTCGGGCCGACCACCGCGTGAGACGACGGCGGCCACGGAGGACGCGAGGTCGCCCGCCGCCCACAACGCGGCGGCCGCTCCCGTACTGGCCCCGAAGTAGCCCAGCGGAAGACCTTCGCTCTCCGGTCGCCCGGCGAGCCACTCCGTGGCGCGGGCGAGCCTGCCGGCCAGCAGCGGGGTGTCGAAGACATGCGCCCGGTCGACCGCCTCGACCTCGGTGAGCAGGTCGAACAGCAGCGTTCCGAGTCCCGCACGGTTCAGCGCCCCCGCCACCGCCCGGTTGCGGGGGCTGTGTCGGCTGCTCCCGCTGCCGTGCGCGAACAGGACGATGCCGGTGGCGCCCTCGGGCACCGCGAGCCGTCCGGCCAGCGTGACACCGTCGGCGACGGGGATCCGTACGTCCGCGTCCTGGACGACCGGTCCGTGCGCGGCGCGGATCCGGTCCAGACAGGCGAGGACCTCCGCGTCCGAGGTCTGTGTGAAGTCCCGGTAGAACTGTCCGATCGCGTAGAACAGCTCCGGCGCGTGCACGCTCACCGTCTCGTCGGCCTCGCCGCCGAGCCGGGCCGTCCAGCCGCGGGGCGCCACCGGCACCGCGAGGATGATCCGGGCGGCGCCCCTCGCCCGTACCACGCGGCAGGCCGCCAGCGCCGTGGCGCCTGTGGCGAGACCGTCGTCCACGACCAGGACCGTTCGGCCCTCCAGGGGCACGGACGGCCTGCTGCCCCGATAGCGGCGGGTCCGCTGATCGAGCTCGGCGTGCTCGCGCTCCTCGACCGCGGCCAGATCACGCGCTCCGACCCCGGCCTCGTGGAGCACCCGCTCGTTCACCACCCGGACGCCGCCCTCGCCGAGTGCGCCCATCGCCAGCTCCGGCTGCTGGGGCACCCCCAGCTTCCGTACCAGACAGATGTCGAGCGGTGCGTCGAGGGCATCGGCCACCTCGGCCGCCACCGGCACCCCACCACGCGGCAGACCGAGCACCACGACCTCATGGCCCTTGAGATGGCCGAGCCGGGCGGCCAGCTGCCGACCGGCGTCGGTGCGATCACTGAAGAACATGGCCCGCCCGTCCTTCCGCCTGCACGGCTCCGGGCTCGGGGAGGAGCACCGAGCCCCGTCCCCCGCCCGTCCCTCCAGGGTAAGACGCCCCTTCCCCGACGGGTGGGTGAGCGGGGCGTCAGCGGGACTGGAGGGCGTCGAGGGCCACGGCCTGGGCTATCGCGAGCCGCCGGTCGAGCTCGGGGTCCGCTATGTCGAGCACGTACCGGTCGCGGAGACCGAAGAGCTTCTCGACGGACATCACCGCACGGCCCGACTCGGTGAAGTCGAAGTGGTACGGCACGACGAAGGGAAGCAGGTCGGTGAAGGGCAGGAACTCCCAGGCACGCCGCAGCAGCGCGAGGCCCTCGCTCCGCTCCTGCCCGGTCGTCTCCCCCTCGGCGCCCTCGCTGCTCAGATGCCAGGTGCTGCGGAGCAGGGAGGCGCCGAAGTTCTTGCGGAAGCCGCCCAGCCGGGTGCCGGACGCTCCGTGCACGTCGTAGGTCGCGCCGAGGTCGATCACCTGGCGAGCCTTGAAGCTGAAGAGGACCTGGCGCCGGGACTCGTCGGTGTAGAAGGTGACGTGCTCCTTGAACGCCAGCCTCTTCTGGTGGGCGAAGGCGACGAGTTCGCCCTCCTCGCCGTCCGCTCCCGCCGTGTGCACGAGGTAGCGGTTGGCCATGGGCGTCACCTTCTGCCGGACGAGAAAGCGGTGCTGCGTCTGCGCGAGGCCCATCGAACGTGCTCCTGCTGGTCGTGGGCGGGCCGGTGGTGGACCCGCCCCATGAGGTCGTGAGCACGATGATCCGGTGTCGAGGGGCCGCACCGCTGTCCTCGAAAGTCGTCGCCTCCGTCGACGTTCGGATGACCTTCCGAAGGGGCGCCGAACCGGCGACGGCGGACCGTCCGGGGACCGCCGGCGCCGACCGCGACGTCAGCCGGACCGTTCCACGGTCTCTCCTCGCACCACCGCGACCGGGCAGTCGGCATGGTGGAGCAGCGCCTGGCTGACCGAGCCGAGCAGCAGGCCCGCGAATCCGCCACGGCCCCCAGCGCGGACTCGGAGCCGTCGACACCGACCAGCACGCTCCCCTGTCCCTGTCCCGGTTCCGGGACCGGGACCGGGACCGGGAGCGGGAGCGGGACCGGTCCCCGTCTCGGCCCCGGCCTTCCTGACGCCCTTCGCCCGGAGCCCGGTCCGCAGCCGGACCCCGGCCTCCGTCCGTGCCCTGACCCTCACCCTGAACCTGACCGTGAGGGTTCTCGCCGCGACGTCCCTCGTCGCCGCCCCGCACGACCCCGCCCCGCTCCCGCTCGCCTTGCTCCGCCGTCTCCCGCCCCTCCGCTCCTCCGGCCGGTGCGCTCACCCACCCTTCATGGGCCGGGTGCCCGGCGGCCCGGGGTGCCACCCGGGACCGAAGTCCCCGGTGGCACCACGGAAGGTCCCGAGGTCGCGTCAGGCGGCGAGGAAGGCCTCGATGGCCTCGGCGAGCGCCTGCGGGGTCTCCTCGGGCGCGTAGTGGCCCGCGTCCTTGAGGACCTCCAGACGCGCGTTGGGGTACCAGCGCAGCCAGGTCGCCTCCATCGCCTCGGCGCCGAGCGCCGGGTCGTGGGCGCCGACGACGAGCAGTACGGGGGCCGGGTTGTCGCGGACGCGCTCGTGGAAGTCCGTGCGCGACCAGGAGTCCAGATAGGCGCGGAAGGCCGTCGGCGAGGAACGCCGGAGGGACCGCTCGACGAGGGTGCTCAGCCAGGCGTCGTCGTAGCGCCCGCCCGTGGTGGTGTCGATGATCGCGCGCCGGTTGCCCGCCTCCTCGGCGGCGCCGGCGAAGAGCTCCCAGGTGTCCCCGTCCATGGGGAACCCGGCCGCCGAGACGGGTGAGATCCCGATGATCGAACGGACGCGGTCGGGGGCGTCGAGGAGCATCAGCTGCGCGGCCTTGCCTCCCATGGAGTGCCCGACGACGGAGAAGGAGTCCCAGCCGAGGTCGTCCGCGACCGCGAACGCGTCGGCCGCGACCTCCTCCATCGTGTACGCGCCCGCGTGGTCGAGCGCCTCGCCGTAGCCACGGCAGTCGACGAAGGCGTAGGAGCCGGAGGAATCGTTCAGATGGGCTCGCAGCGGAGCGAAGCTGGTGCGGTCGCCGAACCAGTTGTGGAGCAGGAGGGCCCGCCTCGGGCCCTCGCCCTGCACCTCGTACGGAAGAACCCGGCCCGTCATCCTGCCCCCTGGTCATGAGGTGGTGTAGCGCCCTGCGGCGCCGGTCGACGACCGAGTGTGACGGTACGGACGCGTGCGGTCAACACCACTCCTGTTCGGGCGCGTGAGGGGAACGGGTCCGGGATGCGGTGGCTTTCCGGTGAGGCGCATCCTGGCTGTGTGACCTCGCACGGCACGACCGGCCCCGGCCCGGCGGGCAGCACCGGGCGTCCGTCCGGGAATGGAGCTGCCGACGGGCCGGTTTCGGGCGCTCTGACCTGGACGCTCGCCGAGGCGGCTCTGCGGGCGGTCGACGAGGTGGGCGGTTACGCGGGCGGGGTGTACCTGCGATCCGGAACACCCGGACTGTTGCGGATGGCGGCCCTGGTGGGGCTGCCGGGTCCTCTGTTCCGCCCGTGGTTTCGCATGCACACGAACCGGCCGTTCCCGGTCGCCGAGGTCCATCGCTCCGGACAGTCCGTCCACCTCCATGACGTCGAGGAGGCGATGCGACGGTTTCCGCAGCTCGTGGCCAGCCTGCCGTTCCCCTTCGCCTCGCTGTACGCGCCCGTCGTCGCAGGTCGCGAACGCTTCGGGGTCCTCGTGGCGCTGCGGGCGCCGACCCCCGGGGTCCCGGTGGACACCCGCGACCGGAACCGGATGACGCGGGGCGCGCTGCACCTCGGCGAGACCCTCGCCGAGCTGGCCCGCCGGGGGACGACACTCGAATGGCCGGGCGACCCGGTGTGCGTCCAGCTCTCCACCTCGGGCGCGCCCCCGGTCCGCTTCGGTTCCTTCGAGTGGGACCTCGACACCGGCATGGTCACGCTCGATCCCGGGCTCCTGGCGATCCTCGGCGCGGACGTGCCCTCGCCGTGCCCGATCGACGTCCTGACCGCGCTCCTGGAGCCGGAGGACGGGTACGCGTTGTGGGCGGCGGCCCGGCAGGCGACGGGGCCGGACGGGCGGCCGGTGGTGCGCCGGATCCGCCTGAAGGGTCCGGACGGCGGTCTGCACCTGCTGGAGGTCTCCACGCGGGCGCACAAGGCCTCGCCGGCCACGACGCCCAGCGCGGGTACGGCCGCAGGCACCGTCATAGGCACAGGCACGGGCGCCGGCACCCTTCCGGGCACAGGAGGGGAGGCGGCGCCACGACTCGGCATCGGCGGCGTCAGGACCGGTCTGCGGCTCACCTGCACCCTCGTCGACCTCGGGACCGGTCTGATCGGCTCCGACGCCACCGACCGGCTCCCCCGGGCGATCCTGGCGATCGACCGCCTCGGCCGCGTCACCTACGTCAACGAGCGCACCGAGCGGCTGCTCGGCCGCCCCCGCGGGGCCCTGGCGGGAAGGCCGCTGTGGGAGGCCCTGCCCTGGTTCGGCCTCCCGTTCCACGAGGAGCAGCTCCGCGCCGCGATGCTCTCCGGCGATCCGGTGCGTTTCCTGGCCCGGCCGGAGCCGGGTCAGTGGCTCTCGGTCTCCCTCCATCCCGGGCGGGACGGCGTGACCATGGTCCTGGTGCCGGAGAACGATCCGGGCCGGGCCCTCGCCCCCACGACCGGCGGACCGAAGGAGGACACCCTCTCCCTGCCCGACGACCGGGTCTCGGCCCTGTACCGGCCGGTGGCCCTGGCGATCGCGCTGTCCGAGGCGGTGACGGCCCGTCAGGTGTCGGCGGTCGTGACGGAGGAACTGCTGCCTGCGTTCGGCGGGCGGCAGCTGGCCATCTACCTGCTGAGCGACCGCCGGCTGTATCTGGCCTGGGAGACGGGTTTCCCACCGGGCTTCCTCGAACCCTTCAACGGCGTGGCCCTGGACTCGCACGTGCCCGGCGTGGAGACCCTCACGACGGGCAGGCCGCTGTTCTTCGAGTCGATGGAGCAGCTGGGCCGCAGGTATCCGGATCTGCCGCTGGACGCGAACTCGGGGGCACGGGCGTTCCTGCCGCTGATCGCATCGGGCAGACCGGTCGGCTCCTGCATCCTCGGCTTCGACCGGCCCCGCGGGTTCAGTTCCGAGGAACGGACCGTCCTCACGGCGCTCGCGGGCCTCATCGCGCAGGCCCTGGAGCGGGCGCAGCGGTACGACACGGAGTCGGCGGTCGCACGCGGCCTCCAGGACGCGCTGCTCCCGCACCGGTTGCTCGTCCGGGACGGCGTGGACACCGTGGGCCGCTACCTGCCGGGGACGCAGGGCATGGACGTCGGCGGGGACTGGTACGACGTCATCGAGGCGGGGCACGGACGTCTCGCGCTCGTCATCGGCGACGTCCAGGGCCACGGGGTGGCGGCCGCGGCCACGATGGGTCAGCTGCGCAGCGCCGTACGGGCCTTCGCGTTGGCCGGCCATCGGCCGCAGGACGTGATGCGGGGGACCAACCGGCTGCTCATCGACCTGGATCCCGGGCAGTTCGCGAGCTGTTGCTACGTACTCCTCGATCCGCAGTCGGGGGAACTGCGGGCCGTGCGGGCCGGGCATCCGCCGCCGTTGCTGCTGCACCCGGACGGGAGGACGGAGCGGGTGGAGCTGGCGGGCGGGATGGTGCTCGGGATCGACATGCGCGCCTCGTATCCGGTGACGCGGCTGCGCCTGGACCCCGGTGCGGTACTCGCGCTGTTCACGGACGGGCTCGTGGAGAAGCCCGGCCAGGACATCGACGACGGGATCGAGCTGCTGCGTCGGGCACTCGCGGCAACCACCTCGCTGCCGCTCGCAGAAGCCGCCGACCGGGTGATCCGGGACGCCCGGCAGGTCACGTCCCGCGCGGACGACATCGCCCTGCTGCTCGCAGCGCGCTGGGCGGAACACGAGTGAGGGTCACCCGGTCGGGCCCGTGGCGCTGGTCGGTCACCGTGGGCGCGGGGAGGCTGGGGGTGCCGTGCCGATCAGGCCGGACGAGCCAGGGCGCGAGCCCGAGGAGGACACGTGCAGCAGGACAAGCAGCCCGAGTACGGCCCGGTGGTCTTCCGTGACCGCACGGCCGGGTACGCCTTTCTGACCCGGTCCACGGCGACCAGCGACCGGACGATCGAGTGGGACGACGGCAACACGTACCCCGTGATCGACGTCGAGATCTCCTCCGAGAGCCACCCCTTCTACACGGGAACGGCGCGGACCGTGGACTCCGAGGGCCGGATCGCCAAGTTCGAGCGGCGCTTCGGCGAGGAGAGCTGACACACCTCCGTGAAACTGGCCAGGAGATGGCCGGTTCGCCTTCCAGGATGAGGTCACGAAGACGGCGGGGCGCTCGCGCTCCGCCGATGACTCCCTGGAGGGGAATTACGTGATCGTGGTGACCGGAGCGACCGGAAACGTCGGACGACCGCTGGTGGAGCTGCTTGCCGCGGCCGGTGAGACGGTGACGGCGGTCAGCCGCCGGCCGGTCGAGGGGCTGCCCGCAGGCGTGACGCACCGGCAGGGGGACCTGGCCGATGTGGACGGTCTCGAGGGGCTGTTCGAGGGTGCGGAGGCGGTGTACCTGCTCGTCGCGGGTCTCGGGGACGAGCTGGATCCGCGCGAGATCGTCGCGGCGGCGGTGGCCGCCGGGGTGCGACGGATCGTGTTCCAGTCCTCGCAGCTGGTGGGAACGCGGGCCGATTCGGTGTCGCACGACGTACTACGTGCGTTCGAGACGGCGGTACGGGAGTCGGGGCTGGCCTGGACCGTGCTGCGGCCGGGTGGTTTCGCCTCCAACGCCTTCCTCTGGGCCGAGCAGGTCCGTTCGGCGCGCACGGTGGCGGCTCCGTTCGCCGATGTGGCGCTGCCGGTGGTGGACCCGGCGGACATCGCCGGCGTCGCGGCGGAGGCGCTGCGTTCCCCGGCGGCTCACGGGGGCCGGACGTACGTTCTGACCGGGCCGGTGGCGGTGTCACCGCGGGAGCAGGTGCGGGCACTTGCCGGGGTGGTGGGCGACCCGGTCGCGTTCGTGGCGCTGAGCGCGGGCGAGGCCCGCTCCCGGCTGGTGCGGTTCCTGCCGGAGGAGGCCGTCGACGGGATGCTGTCGGTGATGGGCGAGCCCAGCGCGGAGGAGCAGCGGGTGAGTCCCGATGTGGAGCGTGTCCTGGGCCGGGCGCCGCGACCGTTCGCGGCGTGGGCGGAGCGGAACGCGCCCGCCTTCACCTGAGGGACGGCGCGGGACGCGGCTCGCGTACCGGGCGCGCCCGGAGGTCCCACACGGACTCACGGGGCAGGGGCTTCTCCGCGGGCCGGGCGTGGCTCGCGTACGGGCCGCAGGTGATTCACGTACGGCCCGGGCGGCCCGCGTACGGGGGCCGGGCGCGGCTCACGTGCGGGTGGGGCCCGCGCGTGGACGGCTGATCAGGCAGCCGCCGGAGAACCTCGGCGAGGGCGGGGACGCGCGTCGCTCGGACGCGTCCCCGCCCCGGCCGGGTGGGTCGAGCGAGGGCGCGCGGCGCCCTCGACTCGGCTCGGCTGGGGTCGGCTCGGCTCGGAGAGGCGATCAGGCCTTCACGATGCCGGACTCGGAGACCTTGATGGCCGCGGAGGTGGCGCCGGAACGGGAGCCGAGGCCCTCGATCTTCCTGACCAGGTCCTGGCCCTCGACGACCTCGCCGAAGACGACGTGCTTGCCGTCGAGCCAGTCGGTGACGACCGTGGTGATGAAGAACTGCGAGCCGTTGCTGTTCGGGCCGGCGTTGGCCATCGAGAGCAGGAACGGGCGGTCGTGCTTCAGCTTGAAGTTCTCGTCGGCGAACTTCTCGCCGTAGATGCTCTTGCCGCCGGTGCCGTTGCCACGGGTGAAGTCGCCGCCCTGCAGCATGAACTGGGGGATGACGCGGTGGAACGGGGAGCCGGCGTAACCGAAGCCGTGCTCGCCGGTGGCGAGCTCACGGAAGTTCTTGGCCGTCTCGGGGACGACCTCGTCGAACAGCTGGAACACGATCCGGCCCGCGGCCTCGTCGTTGATGGTGATGTCGAAGTAAACGTTGTCGCTCATGGGGACATCCTGTCATTAGTCACGCACGGCGCGCGCACGGGCCGCCCCTCCGTGTCACGGCGCGCCGGTGCCCCGCGGCCCGTCGGGGGCGCGGGGCACCGGTCGTCGCGGGTGGCACGGGTCAGAGCAGCCCGCCCGCGCCGGGAGCGGGAAGGGTGCTCTGGGCGCCCTGAACGGTGTCGAGGACCGTGTCGACTCCCTGGTCCTCCTGGAGGAGACCGGTCGTGCCGCCCAGGGGGCTCTCGGCGGCGTTGGCCTGCGGCGGAGGCGTGACGAGGGCGGTGACGACGCCTGCGGCGAGGGAGGCGATGGCGAGCATGCTGCGCTTCTTCATGCCCTGGTCAACTGCTGAGCGGCCGAGGAGTTACGGGCTGCGCCGGATCCGGACGGGCGGCATGCCCGCCGCCCATCGCGCTCGCACGCACGCTCGCCCGCGCACGCGTTCCCCGCGGCGAACATTCACCCCTTATCAGGTGGAACCATATGGTTTGGGTGAGTGTCTCTTTCAGTGACACCACTGTCCCCGGAGCAGGAGAAATTGGGGGACGTCATGCATCACCGTCACACCCTCGCGGCCGTCGCCGCGGGAATCCTGTTGACCGCCGGGATCGGCGCCACGATCCCGGCCGGCGCCACGAACGCCCCGTCCCCGAGCTCGTCGACGCAGGCCACCGCTCTCGTCGTCAACGCCCGCTGGGGCGGCCACGCGACCTTCGACCGGCTCGTGATCGACGTACGGGGCGCCATGCCCCCGGTCACGGTGCACCAGGTCGGAGCGCTGCACTACGACGGCTCGGGCCAGCGGGTTCCGCTGGCGGGCAAGCAGTTCCTGGAGATCCGCCTCTCCCCCGCGGCCGCCCACGACGACGCCGGAAAGTCCGTCTACCAGGGACCCCGGCTGCTGAAGATCCATCTGCCCGCGCTCAAGGGGGTCGCCCTGACCGGCGACTTCGAGGGTGTGGTCACCATCGGAGCCGCCTTCGACACCAAACCCGTCTACAAGACCTTCCGGCTGCACTCGCCGGAGCGCTTCGTGGTCGACATCGCCCACCCGGTGGGCTGCAGGGCCTGAGGGGCCCGGCCGGAGGTGGGGCCGTCCGGAAGGCCGCCCCCACTTCCGTGCTCCTGCCGCGTACGCCTGGGGCGCCTCCTTCCGATCAGGCCCGGTCCCCTTCGGAGCCTGTCTCCAGGTAGAACGGGACGCCCGTCCTGCGGGCCCGGTCGGTGCCCGCCAGGCGGGCGAACTCGCGCGGCTCCATCTCCCGTTCCCACTCGTCGAGGGTGCGCAGGCGGTACTCGCTGTGCTCCTCGGGGTCGAGGACGACGCCGGCGATCTGCTCGTCCGTCAGCTCACCGCCGTCGAAGACGAAGCCGATGTGGTTGGCGGGCCAGTCCTCACCCCGGTCGGTGACGAAGTGGGTGCCGAGCAGGCGCGGTTCGCCGGAGAAGGTGATCCCGGTCTCCTCGTGGCACTCGCGCACCGCCGTCTCCCAGGGGGTCTCCCCCGGGTCCATGTTCCCGCCGGGCCACTGCCACAGCTCGGTGTCGTAGCTGGCGCGCAGCTGGAGGGGGCGGCCTCTCGTGTCGGTGAAGTAGAGGCAGGCGTACGCCGTCGCTCTCGGCAGGGTCGCGACGTACTCGACGGGCGGCAGCCAGATGTTCGCCATGGGCGGCTCTCTCTCGACGGGCCGATGGGATCACCCTCATCCAAGCGGTCCGGGCGGCGGTACCGGGCCGCTCCGGGGTGGATCACCGGATCGTGTGATCGATTTCCCGCCGGTCCGGGCCATGGTCTGTCAGGTCGCCCCCCTCGGAGGTCCGGCGTCAGGTCGCGGAGACGAGCCCCGCCTCGTACGCGATGATGACCAGCTGCACGCGGTCGCGTGCGTCCAGTTTGGCGAGCAGCCGGGTCACATAGGTCTTGGCCGTGGCGACGCTGATGTGGAGTTCGGCGGCGACCTCCGTGTTCGAGAGGCCGCGTCCCACCAGGGTGAGCACCTCTCGCTCGCGGTCGGTGATCCCTTCCGCCCGGCGGCGGGGCGCGGCGGGGGCGGTCCGCGGGCGGTCCGTGAACTCCTTGATGAGGCGCCGGGTGACGCTGGGGGCGATGAGGGCGTCGCCGGAGGCCACGACGCGGACGGCGGCGAGGATGTCGTCGAGGGCCATGTCCTTGACCAGGAAGCCGGACGCGCCCGCGTGGAGCGCTCCGTAGACGTGGTCGTCGTCGTCGAACGTGGTGAGCACGACCACCCGGGCACCGGTGGGGCCCTCGGTGATGAGGCGGGTCGCCTCGATGCCGTCCGTCCCGGGCATGCGCAGGTCCATGACGACGACGTCGGCGCCGGTCTCCTCCACGAGGCGCACGGCCTGGGCGCCGTCCGCCGCCTCGCCCGCGACGACGAGATCGGTGGTGTCGCCCATGACCATCCGGAGCGCGGTGCGCACGAGAGGCTGGTCGTCGGCGAGGACGACCCGGACGGTCCCCTCGGTGGTGGTGGTGTCGGTCATCGGGGGGTGGCTCCTGTGGGAAGGGGAAGGCGGGCGGTGACGCGGAATCCGCCGCCCGGGCGGGGACCCGCGTCGAAGTCTCCGTGCAGCAGGGTGACGCGCTCCCGCATTCCGACGAGTCCGTAGCCCGACCCGGCGGGGGCGGTCCTGTGGTCGTGGTTCCGGTCCCGGCCCCGGTCGCCGTCCCGGTGCGGGCCGGGGCCTCGGTCCTCCACGGAGACGACGAGGGCCTCGGGGTCCTGCTGGTCGACGGTCACCGTGCAGGAGTCGGCGCCCGAGTGCCGTACGACGTTGGTGACGGACTCCTGGACGACACGGAACGCGGAGAGGTCGATGTCCTGCGGCAGGGCTCGTGGCGCTCCGACCCGGCGGACGGCGACGCGGACGCCCGCCGCCGCGGTGACCTCGGCGAGGCGGTCGAGTACGGCGAGGCCCGGCATCTCGGGAAGCCCCGTGCCGTCGGCGGCGGGCGCTCCCGGCTCGGCGGCCGCCTCGGTTCTCAGCGCGCCGAGCATGCGGCGCAGTCCCGCCAGGGTCTCGCGGCTCGCCGTCTCGATCTCCGTGAGGGCCTGCCGGGCCTGTTCGGGCTTCCGGTCCATGACGCGGCGGGCGGCGCCGGCCTGGAGGGCGACGATGCCGATGCTGTGGGCGACCGAGTCGTGCATCTCGCGGGCGATACGGAGCCGTTCCGAGGTGACGGCCTGTGCCGCGGCCTGGGCGCGGGCCTGTTCGGCGTACGCCCGGCTCTGCTGCTCGGAGCGGCCGAGCAGCCAGGCGATGGCGGCGGTGAGGGCGACGGCGAGGGTGCTCGTGGTGCCCGCGCTCCAGCCCGCGAGCACCCGGACGGCGAGGTAGGCGGCCAGCGTGCCCAACGACACCACGAGGGCCCGGTTCGCCTCCCGGGGCGGTCGGGTGGCGGCGATGGTGCAGAGGGCCACGTCCACGGCGAGGTACTGGGCGAAGGGGATGGCGGTGACGCTGAGCGGGGTGCTGGCGACGACCGCCGCCCCGACGAGATGCCGAAGGGCCGCTGCCGGTCGGTGGGTCAGGAGCGTGCTGCCGCGCAGGGCGAGGGCGGTGGCGACGAGCATCATGGTGACGCCGTCCCAGCGCAGGAAGACCACCCCGGCGACGACGTCGGCCTCTTCCTGGCCCGGCAGCCGGACGCGCAGGAGGGCGGTGAAGAGCAGGCCCGCGAGCCAGGCGATCGCCGCCCACCGGCCGGGGGTGACTCTCCTGAGGAACGGCGCTGACGGGGTGGCGGACATGCGGTGATCGTAAAGGGAGTCGGGGCGGCGGTCATCGGTCCCCGGGTGTACGACCAGGGGTGACAGGACGGTCGCCGGGGCGGGTCCGGGCGTCGGGCCGGTCGGAGTGGTCGAGCCACTCGGAAAGGGGACGGGCCACACGGAGGGGACGGGCCGCTGGGGCGGGGTCAGGCGCCGGTCGGGACGTCGCGGCGCAGGCGACGGTCGAGCAGGCGCTCGTGGACCAGGCGGCCGACGAGGGCGCTTCCGTACACGACGAAGCCGACGCCGACGAGCCACGACTGGAGGACCAGGACGGTGCCGAACTGACCGTACGTCACCGCGTTCGAGGCGATGAGCGGGGAGAAGACGAGCTGGGAGAAGATCCGCAGCCCGAGCAGGCCGAGCGCGGTCAGGACGGCTCCCGGGGCGAGGGCGCGCCAGCGGATCCGGCCGCAGAGCAGAAACCGCTGCGACCACCAGAAGAACAGGAAGGTGCCGATCAGATCGCCCAGGGCGACGAGCGCGGTGATCATGGCCGGGGATTCGGCCGGGGCGGGGGTGGCGACGAACAGGAGCAGACAGGCGACGAGGACAGCCAGCCAGACGACGTGCCGCCACATGGTGTGCCAGCGGGCCGTGGGGAGGTCCCAGGCCCTCTCGTACCCGGTCTGTACGGCGGATCCGAAGGTGACGCCGAAGGCGGCGAGGGCGGCGAGGCCGAAGGCGGTGGTGCGTTGCAGGGCCTGTCCCGGCTGGCCGAAGAGCCGCTCGACCTCCTCTTCGGAGACCTCGGAGACGCCGAGGCCCTGGACGAGCCAGCGGGCGAAGCCCTGGCCGCTGGCGAGGTCGGCCGCGGCGACGACGATGAGGAGCGGCACGAGGGTGAGCAGGCTGAGCGCCGCGAAGCCCATGGCGCGGTGCATGAGTTCCATGGCGCGGCCGCGGTTCCAGGCGAGCCCGACGGGTGAGACGAGGACGCGGGTGTGAAGTCGCTGGAACCAGTGGCCGTGTGCATGACCGTGTTCGCGGTCGTGTTCTCGGCCGTGCTCGGGGCCGTGTTCGGCGGGGGCACCGTCGTACGGCGGACCGGGTGTGGAGGGCATGCCTCGTGAGGTACCCGGCTGGGAGGCAGGACATCGCAGGGGTGCGGCCGAACGGGTGCCGCGGCGGGAGGATCACGGGTCCGCGAAGGGGCTGCCCGGCCGGATGTCAGGGGATCGCCCGGGAGGCTGCCATGCCGGTTGTCAGGGGATGAGCGGGCGGGCGCCGGGGCCGGGGCGGACGGTGACGTCGCGGGCGGCCAGGGTGGCCCGTTCCTCGCCCTCGCACTGGACGACGACACGGACGGGTGCGCCGCAGTCGGCATGCCGGATGTCGAGGACCGGACCCTCCGGCTCCCCTGCGTGGGTGTCACCCCACTGCTTCAGGGCCAGGAGCACGGGCCAGAGGTCGACGCCCTTGCGGGTGAGCCGGTACTCGTACCGGGTCCGGGAACCGGGTTCCCGGTACGGTTCCGCCCGCAGCAGGCCGGCCGCGACCAGCTTGCGGAGCCGGTCGGCGAGCACCGCCTCGGAGAGTCCGAGGTGCCGACGGAACTCGTCGTAGCGGCGGACGCCGTTGAAGGCGTCGCGCAGGATCAGCAGGGTCCACTTCTCGCCCACGAGCTCCAGGGCGCGGCCGACCGGGCAGTTCTCCGTGTCCGTCTCCAGCCACTTCATCGTCACACTGTAGCCACCTGACTGTGTCGTTGACAGTCAGCTTTCAGGACAGCTAGCTTCGCAGTACAGAGCCAGCTGGGAGTCAGCCGGCCACGTCGGGCGGAGAGTGGTCATGGGGCGGTCGCGCACGGTCGAGTGGGAGGACGCCGGAGCCACCGCACGGGCCGCCGGGACGATGGCGGGCCTCGACTTCCTGCGGGAGATGGTGGCGGGACGCCTGCCCGGTCCCCCGATCGCCGCACTCCTCGGCTTCGGCCTCGAGGAGGTCGAGGACGGTCGCGCGGTGTTCGCCCTCGAGCCGGGCGAGGAGCACTACAACCCGATCGGCAGTGTGCACGGCGGGGTCTACGCCACCCTGCTCGACTCGGCGGCCGGCTGCGCGGTCCACTCGACGCTCCCGCTGGGCACGGCGTACACGTCGCTCGACCTGTCGACCAGGTTCCTCCGGCCGATCACAATCGACACGGGCAAGGTGCGGGCCATCGGCACGGTCATCTCGCGCGGGCGCCGGACGGCGCTCGCGGAGGCGGGCCTGTACGACGCGGAGGACCGGCTGCTCGCCCACGCGACCAGCACGTGCATGCTGTTCCCGGTCCCCGCGGGAGGTTCGGGGAGCACGCGCGCGTAGAGCCGTCCGGGCAGGGCCCGCACAGGACCGGTCTCGGTCCCGTGCGGCCCCGCCCCCGGCGCGGTCAGCGGAGTCCGAAGACCGGGAGGGTGCGGGTGCAGCCGTCCGGAGCGACGTCCGGCACGCCGTTGGCCTGGAGGGCGGCGCTCACCAGGGTGGCGAGCAGGTCGATGTCCGACCCCATGTCCAGACGGACCGTCACCCACCCCGATCCGGCGCGCAGACGGACCGCGCTCGACCCCAGGAGGGCCGGGCGCAGTTTCGCGACCATGGCACGGGTGAGGTGGACGTCGGCCTCGTGTTCGCCGTGGAAATGCACGATCTCGTGCGTCGCCGTTCCCAGTCCGAGCTCGGCGCCGCAATGGGCGCGGCCGGGGGTCAGCGAGGGCCAGCTCATCAGACGTTCACTGGCATGCCTGGCCGTGTTCATACGAGGAGCGTGCCGGGCCCCGGGGCCGCGCACAAGCGTCCGGCCGGAAGAATCCCGCTCGGAGCCGAAACATGCTGGAGACGGGGGTGGTGTGACCGTGTGTCACGGCGTTCCGTGGGATGGATGTGACCCTGTGTCACTGGTGTGCACGCGCGCGGATGCGGGCCGCGAGGACGGCCACGTCGTCCTCCGCTCCGTGCGCGCCGAGGCGGCGGAGCACCTCGTCGACGACCCGGCCCGGCCCGGAGTCCCGGGGAAGCCTGAGGGCGGCGAGACGGGCCAGGGAGTCGTCGATGTCCTCGCCGCGGCGTTCGACGAGTCCGTCGGTGAAGAGCAGCAGGGTGTCGCCGGGCCGGAGCGGACGCGTGGCCGGTTCATAGCCTCCGACGCCGGTGCCGAGGGGCGGGCCGACGGGGAGGTCGACGAGTTCGGCCGAGCCTTCGGCGCCGAACACGACGGGCGGGAGGTGCCCGGCGCTCGCGAAGGTCGCGGTGCCGCGGGCCGGGTCGACCCGGACGAGCAGGACGGTGGCGGGGCGGCGGGCGTCGTCCTCCGCGACCACGGAGTCGAGGTGGCGCAGCACCCGGTGCGGGGGCAGGTCGGTCGCGGCGACCTCGCGCAGTGCGGAGCGGTAGGCGTTCATGTCGACGGCCGCGTCGAGGCCGTGCCCCATGACATCGCCGACGACGAGCAGGCTGCGGCCGAAGTGGAGCCGTACGGTCTCGAACCAGTCCCCGCCGACGAGGGCGCGGGGTCCGGCGGGCAGGTAGCCGCCGGCGATCTCCAGATTGGGGTGCGGCCGTCCGGGCTCGGCGACGAGGGCGCGCTGGAGGTGGAGCGCGGCGTCCTCGGCGGCCGCGAGACGACGGGCGTGGCCGAGATGCCGGGCCGCGAGTCGGGCGGCGTGGCGGGCGAGGGCCATCTCGTCACCGGAGAAGGGCGTGCCGCCGGTACGGGTCAGGGTGACCGTCCCGAGCGCGTCCTCGTCATGGACGGCGAGGGGGAGGGAGAGCCTGTGGGTGGCGGGTCCGCCGCCCCCGTTCCCGCCCGGCGGGGCGGTGGCCCCGGGAGCCGCCTCGGCCCCACCGGACGCCTCCACTCCGGATCCCGAAGCCGGGCGGTCACCCTCCGTCTCCACCCGGGAGCCCGCGACCCGGCGGTCACCCTCCGCATCCACCCCGGACCCCGCGACCCGGCGGTCACCCTCCGCATCCACCCCGGACGCCCTGACCGGGCGATCGCCCGTCGGCTCGGCGGCCATGACGGGCGCCGTCGTCGCCCCGTCGGCCCGGCCCGTGGGACCCCACGGCTCCGGCGGCCCCGCGTGGGCCGCGCGCCGCGGTGGGGCACCCTGTTCCGCGAGAAGGTCGACCGTGGTGGAAGCGCGCAGCTGCCGGGCCGCGAAGGCCGCCAGTTCGCGGCAGGTGCTCGTCTCGTCGAGCGTCGTACCGATCTCGCCGACCGCCTGCTCCATGGCCCGCACCCTGGTCAGGAGTGCCTCTTCCTGCTCCGCTTCCCGTTCCGCCACGACACCTCCACCGCCGCGCGGCCCCCGGGTGGCATACCCGGTCCCCTCATTGCACCAGCGGGCGGCGCCCCGCGCGCGGCACGGACCTTGCGCGGGACGGTTGTGCGGCGGTGCCTGGATCTGATCAAGTACAGCAGAGGCTACTGGCCAGTACGAGATTTCGCTCCCCGGGGGGACAAGCCATGACGACCGGTTTCTTCAGCTCCGTCGACGACGTCGCCGACCGGCTCGCCGCGACCGGCTATCTCGCCTCACCCGCCGTCGCGACGACCGTCTTCCTCGCCGACCGCCTCGGCAAGCCGCTCCTCGTCGAGGGCCCGGCCGGCGTCGGGAAGACGGAGCTGGCCAAGGCGGTCACCGAGGTCACCGGCGCGCGCCTGGTCCGGCTCCAGTGCTACGAGGGCGTCGACGAGTCCCGCGCGCTGTACGAGTGGAACCACGCCAAGCAACTCCTGCGGATCACGGCCGGGCGGGGCGAGTCCTGGGACGAGACGCGGACGGACATCTTCGGCGAGGAGTTCCTGCTCCCCCGCCCGCTGCTCACCGCGATCCGCTCCGACCAGCCGACCGTGCTCCTCATCGACGAGACGGACAAGGCCGACGTCGAGGTGGAGGGCCTCCTCCTCGAGGTCCTCAGCGACTTCCAGATCACCGTTCCCGAACTCGGGACGATCACGGCGACCCGGCGCCCGTTCACCGTGCTCACCTCCAACGCGAGCCGTGAGCTCTCCGAGGCCCTGCGCCGCCGCTGCCTCTTCCTGCACATCGGATTCCCCGAGGAGGAGCTGGAGCGCAGGATCGTCGCCCTCAAGGTCCCCGGCCTCGACGACGCCCTCGCCGCTTCCGTGGTGCGGGTCGTCGGGGCGCTGCGGGCGATGGACCTGCGGAAGGTGCCGTCCGTCTCGGAGACGATCGACTGGGCCCGTACGCTGCTCGCGCTCGGCGCCGACCGGTTGGACGAGCGGGTCGTACGCGAGACCCTGGGCGTCCTGCTGAAGCACCAGGACGACATCGTGAGGGCCGGCGCCAAGCTCGACCTGGACGCGGTGTGAGCCGCTCCGTCGACGACGTGGACACCGCCGCCGCGCCGGCGACGGCCGCCACCCGCCTCACCGGTCTCGTCGGGGCGCTGCGTGCCCATGGATTCGGGATCGGGACCGGCGAGACGGTGGACGCCGGGCACGCCGTCGAGGCCGTCGGCTTCAGCGACCGGGAGCGGGTACGCGAGGCCCTCGCCGCGACCCTGCTCCACGGCGAGGCGCAGCGCCCGGTGTTCGACCGCGTCTTCGACCTGTACTTCCCGCTCGGCCACACCCGGGCCGGGGAGACGCACCAGAACGCCCCGGCCGATCTCGCGGCCCTGCGCGACCGGCTCGCCGAGGCCCTCACCACCGCTGACGGCGCGGCCCTCGACCGGCTCGCCGCCGAGGCGGTGGGCGGTCTCGGCGGCTACGGCTCCGGTCCCGGGTCGGACGGCTGGTCCTCGTACCGGACGCTGTCCCGGCTGCGCCCCGAGACGTTGCTGGCCCGTGTGCGGGAGCGGCTCCGGGCCGCGCCCGGACCGGAGGAGCCCGAGTTCACCGAGCGGCTGCTCGACGACGAGATCCGGCGCCGCATCGAGGCCTTCCGCGAGCGGGTGCGGACCGAGGCCCGGCGGCGGGTGGCCGAGCGCCAGGGCCGCGACCGGGTCGCACGCCGCGCGGTCGCGGGCACGGCGGACACCGTCGACTTCCTCCTCGCCGGGCGGGCGCAGCTGGACGAGTTGCGTCGTACGGTCCGGCCGCTGGCGCGGAAGCTGGCCACCCGGCTCGCGGCCCGTCGGCGCCGGGCGTCGCGCGGGGAGATCGATCTGCGGCGGACGCTGCGCCGCTCGCTGTCGACCGGCGGCGTGCCGGTGCGGCCGGTGCTGCGCCGACGGCCTCCACGGCGGCCGGAGCTGGTCCTGTTGTGCGACGTGTCCGGGTCGGTGGCCGGTTTCGCGCAGTTCACGATGTTGCTGGTGCAGGCCCTGCACGACCAGTTCAGCCGGGTGCGCGTGTTCGCCTTCGTCAACCGGGTGGACGAGGTGACGGGGCTGGTCGCCCGGGGTTCCGCGGATCCGGCCGGGCTCGGCGATCGCATCCTCGCGGAGGCGGAGCTGACCGGGTGGCACGGGCAGAGCGACTACGGGACGGCCCTGGGCGAGTTCGCCGACCGGTACGCCGATGCCCTCGGCCCGCGGACCGTGGTGTTCGTCCTCGGGGATGCCCGCACCAACGGTTCCGACCCGAACCTCGCGGCGCTGAGACGGATCGCGGACCGGGCTCGCCGGGTCCACTGGCTCAACCCCGAGCAGCCCTCGCTGTGGGGAACGGGCGATTCGGTGGCCCCGGCCTACGCGGGGCTCGTCGAGATGCGGCCGTGCCGGAACGCCCGCCAGCTGGGGGCTCTGATCGGTCGCCTGCTGCCCGTGTGACCGCGCGCGGCGCAGGGGCGGGGAGCGGGCCGGAACCCTCCCTCGCATGGCACCATCGCTCCATGGCCACCGGATCCGACCGTCCCGAGACGGAATTCCCCCGCGCCATCGGCGCGCCCGCCACCCGTGCGCTCGCCGCGGCCGGGTACACCCGGTTCGATCAGCTCGACGGGGTTCCCGCCGCCGAACTCGCCGCCCTGCACGGTGTGGGCCCGAAGGCGCTGCGCGTGCTCGGCGAGGAGCTCGCGGAGCGCGGTCTGTCGCTGCGGTGAGGTCCCGTCGCGCCCGGCGGGACCTCGGCTGTACGGGGGAAGGCGACGCGAACTAGCGTGACCCCCATGGAACTCTTGGGAGAGATCGCCGCCGACCGTCCGCTGCTCGTCCTCGCCGTCAAGGAGGAGGCGCAGTTCCTGGACACGGACCTGCCGGTGCTGCTGACCGGCATGGGCAAGGTGAACGCGGCGACCGCTCTCGCGCTCGCCCTGGGCCGCGGCCCGCGGCCGTCCGGGATCGTGAACCTCGGTACGGCGGGGGCGCTGCGTCCCGGCATGACCGGGACCCATGTGATCGGCACCGTGGTGCAGCACGACTTCGACGGCCGGCTGCTCGCCACGCTGACGGGCGAGTCGTACGGCGCGCCGCTGACGCTCCCGGACGGCGGTGACACGGTCCTGGCGACCGGGGACACGTTCATCTCCGACGAGGCCGCCCGCGCCCGGCTCGCGGAGCAGGCCGCTCTCGTCGACATGGAGGGATACGCCCTCGCGCACGCCGCCGGGATCGCCGGGGTGCCGCTGCGGATGGTGAAGCACGTGAGCGACGAGGCCGGGGAGGGCGCCGCGCGCACCTGGCGTGAATCGGTCGCCGAGTGCGCGCGGGTTCTCGCCGACTGGGCGGCGGCGAACACCCCGTACCGCGTCTGAGTGGACCACCCCGGCGGCCGCCGTGTGACGGCCGCCGGGCTCCGGGCGGTCAGCGGTGCTGGAAGTGGACCTCCGGGTTCGCCGGGGACGGCCCGTCGAGGATCGGCCGCGGGAGTCCCCGCAGGTGCTGGTCGAAGAAGGCGGCGACGTACGTCCGGGTGACGGCGACGGCGCGGTCGGTGGGCAGCTCGGGCTGCGGCAGGCCGAAGTGGCGCGAGATCACGGGTCCGTCGGAGAACGTGAAGTGCTCGGAGCCGGCCACGGTGACCCAGCGCTTCCACCCGTCGAGACCGTTCCACGTCCGGTCCCAGGTGGTGTCCGTCCCCCCGGGCAGGTGCATGGCGTCGTGGGTCCCGAGCATCATGAACGGGCGGCCGCGCAGGCCGTCAGCCGGCAGGTCCTCCCAGAAGGACCCGTCCATGTTGATCCCGGCGTCGACGCGCGGATCGGCCACCATCGCGGAGGCCGCGCTCGCCCCGCCGATGGAGTGGCCGGCCATGCCGATCCGGCGGGCGTCGATCACGTCGGCGTGCTTCCACACGGGCCGGGGCCCGGTGAGCCGGTCCAGGACGTACCGCACGTCGGCGGCGCGCGTCGAGGTGACCACGCTGCCGTGCACACCTCCCTCGTCGAGGGCCGTGCAGGCGACGCAGGTGAGGGTGCGGCCGCCGGGGAGGCTGATCCCGTAGGACTCGTACGCGTGGTCGACGGAGGCGACGACGTAGCCGCGGGAGGCGAGGTCCTCGGCGAGATGGGTGAGGGTCCAGCGGGAGACGCTGAAGCCCGGTGAGAGCAGGACCAGGGGGCGGCGGCCCGGGGCGGGCCGTGCGTCGGTCCTGCTGTGGGTGCGCGTACGGGCGAGGACCTCGCCCGAGACGCCGGGCCCGAGTTGCTCGGCGAGCAGTCGCGCCTCCTCCCGGGTGGCGTACGGGGCGGGGCGGCCGCCGCCGGGGCCCGCCGCCGGGTAGTGGACGGTGACCATGAGCGCGCGTCCGTCGGCGGTGGGAACCCACGGGTCGGTGCGGGACCGGTCGACGAGCGGGAGGACGGTGCTTCCGACGGAGTACGGCCCGGTGGGCACGGGCAGCGTGGCGGTCTTCGCCGGCTGCGCGGCCGACGGCGGCGGCACGTCGGGAGTGGCCGCGGTGGCCACACCGGCGGGTAAGGCGACGGAGCAGACGAGGAGGGCGGCGACGGCCGCCCGGGTGAATCGGATCATGAGGACACGCTAGAAGTCCCCGCCGTCACCTCGCGTCCTGCTGGGGGCCCATGTGCCGTCAGACCAGAGATGTACGCGCGCGGCCCGGGTGAAACGGCCCCGGATCCCGGCCACGTGCCGACGTCACGGGCGAACTCCCGTGCCGCCCGCGCCCGTCCGCCCGCCCATCTCCCGGAACGGTCTTGACAGCGCGGAAGGCGGCCTGCCTAAGCTGAAGCGCTCCCTTCCCGACTGCGGACAGGGATCTCGGCCCGGACCTGCGGGGAGGCGGATGTGCGCGGAGCGAGCGCGGAGCCGCACGACCTCCTTCCCGGCCTCCGGTCGAGTGCCCGGCTGGTCTGCCGACGGCACGTCGACTTCTGCCGTACCTCCTCGGCCATCTGTCCTTCCCCCGGCGTCTGACCCCACCCTCGTGGGTCCGCACGTCCTCTGACATCCCGCCGCCCGGGCCCCGTCGCGCTCGCGCGCGCCCGTGGGTCCTGTCGCGTGCCCCTGTCTTCCGGAAGGACTTCCCATGCCCTCCCCTGCCCTGCGCCTGGCCGTCGAGATCGACGGCGACGGCGCCCATCCGGCCGCGTGGCGCCGTGCCGCGCACTCCCCCGGCGAGCTGCTGACCCCACGTCGGCTCGCCCGGGTCGCGGCCGTCGCCGAGAACGCCGGGTTCACCCTGGTCACCCTGGACGACTCGATTCTGCCGCCGGGGTCCGGCGCCGGTCCCGCGGGCCGGATCGGCGCGGTCGAGAGGGCCGCGTTCGTCGCCGCGTCGACGAGCGTCCTCGGGGTGGCCCCGGTCCTCGCGACCACCTACGCCGAGCCGTTCCACGTGTCCTCGCAGCTCGCCTCGCTCGACCATGTCGCGGCCGGCCGGGCCGGCTGGGTGGTGGGGGTCGAGTCGGACCCCGCCGCCGCCCGTGCCTGGGGACGGCCGCCGGTCGAGGGGCCCGCCGCGACGGCGCGCGAGACCCACGACGGACTCCGGGTCGTACGGGATCTGTGGGACTCGTGGGAGGACGACGCGGTGATCCGGTCGGTGGCCACCAGCCGCTATCTCGACCGCTCGCGGCTCCATTCCATCGACTTCACCGGCGAGGCGTACTCCGTGAAGGGGCCGTCGATCGTGCCGCGCCCGCCGCAGGGGCGGCCCGTGGTCCTCGCCCGCCCGGGGGTCGTTCCGGCCGAGCTGACCGATGTGGCGCTGATCGGCGGTGGCGGCGTCGCCGACGTGGCCGCGGCGGCCGCGGGCGACGGCGCGTCACCCCGCGCCTTCGTCGAGATCGAGGTGGCCCTGGACACCCCGCGCGAGACGGCGGCGGAACGGATCGCCGACCTGGAGCGGTACGCCCCGTGGACCGCCCGGCCGGACCGGCTGCGGTACACGGGCGCCGTCGCCGGTCTGGTGTCCCTGCTCACCGAGTTGCACGGGCGGGTCGACGGGGTGCGCCTGCACCCTCTCGTGCTCGACGAGGACCTCGCCGTGCTCTCCCGGCTCGTCCTGCCCGAGCTGTTCGTCCGGCGGATCGCCGCCCGCCCGCTGCCCGGCACCACCCTGCGTGCCTCCCTGGGCCTCCCCCGGCCCCTCAGCCGCTTCACGACGACCGAGAGTGCCGCCGCCACGCCCGTACGGGAGGAGACCCGATGACCCGCACCGATCCCGCCGACGTGCCCCGTCCGGACGCGCTGCTGCACTTCGGGGTGTTCTTCCAGGGAGTCAACCACTGGACGATCTGGTCGGATCCCTCGAGCGGCTCCCAGATCGATCCGGCCTCCTTCCTCCGGGTCGCGCGGACCGCCGAACGCGGGCTCTTCGACGCCTTCTTCCTCGGGGACGGTCTGCGGCTGCGCGAGTCGGAGGGCGGCATCCACGAGCTGGACGTGGCCGGCCGCCCGGACTCGATCACCCAGTTGTCGGCGCTCGCCGCCGCGACCGAGCGGATCGGGCTCGTCTCCACGTCCAACACGACGTTCAACGAGCCGGGCGATCTCGCCCGGCGCCTCGCCGGGCTCGACCTGCTGTCGGGCGGCCGGGCCGGCTGGAACGTGGTGACCACGCACAACGCCTGGACCGGGGAGAACTTCCGGCGCGGCGGATTCCTCGACCACGCCGACCGCTACCGGCGCGCCGAGGAGTTCCTGTCGGTGGCGCGGGCCGTGTGGAACGGCTGGGCGGAGGGTGCGGTGGCCGGGTCCGTCGACGCCGGTTCCTGGTCGGTGCCGGACGCGGTGGGACGCGTGCGGTCGAAGGGCGCGCACTTCGACGTCGACCTGGTTCCGACGCTGCCGCGCAGTGCGCAGGGGCATCCGGTGATCTTCCAGGCGGGCGACTCCGGCGAGGGACGGGACTTCGCCGCCCGTCAGGCGGACGTGGTGTTCTCGGCGCACGGTACGGACTTCGACGACGCGCTCGCCTTCGCCGAGGACATCCGGCGCCGGCTGCGGGCGGCGGGCCGTGCCGAGGACGCACTGCGGATCCTGCCGGGCACGGAGATCGTCATCGGGGCCACCGAGAAGGAGGCGGAGGAGAAGGCGCGCTGGGTCCGCCTCGAACAGGTCACTCCCACCGTGGCCCTCGGCATCGCGAGCCGGCTGTGGGGCTTCGACCTGTCGGGGCGGGACGCCGACGGGCCGCTGCCCGCCGAGGACCCGGTGGTCGCCCGGGACACGGGCACGTTCGGGACGCGCTGGGTGGACGATCCCCGGGCCGTGGTGGCCGAGTGGCGGGCGAAGGCCGAGGCCAACGGCTGGTCGCTGCGCGAGACGGTCATCGAGCTCGGTCCGCAGCACGGCCATGTGGGAACCCCGGCCGGGCTCGCCGAGAAGTTCGCCCGGTTCGTCCGGCACGGGGCCGTCGACGGCTTCAACGTCTCGCCGTACCTGGTGCCGGACGGTCTCGACGACATCGTGGAGCTGCTCGTGCCCGAGCTCCAGGAGCGGGGCGTGTACCGGTCCTCGTACACGGGCACGACGCTCCGGGAGCATCTGGGGCTCGCCCCGGCGGTGTGACATCCGGGCCGGCACGGGTGAGGTGACACCCGGGCCGGGACGGGCGGTGTGACACCCGGGGCGGACGGGCACGCGCGCGTGGAGCCGCGGGCCCGTCCGCCGTCCGACCCGGGCAGGAGCCGGCCGGGTCGGCCCGCCGGGTCAGCCGAGCGGCAGTTCCAGGCGGGACGGTTCGTCCTCCGGGGAGCCGATGACGGTCTGCGTCCAGGTGGCGGAGGCGTCCCCGTACAGCGGGTCCTTGCTGTCGACGACCAGCATCAGCCGGTTCCCCGAGGGGATGTCGTACGCGGCCGCCTGGAGCCTCCAGGTGACGGTGGTGTCCTGTTCGGGCGTCAGGCCGTACACGTTGAGCGGCTCATGACTGATGATCCGGGCCGTGCCGTCCTCGGCGACGTCCAGGAGGTGGGCGTAGAGGCTCGCCGAGGCGGCCGTGGAGCGGACGGTGAGCCGCAGCCGGGGGATGCCCCGGACGCGGCGGCCGACGCCCTTCTCCCCGTCGGGCGAGACGAGCGGTTCGGTCGTCCACGCCACCGCGTGGCGGCGGTCGATCTTGTGGGTGTCGTAGATCTTGGGGTTGCCCTGCCACTCCGCCTGGCCGGTCTTCATGATCGCGTCCATGGCGGTGGCCTCGGTGTCCACGCCCGCGAGGAACGCACGTCGCCAGCCGGTCTCCTCTCCCCCCGGCCCGCCCGCGGGGACGAGCCGGCCGTCGGTGGCGCCCGCGCCGTCGCCGGTGAGGCCGAGCACCTCGGTGCTGCCGGTGACCTCGCTCCAGCCGGGGCTGGTCTCGCGGCGGGCGGGCACGACGATCCGGTTCTCGCCGGTGGCTTCGCCGGTCTCCGGGTCCAGGACGGGTTCCGTCACGTACGAGAACATCACCTGGTTGCAGACCTGCGGCCACTCCTCCACGCCGTTCCGCTCGCCCCTGAGGTGGTGGTCGAGCCAGGCGTACGCCTCCGCCATGGGGAGGTTGACCTCGCCCCGGACGGCCGGCGGGCCGATGAGCGCGGGGCCCTCGGGCGCGGCGTGGTCGCCGATCCACAGGTTGAGCCGCTTGGGCACGTCCAGGCCGTTGAAGGTCGTCAGGGTCTGGTTGACCGCGAAGAGGCTCTCGTGCCAGGTGTTGGAGAAGAAGGTCGGCGTGCCGTTCTCGTTGGTCAGGGGGAGGTACGACTCGGGGGCGCGCTTGAGGCCCCACTCGACGACCGCGTCCAGGTTCCGGTCGGCCTGGAAGTCGGCCAGGATCTCCCGGTTGGCCTGGTCGAACTTGCTCTCGACCGGTCCGCCGGTGAGGGCGAGGAGGGCCTTCACGGCCGCGAGGTGGCGGGTGTTGTGGTCGTAGAGGCTCGTCGCGAGGTTGCCCCAGGTGCTGAGGGCGACGACGGCGGCCACCCGGTCGTCGTGGGCGGCGACGAGCTGGCTGATGCCGGAGCCGTACGACTCGCCCATGAAGCCGATGGCGCTCGGGGCGAAACGGTCGACGGCGAAGTCGATGACCGCGGAGCCGTCGGCCCAGTCGTGCGGTCCTGCGACGTCGACGAAACCGCTGGAGGTGGAGGGCAGTCCGGGGATGCCGAGGCCGCGCGGGGTGTAGGCGAGGACGTGGTAGCCCTTGCGGGCGAGGACGAGGTACGACCAGAGGAACAGCGGCCAGCCGAAGGGGGTCCAGCCGGCGGGCACGACGACGAGCGGGTGCGGGCCGGGACCGAGCTGCCGGAGGCTGAACGCGGAGAGCCGGACGTTCTCCGCTGCTCCCTCGCTCTCGGCGGCCCCTTCGATGCGGTGGTACGCGGGCAGTGCCAGGCCGCGCACCTCCTCGACGATCGCGGCGAGTTCGGCGGGGAGCAGCCCCGTGGCGGTGTCGGTGCCGTCGGTCGTGCCGCTCAGGAGTGCGTCGGCGAGGGTCTGGCCGAGCCGGACTGCGCCGGGGTCCACCGTTCCGTCGGCGGCCCAGAGGCCGCGTGCGGTGATCCGGGAGGCCTCGGCCGCGGTCAGGGCCGCCGTGACGTCCGGGAAGCCGGGAAAGTGTTCGGACGAGCCGGTGGTGAAGGGGTTCTCCTTGGGCACGTGCACCCGTTCCTCTCGCTGGACTGGTGACTGTCCGCGGTGCGGACGGTCGCAAGCCTCACGTATGTGGGGCGGAGCGGCCAGAGCGCACGAACAGCGCACGTGTCACGCAACCGGTCGGGAACGACACAAGCCGCCCCGAACTCGATGTTTGGGTACGACGAGGGCAGGCCGGGCTCAGCGGGATTCGGGCGGAACCACCACGAGCAGGGCGGCGACGTCGTCGTCGAGGCCGCCGGCGCCGTAGTCGGTGAGGTCCTTGTGGAGGAGGGTGGGCACCTCCACGGCCGGTTGCCGCGCCCAGCCGCGCAGACGCAGTTCCAGCGGGTAGAAGGTGCCGGTCCTGTCCCGGGTCTCGCTGACGCCGTCGGTGTAGAGGAGTATCCGGTCCCCCGGCCGGAACGGCACCTCCTCGATGCGGTGACGGGAGTCGGCGAGGCCCGCGAGGTTCACGGGCAGCGACGGGTCGGCGAAGGCCACGGGCTCGACCTCTCCGCCGCGCTGGAGCAGCGGGGCGGGGTGGCCGCAGCTGAGGAGCCGTGCGACGTCCTCGCCGTCGGGGAGTTCCACGAGGACGACCGTGGCGAAGCGTTCGGCGGCGTCGGAGTCCGGGTCCCAGGCACCGTAACGGGCCAGGCCCTCGTCGAGCCGGTCGGCGAGGGCGGCCAGGTCGGCGGCGTCGTTGACGGCGGCGCGGAAGGAGCCGAGGAGCACGGAGGCGGTCTCGACGGCGCCGAGGCCCTTGCCCTGGACGTCGCCGAGCATGATCCGTACGGCGCCGGGGACCCGTACGGCCTCGTAGAAGTCGCCGCCGATCCTGGCCTTGGCCGCGGCCGCCACGTACAGCAGATGCAGGTCGAAGCGGCCGAGGTGGGCGGGGAGCGGGCGCAGTACGACCCGCTGGACGACCTCGGCGACGGCGGTGAGTTCGCTCATGTCCCGCTCGTAGCGGGTGCGGACCCGGCTGACCCAGGCAGCGGCGGCGGTGACACCCACGATCACGATCAGGTTCGCGACGAGCTCCGGCGGCGCGGCGAACTCGCCCCTGATGGCGCTGAGGAGCAGCCGGGCCGCGACGGCGAGGAGACCGATGCCGATCGTCCAGGGCACGCTCCAGGTGACGGCGGCGAGCGCGGGTGCGGCGACGAGGAGCCGGTCGAAGCGCTCCCGGTCGGGCGTCAGCAGATCTGCGACGAACGCCACCGCCAGGACCAGGAAGGGCAGCGCGCGGCCGAGGTTGAACTGGGTGCGTGTCGGCGCGTCGGAGCGAGCCCGCTGACCTGCTGGCATTTCATGATCGTACGCACGGTCGGCGTCCGGCCCGTGGTGACGGCGACTCCGGGCGTGTCCGCCGCCGGTCGTCGCCCCGGGGCAGGACGAGGGCGGCGGGGAGGGCGAGTGCGGCGATCAGGACGAGGGCCGGGAGGGCGACTCCCCGGGACGGGACGAATCCGCCGTCCGGGACGAGGGCGAGCAGCAGGGTCGCGGTGGCGACCCCGAGCGCCGGTCCGACGTTCATCGCGGTCTGCTGGAGACCGCCGGCTACTCCGGCGTGGGCTCGGGGGCGCGGTGCACGACGACCGAGGTCGCGGTGACCATCAGGGTGACGAACCCGGCACCGAGCAGTGCGGCGCTCGCGCCGACGGCGACGGCGCCGGCCGTCGTGTCGAGGCGGGAGAGGAGCAGCACCCCGAGGGTGAGGAGGGCGGCTCCGGCCGTCGCCGTGCGCCGGGGGCCGTAGCGGCGCTGGAGCGGCGGGCAGAGGGGTGCACCGAGCACCATGAGGACGGCGAGCGGGAGGACGCGCAGCGCGCAGCCGAGGGGGTCGAGGCCCTGGACGTCCTGCAGGAAGTAGGTCGCCACGAAGAGCGAGCCGAAGAGGGCGGCCGAGGCGGCGAGCAGGACGGCAAGGCCGGCGACGACGGGCACGCTCCGGAGCAGCTCCGTGGGCAGCAGGGGGCGCGCGGCACGACGCTGGTGCCGGGCGAGGACGAACCCGGTGACGACGGCCACCGCGACGGCGGCCAGGCCGGCGGAGGCGCCGCCGGGACGGGCGGCCTCGACGAGCCCGTGGACGAGCAGCCCCAGCGTGACGGCGAGCAGCAGGGCGCCGGAGGGGTCGAGCGCGGAGAAGCCGGTGCCCGGGGCGGCCTTCCGGGCGGGAGCCGTCTCGTACGACGGGCTCGGCTGGTTCGACATGCTCGGCTCAGCCGACCGGCTCGGCTCGCGCGGCGGGCTCGGCTGGTTCGACATGCTCGGCTCAGCCGACCGGCTCGGCTCGCGCGACCGGCTCGGTGCGGTCGGGCGTTCCCGGGTCACGAGCGCGAGCAGGCCGATGGCGAAGGTCGGGGGTACGCCGAGGAAGAAGACCGAGCGCCAGCCGTACGCGGTGACCAGCGCGCCGCCGACGAGCGGGCCCGCCGCGGCGGCGAGGCCGATGGCGGTGGTGCGCACGGCGATGGGGGGGCCGAGCCGGTCCGGCGGGTAGGCGGTCCGGAGCATGCCGAGCGTGGCGGGCTGGAGGAGCGCACCGCACACGCCTTGGAGCACCCGGAGCACGATCACGGTGCCGATGCCGGGGGCCAGGGCGATTCCGGTGGAGGCGGCGGCGAAGCCGAGGGCACCGAGGGCGAAGACCCGGCGGTGGCCGTAGCGGTCGCCGAGCCGTCCGGCGAAGACCAGGAGGCTCGCGACGGCGACGAGGTATCCGGTGCTGGTCCACTGGACCTGGCCGACGTCGGCGTGCAGATCGCGCTGGAGGGCGGGTTGGGCGACGGTGAGGACGGTGCCGTCGAGGGCGACCACCGCCGCGCCGACGACGCTGCATGCCAGGACCGGCCCGCGGCGCGGGCTCATGAGGCCTGCCCCGTGGGACCGAGGTGCGCGTCGAGGGCGGCCGCGAGGAGCGGGGCGGGGTCGTCGCCGCCGGTCGCGAGGCGGAGGCTTCCCCAGTGCCAGAGCTGGGCGATGCCGTGGAGGTTGGCCCAGAGGGCACCGGCCAGGACGGCGGGGTCGGCGGCGCCGGGGCGGACGCGGGCGACGAGTTCGGCGAGGCGGGCGAAGAGCGGCAGACTCGTCTCCCGCAGCCCGAGGCTGCCGCTCTCCAGCAGGTCGTGCCGGAACATCAGCTCGTACATGCCGCGTCGGGTTCCGGCGTAGTCGAGGTAGACGCGGGCGAGGAGCGCGATGCGTTCGCGCGGCGCGGCGGTCTCCCGGTCCTCGGCGGCGACGCGGGCGGCCAGTTCGGTGAAGCCCTGGCGGGCGATGGCCGACAGGAGTTCGAGATGGGTCGGGAAATAGCGGCGGGGGGCGCCGTGGGAGACGCCGGCGCGGCGGGCGATCTCGCGCAGCGAGAGGGCCTGGGCGCCTTCGGCGTTCACGAGCTCGACGCCGACGCGGACGAGTCGCTCCCGCAGCCCTCCGTCACCCACGTCGCCCCGGTCATCCACGTCACTCCGATCACCCTGGTCGCCCCAGTCGCTTCGGTCACTTCGGTCACTTCGGTCACTGCCATCGTCCGCGAGTGACTGATGGTCTTCGGCTCCCTCATGCATAGACACTGTCTACCAAGATCGAGTAGACGCTGTCTACTCACTCTCGCGCCCCTGTCCGCTACACTCAGGGACAGCGAAGGGGAGTAGCCCTGCAAACCGGTCGTCGACATACTGGAACCCTCGGGTTCCCGGTGACCGGGTCCGCGTGCGACGCGGACGGGCGAGACCTTCGGCCAGGCATCAACCGCGTCCGCGCATCCGTGGGCGTGGTCCGTCATGCCGGGCCGAGTGGTCCTCCCGTCGCCCACCGAGGTGTCGTGCCAGGTCCACGGGCCCGGACCGAGCAGAGAGCCCCGGTATGCACCTCGACCCCTTGGCGATCCTCACCGCCTTCGGGCTGATCTTCCTCGCCGAGCTTCCCGACAAGACGATGTTCGCGTCCCTCGCCATGGGCACGCGGATGCGTCCTCTGTACGTATGGATCGGCACCTCGACCGCCTTCCTCGCGCACGTCGCCATCGCGGTCGGCGCCGGCAGCCTGCTCGGGCTGCTTCCGGGCTGGTCCGTGAAGCTCGTCTCCGCCCTGCTGTTCGGTTTCGGCGCGTTCATGCTGCTGCGCGGCGGGGGCGACGACGACGAGGCCGACGAGGGCGGCAGGACCGTCACCGGCTTCCTGCCCGTCTTCTCGACGGCGTTCATGGCCGTGTTCATCAGCGAATGGGGCGACCTCACCCAGATCACCACGGCCAACCTGGCCGCCACGAACGGCACCTGGTCGACGGCGATCGGCTCCCTCGCCGCCCTGATGAGCGTCTCCGCGCTCGCCCTGGTCGCGGGCCGCTTCATCGCGAAGCGTGTTCCGCTCAAGACCGTGCAGCGCATCGGCGGCATCTGCATGGCGGGCCTCGCCATCTGGTCCCTGACCGAGGTCTTCACCGGCTGAGTCCGGACACGCGGCCGCACGGCGAACGCCCCTACCCCCGCAGGGTGGGGGCGTTCGCCGTTCCCTTCGGGCGTCCGGCACGTCACGGCCCTTGATGAAGCAGTGAATCACTGCTTCACTTCTTTCATGCCCTACCGACGCACCCCCGCCGTCCAGGCCCGCCTCGACGCCCAGCGCGCCTCCGTCGTCGAAGCGGCCCGGGCCCTGCTCTCCGAGCAGGGATACGCGGGATGCACGGTGGCGGCCGTCGCCGCCCGCGCCGGAATCGCCACGGGCAGCGTGTACCGCCACTTCCCCGGCAAGACGGAGCTGTCCGTGGAGCTCTTCCGGACCGTGGTGAGCCGGGAGGTCGCAGCCGTCTCCGAGGCGGCCGGACACCCCGGACACCGTTCGGCCGCCGAACGGGTGGTCGCCGTCATCGAGACCTTCGCCCTGCGTGCCCTCAAGTCACCGCGCCTCGCCTACGCACTGCTCGCCGAACCGGTCGACGCGGCCGTGGACGCCGAACGGCTGGTCTTCCGGCGCGCGTTCCGGGACGTGTTCGCCGCACGCGTCGAGGAGGGCGTGCGCTCGGGCGAGCTGCCGCCCCAGGACCCGGTCCTGACGGCCTCGGCACTGGTCGGGGCGGGCGCGGAGGCGCTCGTCGGCCCGCTGGCGGAAGGGTCCGTCGGACCCGGCACCGTACCCGCACTCGTCTCCTTCACCCTGCGAGCACTGGGAGTTCCCGATGCCGACCACGCATGAGGTCACCAACCAGGTACCGCCCCTGACCGGCTACGACGTCTCCGCCGACCCTGCGCTCCTGGAGGCGCTGCGCCGGGAGGGCGCGGGCTGGGCCGAGGCCGAGGTCCGCGAGCTCGGCGCGCGGGCCGGCGGTGCACAGGCCCAGGAGTGGGGGCGGCTCGCCGAACGCCACTCCCCCGTGCTGCACACCCACGACCGCCACGGCCACCGGATCGACGAGGTCGAGTTCCACCCGCACTGGCACGACCTGATGGACGTGGCCGTCCGGCACGGGCTGCACGGCGCGCCCTGGCGCGACGAGCGACCGGGCGCGCACGTCGCCCGCGCGGCGAAGGTGTTCGTCTGGGGGCAGGCCGACGCGGGGCACCTGTGCCCCGTCTCCATGACGTACGCGGCGGTGCCGGCGCTGCGCGCCCAGCCGGAGCTGGCCGAGGTGTACGAGCCGCTGCTGACCTCCTCGGTGTACGACTTCGGTCTCCGGGTGCCGACGGAGAAGCGCGGCATCATCGCCGGAATGTCCATGACCGAGAAGCAGGGCGGCTCGGACGTCCGCGCGAACACGACCCGGGCCGTACCGACCGGCGAGCCCGGCCTGTACGCGCTGACCGGCCACAAGTGGTTCACCTCGGCACCGATGTCCGACGTCTTCCTCACGCTCGCGCAGGCGCCCGGCGGTCTCTCCTGCTTCCTGGTGCCGCGCGTCCTGCCGGACGGCAGCCGCAACGCGATCCGCCTCCAGCGACTCAAGGACAAGCTGGGCAACCGCTCCAACGCCTCCTCCGAGATCGAGTACGAGGGCGCCCTCGGCCGGCTCGTCGGAGAGGAGGGGCGCGGGGTGGCCACCATCATCCGGATGGTGAACATGACGCGGCTCGACTGCGCCATCAGCTCGGCCTCCGGGATGCGCCTCGGACTCGTCCAGGCGGTCCACCACGCCACGCACCGCGAGGCGTTCGGGGCGCGGCTCGTCGACCAGCCGCTGATGCGGAACGTCCTGGCCGACCTCGCGGTGGAGGCGGAGGCGGCCACGCTCGCGGCGCTGCGCCTGGCCGGCGCGGTCGACCGGGCCACGCGCGGCGACGCGGAGGAGGAGCAGCTGCGGCGGCTCGGGCTCGCGGTCACCAAGTACTGGGTGTGCAAGCGGGCGCCCGCCCACGCGGCGGAGGCTCTGGAATGCCTGGGCGGCAACGGCTACGTGGAGGACTCGGGCCTGCCCAGGCTCTACCGGGAGTCGCCGCTGCCGTCCATCTGGGAGGGCTCGGGGAACGTCGCCGCGCTCGACGTGCTGCGGGCGATGGCCCGTCAGCCGCAGGCGGTGGAGGCGTTCTTCGCGGAGGTCGATCTGGGCGTGGGGGCCGACCGGCGCCTGGACGCGGCCGTCGCGGGCCTCCGCAAGGACCTCGCGGGGCTCGGCGACCCGGACGCCGCGGCCTACGGGGCGCGGCGTCTCGTCGAGCGCCTGGCCCTGGTGCTGCAGGGCTCGCTGCTCGTACGCCACGGAAACCCGGCGGTGGCGGACGCGTTCTGCGCGTCGCGGCTCGACGGCGACCGCGGCCTCGCCTTCGGCACGCTGCCCGCGGGGGTGGACACGGCGGCGATCATCGCGCGGAGCGGCCCTGACGCGGTGAGCGCGGGCTAGACCCTGACGTCACAGTGCCGTCCGAACCGCGGCGACATGAACGCGGGGGCCGCCCTTCGGGCGACGACGGGAACGTGACGACAGGACCTGGACGCGAGGGAAGGGCTTCGTCGGCCGTGCCCCGGGACTCCCGGGCCCGGCGTCGAAGCCTCCGCGCGGTGCGCGGTTCGGTGCCGGCTCCTCCGGAGAAAACCTCCGGCCCGGCCGCGCACCGGTCGATACGATCATCGTGATGACTACCTGCTCTGCTATCAGATCGGGGGTCCCGTCCGCGCAAGGTGAGTGCTGATGCTCACTCATGCCGCGAACGGCGATTCCCGCCTTTCCCTCTGGCTGCGCGTGCGCGAGTTCGCCGTGCCGCCCTCCATGATCGAGACCGCCGCACTCCGGCGCACCGCCGGTGACTGGGCGGGCGCCTGCGCCGCCGCGGGCATCGACGTCGACCTCGACCTGCGCTCCACCGCCCGTGCGTACGGGCGGGAACTCGCCGCCCTGGTCAGGGCGGACCTCCGGCGACTCGCTCCCGACCTGCTGCGCTGGCACATGCCGCGGATCGCTCCCGACGGAGTCCTGCGCCCGGGGCTCACCGTCCCGCTGGCACGCTACGCCGTCCCGGGGGACACCGCGGGTGACGAGGACATCGGGGACATCGGCTCCCGTGGGCCGTACCTCGTGGTGCGGACCGCACCCGCGTGGGCGGACGCCGGACAGCGGATGAGCCTCGCGCTGTGGGACGGATCCCGTGCCGCGGGCGGTGAGCGCCGGCATCCGCATCCGCGCCCGAGCCGGCGGTACCGCCTGGATCTCCATCGCCATCTCTGGGACACGCGGCGCAGCGACGAACTGCGGGTCCGTTCCGGAGCCGACGCCGGGCCCTCCGCCGATCCGCCGTTGCCGGGCGACGAGGCACCCGGACCCGGCCACGCCGTCGACCGCTGGGCGGCGGAGGCCGAAATCCTGCTCCGGGCCGAAGGGCGGGACGCCGGGCGCGTCCGTGTACGGCTCGGGGCCCGCCGACAGCTGGTTCTCGACGTGCCGGCGGACGGCGGCCCGGCATCGGCCGTCCACGCGATGCCCCCGTCGGCCGTGCGGGCGCTGCCCGCGCTGCCCGACGCCGCGACCTGGGTGCCGCCCGATCTGGAGTTGCTGCGCGCCGGTCTGATCGAGGCAGGGCGGCTGCATCCGCTCGTCGCCTCGGCGCTCGTCCCCGGGCACCGGCCCGCCGGGGCGGCCGAGGTCGCGGATCCGCCCGGGCGGCCACGTCTGGTGGACTGCCGGGGAGTCCCGCACCGAATCGGCCTGTCCGACGGCGTCCTCGCTCCGCTCGACCACTCTCCCGCCGAGATCCGGCGGGAGGAGCTTCTGGTCGCGCTGGGCGGCCCTCCCCTCCCCTGCCTCCAGGCCATCGACGACGCCCACCGCCGTCCGGACTGCCTCACGGGTGTCCGCGAACGTCTGGACCACGGCGACACCGCGGGCGCGCTGGCCGTCGTCGAGGGCCTGCTCGGTCCCGGGGCAGCGCTGCGCAACGGCGCGCTGCGGGACGCACTGGAGTCGGCAGCCCGACGGCGGATCGCGTACGGGCTCTACCGAGCGGACCTCCACGGCCCGGGACCGGGACGTGTACTGCCCGGGAAGGACCGTCCCCGGGGCCATCGCGCCCGCCCCCGCCACAGCCGCGACCTCTGATCGAAGCGGTACCGGCCCGCGCACCGACACCGCCCACGTCCTCGTACATCGACGGAATCGGCGGTGCAGACCGTCACGCCGGTAGCGACCCACCGACGACGAACCCACAGGTGATCACCCATGCCCTTGAACACCCCTTCCCCCACCCCGCTCGATGTCGCCGACGCACTGCTCGCCCTGCTGCGCGACTCCACGACCGAGCCGCGCCCCGACGACCAGCTGGAGGCCCTCACCCTCGCGGTCGCCGCCGACCTGCCCGTACTCCTCTGGGGCGAGCCGGGGATCGGCAAGACAGCCGCGCTGACCCAGCTCGCCGAGTCCCTGGACCTCCCGCTGACGACGGTGATCGCCAGCGTGCACGAGCCGTCCGACTTCTCGGGGCTCCCGGTGATCGGGGACGATCCCGCCGAGCAGGGCGTCCCGATGGCCCCGCCGGACTGGGCGGTACGGCTCGTGAGGGCCGGCCGCGGTCTGCTGTTCCTCGACGAACTGTCCACCGCCCCACCGGCGGTGCAGGCGGCTCTGCTCCGGCTCGTCCTGGAGCGGCGGGTCGGTGCCCTGCGGCTGCCGTCCGGGGTGCGGATCGTGGCCGCCGCCAACCCGCGGGCCTCGGCCGCCGACGGCTGGGAACTGAGTCCGCCGCTGGCCAACCGTTTCGTGCACCTCCAGTGGACCCACGACCACGACGTCGTCGTCCGGGGCCTCGGCGGCACCTGGCCCCGGGCGACACTGCCCCGGCTCGACCCGGAGCGCCTGCCGCACGCCGTGGACCACGCGCGGCGCGCGGTGTGCGGACTCCTCGCCACCCGCCCCACGCTCGTCCACCGGCTGCCCAGCGGGGAGGTCCGACGGGGTGGCGCCTGGCCTTCGCCCCGCAGCTGGGAGATGAGCCTGCGCCTCATCGCCTTCGCCACCGCCGCCGGGTCCTCCCGCGAGGTGATCTCGCTCCTGGTCAGGGGCACCGTCGGGGACGGCCCGGGGCTCGAACTCCTCGCGAGTCTGGACCGGATGGACCTTCCGGACCCCGAGACGCTGCTCGCCGACCCGACCGGCGCCGAGCTGCCGGAGCGGGGCGACCTGCGCCAGGCCGCGCTCGACGGTGTCGTGGCAGCGGTCGGGGCGCGCCCCGAGAAGGCCCGATGGGATGCCGCCTGGGCTCTGCTCGCGAGGGCGGTGGAGACCGGAGCGCCGGATCTCGTCGTCGTCCCGGCGACCACGCTCGCCGCGCTCCGTCGTGCGGAGTGGGACGTGCCGCCCACCATCGAACGGCTCGCGGGGGCGGTCTCGATGTCCCGGCGTGCGGACGAGGCGGCAACCCTGGTCGCGAGCGGCGCGCGCCGGGCGGGCGGCGCGGCCGCCGCTGCGGGCGCACGATGAACACGGCCACGGCCACGGGCGCGCGTGCGTGCGCCGGGGCGGACGCGGACGCGGACACGGGCGCGGATGCCGGTGCCCGCTCGGGCGGCTCCGGTGCGGGGAAGCCGCTCGATCTCGACAAGCTCTTCGCCGCCCGGCTGTTCGCCGTCCGTGCCCGGCCCTATCTGGCGACCGCGTTGTTCGCCCTGCACGTCGTCGAGTCCCGGCGGGTGCCGACGATGGCGGTCGACCGGCACTGGCGCTGCTACGTCTCGCCGGTCTTCGTGAACCGGACACCGGTCGAGGAACTGGCCGGCGTGTGGGTCCACGAGGTGTCGCACCTCCTGCGCGACCACCACGGACGCGGTGACCGGGTCGCCCGGGAACGCGGTCTGACCGGCCCGGGCGCCAGGCTGCTGATGAACATCGCGGCGGACTGCGAGATCAACGACGACGCGTTCGGGGACGGACTGGTGATGCCCGAGGGCGCGGTCACCCCGGACTCCCTCGGGCTCTCCTCCGGCGAGTTGATGGAGGACTACCTGCGCCGGATCGGTCTCGGCTCCGGTATGCAGCACCTCGCCTGGCTGGACTGCGGCAGCGGTGCCGACGGGCTGGAGCGGGAGTGGGACCTGGGGCCCGACGGCGCGAACGGCCTCAGCGGACAGCAGCAGGACGCCGTACGGTTCCGGGTGGCGCAGGCCGTCAAGGGCCGCCCGGGGAACGCGCCGAGGGGGTGGAAGCGGTGGGCGGAGGAGGTCTTCCACCCGCCGCAGCCGTGGCGGGATCTGCTGGGGGCGGCGGTCCGTTCGGCGGCCTCCGCCGCCGGCGCGGGTGAGGACTACTCGTACGGCCGGCCGTCCCGGCGCTCGGCGGGGGTGCCGGGTGCCGTGCTGCCGAGTCTTCGGCGCAGACCGCCCCGGGTCTCGGTGATCGTGGACACGTCCGGGTCGGTGAGCGACGCGGAGCTGGGCGGCGCCCTCCTCGAGGTGGCCGCGATCTCCCGGGCCGTGGGCGGGCGCCGTGACCTGGTGACCGTGATGTCGTGCGACGCTGCGGCCCGCACCGTGCATCCGCTGTGCCGTGCCGAGGGCATCCCGTTGGTGGGCGGCGGCGGTACGGATCTCCGTACCGGCTTCTCCCGGGCGCTGCGGACGGCACCCCGGCCCGACGTCATCGTGGTCCTGACGGACGGCCAGACCCCCTGGCCGTCCGAGCCGCCGCCGTGCCGGACGGTGGTGGGACTGTTCCCCCGGGACGGGTCGCGCGGCGGTTCGTGGATCGAGAACGATCCCGACTACGAGCCCGACACCCCGCCCGACTGGGCGCGCGTGGTGACCATCGGCTAGATGACCGGCCCGACGGTCCCGCGGCGTGCGGCGGGTGGGCGCAAGGACGGTGCCGGGTGCCGCAGGGGATGGCAGCCTGGTGGAGCACGTACCCCATGACCACGGCCGATCGGCATCGGCCGAACGACAGGGAGTCACGTTGGGCGGCGAGGCGATCCACGGCGAACTGGACAAGCGGGCGGCCGAGGTGGCGGATCAGGTGGTGGCCTGGCGGCACCACCTGCACCGGCATCCCGAGCTGCCCAACCGTGAGGTGAACACGGCCCGCCTGGTGGCGGACCGTCTACGCGCCCTCGGCCTGAACGAGGTCCGCACCGGTATCGCCGGGCACGGTGTGGTGGGCGTTCTGCGCGGCGGGGCCGCGGGCCAGCGGGTCACGGCGCTGCGGGCGGACATGGACGCGCTGCCCGTCCAGGACCTGTGCGGGGTGGACTTCGCCTCCGAGGTGGTCGACGCCGACTACCCGGGCGGTCCGTTCCCCGTCTCGCACGCCTGTGGGCACGACTGCCACACGGCCGCACTGCTCGGCGCGGCGACGGTGCTCGCGGGGGTGCGCGACCGGCTGCCGGGCACCGTGCTCTTCGTCTTCCAGCCCGCCGAGGAGGGTCCGCCGGTCACCGAGAAGGGCGGTGCGCGGGCGATGGTCGAGGCGGGCGCGTTCGCCGACCCGGTGCCGACGATGGTGTTCGGGCTGCACGTGACTCCGCATCCGAAGGGGTACGTGGGCTACCGCGTCGGCAATCAGTACGGGGCCTCGACCCTCGTCCGTATCGTCGTCACCGGGGAGCAGACCCACGGCTCCACGCCCTGGGAGGGCATCGATCCGATGCCCGCGGTGGGGGCGGTCCTGACGGGCATCGGCCAGTTGTACCGGCAGGTGTCGGCGTTCGACCCGGTGACGGTGTCCATCGGGCACATCGAGGACGTCGGCCGCTTCAACATCGTCGGACAGACGGTGACGCTGTGGGGCACGGTCCGGTGTGCCGTGGAGTCCGGCATGGCGCAGGTCCAGCAGCGCCTGACGACGCTCGCCGAGCACTCGGCGGCGGCGTTCGGAGCGACGGCCACGGTGGACTACCTGCAGTCCGTGCCGCCCGTGCACAACAGCGGGCCGTGGGTGGAGGCGGGCCTGCCGACCTTCCGCCGTGTGGTGGGCGAGGAGCGTGTGGTGGAGACGGGCGCGACACTCGGGTACGACGACGTCTCCGAGTTCGTCGGCCGGTTCGGCGGTCTGTACGTGATGCTCGGTGTCCAGGACGGGACCCTGGACGCTTCCGGGCGGCCGGTGCCCATGCCCGGGGGACGCGGTCTGGTGACCAATCACAACCCCCGCTTCTACGCGGACGACGACACCCTCGTCACCGCCGTCCGGCTCCACGCGCACGTGGCGTACGACCATCTCACCGGTGCGCTCGTCCCCCACGACGGCGGCTGAACGCTCGGGGTCAGGCCTCCTGCACGGTGCCGACCGCCGCGACGAACGCCCTGAGCAGGGCGGAGTCGGCGGCGGTGGGCCAGACCAGGCCGTACTCGAGGGGCGGGGCGTCCCTCAGGGGGACGTACGCGATGCCGGGTCGGGGGTGGTAGCGGGCGCCCCGGGCCGCGCCGGGGGTGACTCCCCGGCCCGCCGTCACATGGGAGAGGACCTCCTGCCAGGTGGCCGCCACCGGGCCCCGCGGGATGGCGGCCCCGGACGGGGTGTCCCGGGGGTAGTGGTGGTCGAGCCAGTGGCGCGGGTGGGCGCCCCCGGTGGTGATCAGGGGGAGTCCGGCGAGGTCCTCCAGGCCGAGGGACGGCCGTCCGGCCAGCGGGTGGGCGGCGGGCAGCAGCAGGACCCGGTCGTCGCGGACGGCGACGGGACCGGTGGTCAGCTCCGGCTCGCGCACGGGGAAGGCGGCGATCTGGATGTCGAGTTCGCCCTCCTGGAGGAGCCGGACTCCGCCGTCGAGGGGGACCTCGCGGACGGTGATCTCGCAGCCGGGATGACGGCCGAGGAGGGCGTCGGCGGCGGCCGTGAGCAGTTCGGCGTCCCAGGGGGTTCCGAAGCCGACCCGCAGCCTCCCGTGCATGCCGCGGCCGGCCTCGGTGGCGCGCTCCAGGGCCGTACGGAGCTGCGCGTAGGCGGGCAGGAGGTCCTCGTACAGGCGCAGACCGACCGGGGTGAGGACGACGCTGCGGCTGGTGCGGGCGAAGAGCGGGGTGCCGACGCGACGCTCCAGCTTCTTCACGGTCTGGCTGACGCGGCCGGTGGAGACGCCGAGACGCTCGCCGGTGCGCCCGAAGTGGAGCTCCTCGGCGAGCGTGAGGAACGTTTCCAGTTCGTACCGTTCGAGCACCGGACCTCCTCCTCTCCGCCTCTGATCGTTGAGTGTGGCTCAACGTCGCTTTCATGATGACAGCTTGTTCCGCCCGGGCGGGGGCCGGGAGCCTGGAGGCGTTCCCCTCCCCCGTACGGAAGAGACTTCGTGGACCCTCGCCCCCCTGCGCCGCCTCGCGCCACCGCCCCGGTCCCCTCCGTCGCGCCCGGGCGGCCCGTGAAGGTGAACGTCCCGCTCTTCGCCGTCGCCGGCGCCGTCACCGTCGCCAACATCTACTTCCCGCAGCCGCTCCTCGCCGCTGTCGCCCGGGGCCTCGACGTGACCGAGCGGACGGCGGGACTCATCGCCTCGGCCGCGCAGATCGGGTACGCGCTCGGCATCCTGCTGCTCGTGCCGCTGGCCGACACCGCGCGGCTCCGGCGCCTGACCGCGGTACTGCTCGCCCTCACGACCGGCGCGCTGCTCGTCGCGGCGGCGGCACCCGACGTGGTCACGCTGACGCTCGCGACGCTCGCCCTGTCCACGACGACGGTGCTTCCGCAGATCCTCACCCCGGTGGCCGCCGTGCTCGCGGGCCCCGGACGGCAGGGCAGGACCGTCGGGCTCGTGGGTCTCGGGCTCACGCTGGGCTCGACCCTCTCGCGCACGGTCTCCGGCGCCGTCACCGACGCGAGCGGCAGCTGGCGGGCGGCCTATCTGGTGGCCGCCGCGGCGACCGCGGTCCTGCTGTGCGTCCTGCCGCGCCGGCTGCCCGAGCGGCTGGGGGCGCCCGGTCGCCTCTCGTACACCAGGCTCCTGGCCGGGCTGCCCGGGCTCCTGGCGGCCCATCGCGCGCTGCGGGTCTCGGCGCTGCTCGGGGCCTGTGCCTTCGCGGCGTTCAGCGTCTTCTGGGCGGTGCTCGCCTTCCACCTGGCGGCGCCGCCGCTGGGGTACGGGCCGGGTGCGGCCGGTCTCTTCGGGGTGCTGACCCTGCCCGCCGCGCTGCTCTCCGCGACGGCGGGGCCGCTCACCGACCGGTACGGGGCACCTCGGGTGAGCGCCGCGGGGCTGGGACTCGCGGGGCTCGGGCTCGGGGTGGCAGGCCTGGCTCCGTACTCCCCCGTGGGTCTGGTCGCGGGGGCGAACCTGCTGGTGGCGGGGGTCAGCTCCTGTCAGGTGGCCAACCAGGCGAGGATCTTCGCGATCGGCCGTGAGGTGGCCGCGCGGGTCAACACCGTCTTCATGCTGACCACCTTCGGCGGCGGCGCCCTCGGCTCGCTCGCCGGGTCCTGGCTGTACGCGGAGCACGGCTGGTCCGCGGCGCTGCTCGCCGCCGGGGTGTTCGTCGCCGTGGGCGGGATCGCGGGGGTGCGTTCCGGACAGGCGGCCCCGAGTTGCGTCCCGGACGGCACACGGGAGGCTGGGGGTATCCGCCCGCGCATCCCGCAGGGAGAGTCATGAAGCTGGACCTCACCGCCCTCGCCGACGAGCACATGGCCGCGGCCCGCACCGCGCCGCACGGGCGCAGCGCCCATCTGATCATGCACGACGGGGTGCTCCGGCAGTCCGTCATCGCCCTGACGGCGGGCACGTCCCTCGACGAGCACAATGCGCCGCCGGCGGCGAGCATCCAGGTGTTGCGGGGCCGGGTGAACCTGACGATGGCGGGCCGGGCGGAAGAGCTGCCGACGGGCACGCTGCGGGTGCTCAGGGAACGGCACGGGCTGACCGCACTGGACGACGCGGTGGTGCTCCTGACGGCGGTGAACGACTGACTCGCCTGTCCCCGCCTCACTCGTCTCCGCCTCACCCGATCGCGTCGAGGTCCTCTGCGTAGTGCTCGATGGCCGCGCGGTACTCCCGTACGGACGGGTCCTCGCTGGTGGCGGCCAGCAGGCGGAGGAGGAGCCGGGTGGACTCGTGGTGCCGGCCGGTGTTGTAGAGGGCCATCGCGAGGAAGGTCCGCAGGGAGCCGTCCTCGGGGAACTCCTCCACGGCGCCGGTCAGGAGGGCGACGGAGTCCTCGTGGCGGCCGAGGACGCGGTAGGTGCTGCCGAGTCCGAGGAGCGCCCCGCGCCGGTCCTCGGCGGTGAGCCCGGTGCCGGTGGTCCGCCCGCCCGCGAGGGCGCGTTCGTAGTACGGCACGGCCTCCTTCTCCAGACCGAGGACGTCGTGCGCCCAGGCCGTCTGGTAGGCGATCTCCGCGTCCTCCGGGTGCCGTGCGGCGAGGGCGACGAGCCGCTCGCGGGCCTCTTCCCGTCGGCCCCGCCCTCGCAGTGCGACCGCCTCGGCCAACCGGCCGTCCCTGTTCTCGTGGTGTTCCATGACCGCATCCTCGCAGCTCGCCCCGGGCGGACCCACGACGGCTGCCAGGTGACGGGCCGCCATACCGGAGTGGCCGGATTGTGGCGTCCTCGCCCATGGAGGCGGGCCCCGGACCAGCCATAACCTCCCGGCCGACCCTCCGTCAGGAACGAGCCGCCAGGGAGACCCCATGCATTCACCCCGTCCCACCCGCCCCACCCGTGGCCGCGGGCCACGCCGCCTCGCGGCGCTGCTGCTGTCCGTGGCCGCGACCCTGTTTCCCACCGCGTCCCCCGCCGGGGCCGCCGCACCCCCGCCCGTGCCCGGCACGCTGCAGGGCTATGACATCGGCTCCGTGTTCAGTGCCGGTGTGTCGTCCGGCGGATACATGGCCACCCAGCTGCACGTGGCGTACTCGGGTACGTTCGAGGGCTCGGCGGCGTTCGCGTCGGGGCCGTACGACTGCGCGCGCGGCCAGCTCGCCACAGCGCTCAACGCCTGCATGGACACCACGCAGAACCTTCAGCTCGCCGCCCTGGAGCAGGCCACGCGCGACCGGTCGGCGCAGGGCCAGGTCGACCCGGTGGCGAACCTGGCCGGTGACCCGGTGTACGTGTTCAGCGGCTCGGGCGACACCACGGTGAAGCGGCCGGTGGCGGACGCGCTCGCCGACTACTACGGCCGTTTCGGCGCCCGCGTCCAGTACAACCGGTCGACGGCCGCGGGGCACGCCTGGATCACTCCGCTCGGCCCCAACTCCTGCACGGTGACGCAGACCCCGTTCCTGAACAACTGCGGGATCGACGCGGAGGGGGCGCTGCTCGGGCACCTCTTCGGCACGGTCGCGGCGCCCGGTTCGGGCACCGGCGGCTCGCTGATCCGCTTCGACCAGAACACGTACGCGCCGGGCGGCTCGGCGGCGGCCCTGTCGATGGGCGCGGAGGGCTTCGCGTACGTCCGTCCCTGCCTCGTGTGCGCAGGGGGCGCGCTGCAAGCTGCTCGTGGCGCTGCACGGCTGCAAGCAGGGCTACGCGTACCAGGGCTTCGGAACCCGGTTCGTCGAGAACGCGTACCTGAACGAGTACGCGGACACCAACGACATGATCGTGCTGTACCCCCAGGCGGCGCCGACGGCGACCCTGGAGAACCCGAACGGCTGCTGGAACTGGTGGGGCTACCTCGGTGACGCGGCCTACGCCCGGCACGGCGGGAAGCAGATCGAGGCGATCATGGGCATGGTGCGGGCACTGCGGGGCACCGGCACTCCCCCGCCCACGGGCGACCGGACGGTCCTGTCGAGCACGGACGCCCAGGACGGGTACGTGAAGGCGGCGGCGGACGGTACGGGCGCGGCGGTCGGCACCCTGGAGGACGTGTACGGGCTCGCGCTGGGGCGGGGTACGGACGGCAAGGTGAACCGGTCGGTGGTCTCCTTCGACACGTCCCGGATTCCGGCCGGCAAGGAGGTCACCCGGGCCTGGCTGACCGTCACCAGGTCGAGCGGCTCGGGTGATCCGTGGGCGTCACCGGCGGGCAACCGGCTGCAGGTGGACCTGCGCACGGGGTGCTTCGGCGGCTGCGCGGTCGAGCCGGCGGACTGGTCGGCGGCTCCGACGCTGGCGGGCGCGGCACGCGTCGACGCCTTCGCCTCGGGGAGCGCAGTGTCGACGGACTTCTCGGCGGAGGCGCTCGCGGCGCTGAACCGTGGCGGGGTCACGCAGTTCCGGCTCGGTTTCTCGTCGGCGCCGACCGGGACCGCGTACCTGTTCGTGAACCAGGCGGCGCCGGTGACGCTGACGGTCGAGTACCGGTAGAACGGCCGGCGGTGGTCCCGACGGCCGGGGCGGGCGAGTGGGACTTCGCCCCGGCCGAAGGCGCCACAGCGTCGGCCGCAGGGGTCGCACTGCCGGGCGGAGGAATCACAGTCCCGGGCGCAGGGCGCCCGCGGCGTTTCCGGCGTGTGGGGACGCGGCGCCCACGGCGAAGGCGCTGCCCCGTCGCCACTCGGGCCAGCTGAGGTTCCAGTCGCCGAAGCCGTTGCCGAAGGGGGGCATGGGTTCGCCGTAGCCGTTGACCACGCGGACGAGATCTCCCTCGCGCACGGTGGAGAACAGCCATGCGGCGTCCTCGGTGCTCATGCCGGTGCAGCCGTGGCTGACGTTCTCGCTGCCCTGCGCGTCGAGCGACCAGGGAGCGGCGTGCAGGTACTCACCGCTCCAGGTCACCCGGGTGGCCCAGCGGACCTTCAGGTCGAAGTAGTCGGCGTTGCCGCGGGCGATGCCGATGGAGTCGCCGCGCATCCGGACGAGCGGCTCCTTGCCGAGGACGACCTTGATGCCGCCCCGGGTGCGGTAGCCGGCCCTGCCGGTGGTGACCGGCAGGGTCCGGAGGGGTTCTCCGTCGCGGAACACGGTCATCCGGAGCGCGGCGATGTCGGTGACAGCCTCGATCCGGGCCCCGGTGGTGAAGGTGACGGGCCGTGAGCGGCCCCCGTACAGGCCGCCGATGACCCTGGCCCCGTCGAGGCCGCTGCGTACCCGGACCGTGGTGCGGGCCGGCCAGTACGTGCGGGGCCGGTAGTGGAGGGTGTCGGAGTCGACCCAGTACCAGGCGCCCGCGACATGGGGTTCGCTCCGCACGAGGAGGGCGCGTTCGACGACTCGGCGGGCCTGGGGTTCGTCCGCCGGTACGGGGTGGCTGAGTTCGGCGGTGACCGGTTGTCCCACGCCGTACGTGCCGCCGTCGTCGGGGCCGAAGGTGACGGTGAGCCGTTCTCCGGCGGGGGCGGCCGTCGTACGGAAGTCCAGGCGGGCGAGGCGGCGGTCGGGGCCTCGGGCCCCGGACCGCTCGACCACGAGGCGGGCCGCGTACCGGGCGCCCGCGGGGAGCGACGCGGTGCTGGTCCAGCGGGTGCCGTCGGCGCTCGGCGTCCCTGCGACGCGTCGGCCGCGCTGATCGGTGACGGTGACGTCGGCGAGTACGCCGGGGGTGCGCAGTGCGAGTTCCACGGGTCCGGAGACCTGGCCGCCGAGGGTGAACGCCTCCCCCGTCAGAACGGGTCCGCCGCGGAGTGCGACGGTGCGGCGGGGTTCGGAGCAGAGGACGCCGCCGGAGAAGCAGCCGTCCACCGTGACGAGAGCGGTGGGTTCGGGGACCGCGGAGGAACGCGGGTCGGGGTCGGCGGGTGACTGGGCCGCAGTACTGACGAGAACGGCTCCGACGGCCAGGGAGAGCGCTCCCCACCCCCGTACGTATCTGCGTGACGACGCGTCCGACACACCCTCCCCTTTCCGACGACGACGAGGACGAGGACACCGGCAGACGATGCCGGCCCAAGCATCAAATCGGATGAAACGAGAAACCGATGATCAACGGAGCGGGCGTGGCGGCGGAGTGGCGACCGAGACGACTCGAATGGGTCAGCGGGGCGGCTCCGGAAGCTCCTCGCCGGTCTCCAGCAGGGACTTGAGACTCGAGATCAGCGCGGGCCAGCCCTCGCCGATCATCCCCTTCATCAGGCCGTCGGGGTCCAGGTCGCCGTGGGTGACCGTGAGCTTGACCGTGTCGCCCGAAGGCTCGATCAGGAAGGTCACCTTGGACCGGGGCTCCCGGGCGAGCCGTTCGTACACGTCCCGGTCGAGCCGCACGGCGTCCGCCCAGGCCGGCGTGAAGGTGTGCCAGGTGTACGAGAGGAGGCGGCCGGGCTCGGCCTCGAGGACGACCTGCTCGGGGTCGGCGGTCCGGCGGCCGACCTCGTCCCAGACCATGGGGGCGCCGGGGATCCACTCGCTCTCGAAGGCCACCCCCCAGTACCGGCGGGTGAAAACCGGGTCCGTGAGCGCCTTCCAGAGCTCGTCGGGGGTGGTCCGGATGTAGGTGGTATAGACAAACGTGTGGCTGTCCATCGCGCTGCCCCTCGGATCTGCCGTCCCCTCCCTCCAGCCTAGGCAGGCGCCGGACGGACGTGCCAGCGTAGGACCCCCGTCCGGCCTGGGGATCGCCGGTTGAATAGGTGCGAAGGAAACTATTCAACGGGCTGCTAGCGTGTCGGGATGTCCCTCAAGCACGCCGTCCTCGCAGCTCTCCTGGAGGGCGAGGCATCCGGATACGACCTTGCCAAGATCTTCGACGTGTCCGTCGCCAACTTCTGGGCCGCCACTCCGCAGCAGCTCTACCGCGAGCTCGACAAGCTCGCCGAGGCCGGCCTGATCACGGCGCGTGTGGTGGAGCAGGAACGGCGTCCCAACAAGCGGATGTTCAGCCTCACCGAGCCGGGAATGCGGGATCTCGCCGCCTACACCGCGACGCCGCCGCGCCCCAGCGCCGTACGGGACGAGCTGCTGGTGCAGGTCCAGGCCTGCGACGGAGGGGACACGGCGGCCGTCCGCGGGTTCGTGGCGCAGCGGATGGAGGCGTCGCGGGCCAAGCTGGCCCGCTACGACCGGCTGCGGGAGTGGATGCTCGCCGGACGGGACGAGGAGACGTACCTCGACGAGGCGGAGCGGGTCGGCCCGTACCTCACACTGATGCGCGGCCGGTTCTTCGAGGAGGAGAACCTGCGCTGGGGCGAGCGCACCCTCGCCGTGCTCGACCGGCGCGCCACGGCCGGGAGCGGCACGGCGACTGCGACGACCGCGGCGCCGTCCACGGCCACTGCGACTGCGACTGCGGCGCACCGAGCCTGACCGGGCATGACGGGGCTCGACCGGACAGCCGGAAGGGTGACGGCGCGTCCTACCGTGCGGTAACGTCACCGGCCGGCCACCGGAGGCGCCGGTGGCGGAGCACGTACGGATCGGGGACGGGCCTCTATGAACGTCGGTGACCTCGTCGAGGACTTCAGCCTGCCGGACGAGACGGGGGCCGCACGCTCCCTGAGCGGCCTGCTGGCCGAAGGGCCGGTCGTCCTCTTCTTCTACCCCGCGGCACTCACCCCCGGCTGCACCGCCGAGGCCTGCCACTTCCGGGATCTCGCGGCCGAGTTCCGCGCCGTCGGCGCGCTGCCCGTCGGCATCAGCACGGACCCGGTGGAGCGACAGCAGGAGTTCGCCGAGCGGCACTCCCTCGGCTATCCCCTGCTGTCGGACCCGGACGGCGCCGTGCGCGACCGGTTCGGCGTGAAGCGCGGGTTCTCGCTCGCGCCGACGAAGCGGGTGACCTTCGTGATCGGCCAGGACCGGCGCGTGCGGGAGGTCGTACGCAGCGAGCTGCGCATGAGCGCCCACGCCGACCGCGCTCTCGCCGCGCTGCGCGACGCCTGAGGCACGGCCCCGAGTTCAGAAGGGTCCGAGGAGAGCAAGGAGTCCGAGGAGTGCACGAACGGCCGTTCATGCCGCCGTGGGCGACCTCCATCCGAACACGGTCACCGGGGGCCCGCGTGTGGAGCCGCCACGACATGCGGAGGTGACCTGGCTGGGTGAAACTCGCTGCATGCCCGGCTTCCCCGGCCGGTGCGGGAACGGAGTGCGCCGGAATGGACGACTATCCTCTCCTCAACCTCTTCTGGACCATGCTGTGGTTCTTCCTCTGGATCATGTGGCTGTTCCTGCTCTTCAAGGTGATCACCGACATCTTCCGGGATCACTCCCTGAACGGCTGGGCCAAGGCGGGCTGGCTGATCTTCTGCATCGTGCTCCCGTATCTCGGCGTGCTGGTCTACGTCATCGCCCGGGGCAAGAGCATGGGCGAGCGTGACGTCAAGCGGGCCAAGGAGAGCGAGGCCGCGTTCCAGGACTACATCCGCAAGACCGCCGGTCCCCAGGAGGGCGGTGGCGGTGCCGCCCACGAGCTGGCCCGGCTCGCGGAGCTGAAGGACAAGGGCGCGATCACGCCCGAGGAGTTCGAGAAGGCGAAGGCCAAGGTCCTGGCCTGAGCCCGGGCGGCGCACAAGAGGAAGGCGCACGCGGACGTGCGGAAGAGGACGCGGGCGGCACCGGCCGCCGGGCTCGCCGGATCCCTGCTGAAGGAGGTCCTGGCGGAGCCCGGCAGGCTTCCGGAGTCGCTCGCGTCCTTCGCTCTGCGCCATCTGGGCCCGGGGGCCGGTCCGAGCGTCGCCCGTCTCCGCGAAGCCCACCCCGAGGCCGACCAGGCCGCGCTGCGCGCCCTGATCGTGACCCGCGGACGACGGGCGGTGACGGCGGAGGGCGCGTTCGTCGGTGGTCCCTTCCTGCTGCTCATCCCCCTGGCCTTCTGCGGCGCCCTCCTCACCCAGGTGCGCACGGTGCTCGAGATCGCGGCCGTCCAGGGGCACGACACCACGGACCCGGAGCGCGGTGCCGAACTCCTCGTCCTGCAAGGGGTGTACGGGGACACCGCGACCGCGCGGGCCGCGCTCGACCCGGCCGGAACCCGGCCGGGGAGCAGAGACGACCGGGGGCGCGCGGCGGCGTTCCGGAACCTGATCGCCCGGATGGCGCGGCTCCTCGGCCTCGTGACACCGGGCGACGGAGCCGGCCGGTGGGTCCGCGTCGGCAGATGGGCGCTCCTCGGCGCCGTGTTCCTGGTCGGCCTGGTGGCACCGCTGGTCTGGCTCCCGTACATGGCCTCCGGGTACTACCGAGGCACCACGAACATGACCCATCGCGCCACCGTCTTCTACGTCGGCTCCCCCGACCCGCGCTCCTCGCGCGGCAACCGTCTCGACCCCGTCATGGCACGCGCGGGCCTGAAGGCCGTCGGTTCCGTCCTGCTGCCGACGGTCGCCCTCTTCCTGGTGGTCGTCACGGACATCCGCATCGCGGACGGGCGGTGGCCGGTCGTGGGGATCGTCCTCACGAGCAGTTGCCTGTTCTCGGGCGGCTGGTGGCTGTGGCGGCACTACCGACGACGTTCCTGACCCGTACACCGGACCCTTAATACGTATGCCGGATACCGGTTTGATACGGTCATGGCGTGAGGCTGACGAAGTTCACCGACCTGGCACTCCGCGCCGTGATGCGCCTGGCGGTCACCGCACCGGAGGAATCCGTCACCACCCGCGAGGTGGCGGACTCGATGGATGTGCCCTACGCCCATATGGCGAAGGTGGTGACCCGGCTCCAGCACCTCGGCGTGGTCGAGGCGCGGCGCGGGCGCGGCGGGGGCCTGGCCCTCACGGACCGGGGTCGCCACTCCTCGGTGGGCTGGCTGGCCCGCACCCTGGAGGGCGAGGAGGAGGTCGTCGCCTGCGAAGGCGATCCCCCGTGCCCACTGCGGACCGCCTGCCGGCTGCGCGGGGCACTGCGCGAGGCGCAGGAGGCGTTCTACCGCGCGCTGGACCCGCTGACCGTGGCGGAGCTCGTCGCCTCCCCGACCGGCCCCCTGCTCCTCTCCCTCACTCCACGCCCCGGTCCCTGAGCCGTACGCGCCGGACGGCGCGCACGCACACCTTTAAATACGTAGATCATCTACCAGATTGCGAGTTCCCATGCTGTCCGAGCAGGCCGTCCCGGTCGTCCGCGCCACCCTGCCCGCCGTCGGCGGTGCGCTCGACCGGATCACCGAGCGGTTCTACGGCCGCCTCTTCGCCGCCCACCCCGAGCTCCTGCGCGACCTGTTCAACCGGGGCAACCAGGCCAGTGGCGAGCAGCGGCAGGCCCTCGCGGGCTCCATAGCCGCCTTCGCCGTCGCCCTGCTCGAGCGGCCGGACGAGCGTCCCGACGTGATGCTCTCGCGGATCGCCCACAAGCACGCCTCGCTCGGCGTCACCTCCGCGCAGTACAAGACGGTGCACGAGCACCTCTTCGCCGCGATCGTCGAGGTCCTCGGCGACGCGGTCACGCCCGAGGTCGCGCTGGCCTGGGACGAGGTGTACTGGCTGATGGCCAACGCGCTGATCGCGGTGGAGACCCGTCTCTACCAGCAGGCCGGCGTCGCCGAGGGCCAGGTCTGGCGGTCGATGGAGATCTCCGAGCGAAGGGAGGAGACCTCCGACACCGTCTCCTTCCTCCTGCGGCACACCGACGGGACGCCTACGACGGCGTTCCGGCCGGGCCAGTACGTGAGCGTCCAGGTCACCCTGCCCGACGGCGCCCGCCAGATCCGCCAGTACAGCCTGTCCGCCGCGCCCGGTCACCCGCAGTGGCGGATCACCGTCAAGCGGGTCGCCGGCGACCCGGCCGGCGAGGTCTCCTCCTGGCTCCACGCCCACGCACGCGCGGGCGACACGGTGGAGGTCTCCGCCCCGTTCGGCGACCTGGTCCTGCCGGAGGGCGAGAGCCCGCTGCTGCTCGCCTCCGCGGGGATCGGCAGCACTCCGATGCTGGCGATGCTCGACCACCTGGCGGCCACGGGTTCGACGCGTCAGGTCGTCGTCGTCCACGCCGACCGCACGCCCGCCTCCCACGCACACGCCGCCGAACTGCGCCGCCTCGTGGACGGGCTGCCGCAGGGATCGCTGCACCTCTGGTACGAGGAGCCGGGCGACTCCGGAGTCCGCGCGGGCCGCGCGGACGTCACCGCGTTCGACCTGCCGGTCGGCACCACGGCGTACCTCTGTGGGCCGCTGCCCTTCCTCCGCACGGTCCGTGGGGACCTCGTCGGCCGGGGTGTCGCGGCAGCGGACATCCACTACGAGGTCTTCGGCCCCGACCTGTGGCTGGGCGACGAGAACTGACGGGCCGCGCCGCGCCCCTCCCCGTCCGATGAACGACGGCGAGGGGCGCGGACGGCCGCGCCACGACGCGGGGAGGCGCGTGGAGTGGGTCAGCAGCCCATCGACCAGATGTGGGAGTCACCCCGGTCGTTGGCCGCGCCGTTGTAGCCGACCTCCTGGCCCGGGGCCAGACAGATGGTCATGCTGCCGCCCTGCCAGGCGCTCTCGTAGACCTTGACGTGGTCCTTGATGCCGGGGCCGGAGATGCCGTGGTTGGCCCAGGAGGAGTCGGTGTCGGAGATCCAGCTCTCCCACCAGCCGTCGTCCCCGCTCCAGTTGGCGCGCTGGCCACCGAAGTTGGAGTCCTGCCAGACGCAGAACTCACCGCTGGGGCATTCGGCCGCGCCGGCGGAGGTCGCGAGTGCGAGCCCGGCGGTGGCGGCGAACAGGGCCGCGGCGGTGGTGACGAGAAGTCGCTTCACGAGAGGGTGATGCCTTTCTGCGGGTGGGTGGGCGCGGGCAGTTCGACTGCCTGCCGCAGTGCGCGGTCGCGCAGCTGCCGGTACGTGGTGAGCTCGTCGTGGCGCAGTGCGCGCACTGCGGCGAGCTCGGCGGCCTCCAGCCGCTCGCGGACCTCGTCGAGTCCGCTCTCGCGGGAGCAGCGGGTGGCGACGGCCGGATCGGGTCGGTCGGGGCGGGGGCTGCCCGGTGGTGTCGCGCAACGGGTCCACCGGGCGAGTGCCGCTCGGTGAGCGGGGTCGGCACGCATCCGCGCCTGGGCCTCGGCGCGGAGGTTGTCGACGACGACCTGCGCCCGGAACCAGCGGCGCTGATCGCCGTAGAGCCGCTGTCGGGCACCGGCGACGCAGCCGTCCTCGTGGGCGGTGACGGTGGCACCCGTGGCAAGGGTGACGGTGAGCTCCCGGGGACCGGTGCCGAACAGCGCCGCCTGGAGCCTGCGCTCCTCGTCCGGGGCACGGGGCCTGGACGCCGGCGACAGGCCCCGGCCGCTCAGGCAGTCCACGACGAGCCGGTGCTCGGCGGCCTTGAGGAGCGCATCCTGGGCCGCCTTGCCGGAGGGGACGCCGGCAGTCGTGGAGGCCCCGGGCCCGACGGAGGTGCAGCCCGACAGCAGGAGCGCGGCGGCCGCGGTCAGGAGCGCGCAGCGGGTGAGCGGGGTGGTGCGGAACATGAGGTCCCCCTTCGATCGTCCCTGGTCCGAGCGGCCGACGAGTGATCGACTCGGCGCTCGGGATGATCACTGCCCGGGGGCGGAGCCACCATGCCGGGGCTCACTCGAACGGGTCGAACGCGCCGGGGTGTGCGCCGCTCACGCGCCGCTGTCGTGCCGTGCCGTGCCGTGCAGAAGGGTGGCCGGAAACGACAGTGCCCCGGTTGGACGGGGGATTCCAACCGGGGCCGATCTGCCGTGACGCGAAGAGCGGTCACCACAGGGGGGGGACCTTGGGGACCGGGCCCCTTCGGTGTCACATAGGTAAGAACGGTGGACGTTTCCCGAATGTTCCGAGCCTGCCCCTGTGGGCGGTGTGAGTCACCTCACCCGGTTTTCGGGTGGTCTCGTCAGTCCCGCTCGGGGCGGTACACGACGCCCGGTTCGGCCTTGCCCGGGGCCAGCAGCTCGGGCACGGTCACGAAGGTGAAGCCCCGCCTCTTGAGCTCGTCGATGATGGACGGCACGGCCGGCACGGTGCCGTCGTAGATGTCGTGGAGCAGGATGATCCCGTCGCCGTGCGCCTGATCGAGCACGCGCTGCCGTATGAGGGCGGAGTCGGTGGTGGAGTAGTCCTTGGCGGTGATGCTCCACAGGATCTGGGCGAGCCCGAGTTCCCGGCTGACGTCGGACACGGCTCCGTCGGTACGGCCCTGCGGCGGCCGCATGAGGGTGGGCCTCCGGCCGGTGATCTTCTCGACGGCGTCCTGGGTGCGGGACAGCTCGTCGCGGACCTCCGACTCGTCGAGATCGGTGAGGATCCGATGGGTCCAGGTGTGGTTGGCGACCTCGTGGCCCTCGGCGGCTATTCGCTCGACCACCTTCGGATACCGGTCGACGTGCTTGCTGCCGAGCAGGAAGAAGGTCGCGGGGACCTGCTTCTCCTTGAGAATGTCCAGGAGTCGGGGGGTGTCCTTGCCCGGCCCCGCGTCGAAGGTCAACGCGATGCACTTGACCTTCGCGCAGTCGACGCGACGGGCCGCGGTGCCCGCCTTGTCGTCGGTTCCGCCCTCTCCTCTGGCGTCCTGCGGAGTGACGGGGTCGACTCCGCAGCCGCCGAGCGTCAGCATCAATGACGCCGCCGCGATCAGGGCAGTGGCCGTCCCCCTGCGTCGGCCCAGCCTGGATCGGAACATGGTGGTACCCGCTTTCCCCGGTGATGTCTTCGTCAAGGCCGGAAACCACCTGGTCAGGGCGGCACTCACGGCAGACGGAGAACTCTACACACGGTGTATACCGGGGAAGACAGGGGGGTCCTTCACGCACGCGGGCACACGTGAACCCCGGACGGCGCCCGTCCGCTCCGTCCGGGGAGTTCGCGCCTCAGGCTCAGCGGGAGGCGAGCAGCAGCCGGGCCTCGGTCTCCTGGTCACCGGAGACCGACTGCTGGGACTGGATGTCGAAGCCGGCGGCGAGTACCTTCTCGACCTCGTTCACGGCGTGGTAGCCACCACTGAGCGTGGCGCCGACCGGGGAGGTCACATGGGTGGGACGCACCTCCTGATGGCGTCCGCCCGCCGTGTCGAAGGTGGCCGTCCACACGGTGGGGGAAGGTCCGGCGGCCGCCTGGGGACCCGGGGCCGTCATGTCCTCCAGCTCGTAGAAACCGCCGAGGACGCCGAAGACGGCCTGCGCGTCCTCCCGGCTGCAGCCACTGAGCTGCACGGTCACGTCGGTGTCGATGTGCAAGTCGTACACGTCGCTCATCTCCTCGCGGCCGGCCGGTCGCTCGTGGCGCCTCGCGCTCGTCGTGCCGGCACTCGTCGTGCCACGTCTCCAGCATCCCTCGCGGGGCGTCGTCCCGCGAGGTCCGCAGCCCCTCCGCTCAGGTGCGGCCGATGATGTCCTCGACGGTGTCGGCCTCGGAGGCCCTCTTGTCGGGGCGGTGGCGCAGGACGCGGGCGAAGCGGAGGGTGACACCGCCCGGATAGCGCGTCGAGGCCTGGAGCCCGTCGTAGGCGATCTCGACGACGAGTTCGGGCCGAACCCGCACGGTGAATCCGTCGTCCTCCACGGCGAGTTCACCGAGCCGCTCTGTCTGCCACCGCAGCATGTCGTCGGAGAGTCCTTTGAAGGTCTTTCCGAGCATGACGAATCCGCCGTCCGCCGTGCGCGCGCCGAGGTGGAGATTGGAGAGCAGCCCGGTCCTGCGCCCATGACCCCGCTCGACGGCGAGGACGACGAGGTCGACGGTGTGGACCGGCTTCACCTTCAACCAGGTGCGTCCCCTGCGTCCGGCCACGTAGGGCGCGTCCAGCGCCTTGACCAGGACGCCTTCGTGTCCCCTGGACAGCGTGTCGGTGAAGAACCGCTCGGCTGCCTCCACTTGCGCGGGATCGGCGGGATCGGCCACGACGAGTCGGCGGACCCGGTGGGCTTCCGGGAGCAGTCGGGCGAGGACCGTGTGCCGTTCCCGGCCAGGCCGGTCGATCAGTCCCTCGCCGTCGACCGCGAGGACGTCGAAGAAGACCGCGGTGAGGGGAAGGACGGCGTGCGCACCGGCGACGTCGGTGCGGGATCCGACCCGGGAGGCGATGGACTGGAACGCCACGGGGCGTGCGGTGTCGGGGTCGAGTGCGATCACCTCCCCGTCCAGGATGAAGCCGTCGGCCGGCACGGCGCGTGCGGTCGCGACCACTTCGGGAAGCCGGCCGGTGATGTCGTCGAGCGAGCGGGTGTGGACCCGCACCTCGTCACCGCGCCGGTGGACCTGGACGCGGATGCCGTCGAGCTTCTCCTCGACGACGCAGGGTCCCAGACCACCGATCGCCTCCGTGACGGAGGCCGCGGTGTGCGCGAGCATCGGCTGTACGGGGTTGCCCACACGGAGGGTGAACCGTTCGAGCGCGGTGGCACCTTCGGCGAGCACCGCCTGCGCGACCGGGGGCAGCGAGCCTTCGAGCATCACGGCACGCCGCAGTTCGGCGGCGGGCACCGTTGCGGCCTGTGCGACGCCTTCCAGGGCGACGGCGTCGAGTGCCCCCTGGCGTACCTCTCCGGTGAGCAGCCGCAGCAGGAGGTGTTGTTCGTCGTCGGTGGCCGCGGCGAACAGGGCGTGGACGAGCCGGGTCCGCTCGGCCCGGGAGCCGGCTCCGGAGACCGCCGCGAGTGCCGTCATCGCCTCGTCGACGCGCCCGAGCATGAGGCCCGGCCGTTCGGCGGGCGGGACCGCGGGTGGGACCACCTCCTTGAGAACGCTCCAGCCGACCCCGATCCGCCCCTGTGGGAGCCGGCCGGAGAGGTACGCGATGACGAGGGGGCTCTCTTCCGGCTCGGCCTCCGCGAACAGCTCGGCGAGGAGCCGGATCTTGCGCGAGCGCGCCGACGTGGCGGCGACCTCCCGGGACACCTCCGCAACACGGGCGAGCAGCATGAGCCCATCCTCCCCACACCGCGCCCGCACCGCACGCCGCGCGTCGCCGTCAGGGCCAGGACGCGGATCGCCTCCGTCCTCCGGCCCGCCCGCCGACGGCCGCCCTTCGGCGTCGCAGCCGGTCGAGGAGCCTGGCGCGGGCGGCCGGACGGCTCGGCGGAGGGTCCGTCACGGGCAGCCGCCCCGCTCGAACCGGAACAGCAGCGGGAGCCGGAGCCGAGGCCGCAGCCGTCTCTCCTGCGGACGGCAGGGGAGACGGGGCCGGCACGGGCGGCAGGGGCGGTACGGGCCCCACGTGCAGCAGGCGCAGTACAGCCGGCACGGGCGGCAGAGGCGATACGGGCGCCCCGGCCGGAGCCGGCCCGCTGAGCGTCCGCATGAGCATCCCGGCACCCGGCCGTTCTCCGGCCGCACCCTCACGGCCCGAACCACCCGGGCAGGGCGCGGGCTGCTCTGTTCGGGCATCGTCGAGCGCCAGGGCCAGGCTCAACCGGTGCCAGAGGATCTCGTCCGGGTCGTCGGCCCGCGTGAGCCGCTCGGCGATGTCGCGGGCCGTCGCCCGCACCGGCATTCCGGGCGGCGGCGACGGGCGCAGCCGATCGAGGTGGGCGCGCTCGTACGGGTCGTCGACGACCTCGGCCACCTGGACCGGGTCGAGCATCGAGGCCATGACGGCGGCCTGCGCCCAGGGGTCGTCCGTGGCGCGGAGAAGCGCGCCGAGCCGTCGGGCCCGCCAGTTCCTGGGTCGCAGGTCCTCGTGCGCGGCCAGGCGTTCGCGGAGTTCCACGGGCAGTCGTCCGGTGAGCAGCGCCGGGCAGCTGAGGCCGAATTCGGCGACCTCTTCCGCGAGATACGTCCAGACCACGGCCCGGTAGCGGTTCAGGGAGAACCGCACGGGACTGACGTGGCCCGTCCGGGCCAGCCTGGTGAAGCGCTCCGGGCTGATCTCCAGGAGCGCCGCGGCCTCCGCCGTGCCGACCGCGCGCACCCGGTCGCGCAGGCCGGCGGGAAAGTCCGGCGCGGCCCTGAGCCGGTCGATCTCGCACCGCTCGACCCGCCGCCGTCCGCCCTCCCCCGCCTGCACCGTCCTGACCAGGCCGAGCTGGACCGCGAGCCGGAACTCGTCGCGCCCCAGCTCCAGTTCCTGCGCGGCCCGCCCTGGTGTCACCGTGCGCGTCCCCTCGTCCACCGTCATCGCGTGGCCCTCCCCCGTACGTCCGTGTTCTCTTCGTGTCGCGGGTCTCTCCGACCCACCACCGAGAACGTAACGCAGAGTGACGAACCTCGCACGACCTGTGGACAACTGCCTGTGGACAACATCCTCAGGCCGGTGGCCGCTGCGTCAGATCAGGCCGCCGTCCGGCCGCCCCGGCTGCCTCGCGGCCACGCCGAGGTGCTCGCCGACGCGGTTGACCAGCAGCGTCATCTCGTACGCCACCTGGCCGACATCCGCTTCCGCCGCGCTCAGGACGCAGAGGCAGCTGCCCTCACCCGCCGCCGTCACGAAGAGCAGGGCCTCGTCGAACTCGACCATCGTCTGACGCGCCCGGCCCGCCCTGAAGTGCCGGCCCGAGCCCCGGGCCAGGCTGTGCAGGCCCGAGGAGACGGCCGCGAGGTGTTCGGCGTCCTCGCGTGCGAGTCCGCTGCTCGCGCCCGTCACCAGGCCGTCGTTCGACAACACGAGCGCGTGCTGTATGAATCCGACTCGCTGGGTCAGGTCGTCGAGCAGCCAGTCCAGTCCCTTGTCCAACGCCATCAGTGGTCCTCCCCCTGGGTGGTGCGTCCCGGCGACCCGGTTGTCCCGTGGTCCCCGTTCCGCAGTGGTCCGCCGTATCGCCGCAAGCCTTACGCACTGTCGTGAACAGGGCAAGCACTGCATCACGCCCGCGCGTGCCGCAGGATGGGGACATGACGAGGATGACCGATGATCAGTGGCGGACCTTCGTGTCCGAGGGAACCCGTACCGGCAAGCTGGCGACCGTGCGCGACGACGGCAGTCCGCACGTCGCACCGATCTGGTTCCTCCTGGACGGGGACGAGTTCGTGTTCAACACGGGCAAGGACACGGTGAAGGGCCGCAACCTCGCGCGCGACGGACGGGTCTCCCTGTGCGTCGACGACGACACCCCGCCGTTCGCCTTCGTCCTGCTGACCGGTCGCGCCGAACTCGTCGAGGACCCGGCGGAGTTGCGCCACTGGGCCGGCCGCATCGGCGCCCGCTACATGGGCGAGGACCGGGCGGACGAGTTCGGGGAGCGCAACGCGGTCCCGGGCGAGCTCCTCGTCCGGGTGCGCATCCGGAAGGTGGTCGCCCAGGCCGGCGTGGCCGACTGACCGGTCCCGGGGAGCGGTGCGGCGGCTCAGCCGACCGTGTCGAGGAGCCGGGCGGTGTGCATCCGCCCGGCGTACTCGACGAGCCGGATGAGCACCTCCTTCCCTGAGTCGCGGTCGCGCGCGTCGCACAGCACGACGGGCGTGCCCCGATCCAGGTCGAGTGCACGGGAGACGTCGGCCGCGCCGTATGTACGCGCGCCCGTGAAGCAGTTGACGGCGACCACGAACGGGATCTTCCGGTGCTCGAAGTAGTCGACGGCCGGGAAGCAGTCCTCGAGTCGCCGGGTGTCGGCGAGGACGACGGCCCCGAGGGCGCCCTGGGACAGCTCGTCCCACAGGAACCAGAACCGGTCCTGACCCGGCGTCCCGAACAGGTACAGGGAGAGCCCGGAGCGGATGGTGATGCGGCCGAAGTCCATGGCGACGGTCGTGGTCGTCTTCTGGTCGACTCCCCCGGTGTCGTCGACCGACTCCCCCGCTCGGCTGAGCTGTTCCTCGGTGCGGAGCGGCCGGATCTCGCTGACCGCGCCGACGAGTGTGGTCTTGCCCACGCCGAACCCGCCGGCGACCAGGATCTTCAGGGCGAGGGCGGTCGTGTCCACGTCGTCGTCCCTGCCGTCGTCCGCACCGGTGCTCTCAGAGCGCTCGTAGGCCATCGATTACTTCCCTCAGGATTCTTTCGTCGGGGAGCTGTGCGGGCGGTACGGGCCGGCTGACGCGTACGAAGCCCGATTCGAGGAGGTCGCCGAGGAGGACCCGGACGACGCCGACGGGCAGGTCGGCGTCGGCGGAGAGCTCCGCGACCGACTGGGTCTCGGCCCGGCACAGGGCGAGCAGGGACCGGTGCTCGGGGCCGAGGAGGGATTCCTCGGCGGGTCCGGGCGGGTCGTCGTCGACGACGACGAGGGCGATGAGGTCGAACCGTACGTTGCTGGGCCCGGGTTTGGTCCGGCCACCGGTCATCGCGTACGGGCGTACGAGCGGTCCGGCGTCGGCGTCGTACCACTGACTGCCCGGCACGGACGGGCCGCCGCCGGTGCTGTCCTCGTTCATGGGCCTTCCCCGGGTCAGCCGACGGCCGGCGGGGTCACCGTGAGCCGCGGCGGGGTGTGCAGGTGCTCGCCGACCCGCTTGACGAGACGGGCCATCTCGTACGCGATGAGGCCGATGTCCGCGCTCACCGAGCTGAGGACGGCGAGGCACGATCCGTCTCCCGCCGCGGCGACGAAGAGGAAGCCGTCGTCCATCTCGACCATGGTCTGGCGGACGCCGCCCGTGTGGAACTGGCGGCCCGCCCCCTTGGCGAGGCTGTTGAAGCCGGAGGCGATGGCGGCCAGGTGTTCCGCGTCCTCGCGGCTGAGCCCGTTGGAGGCTCCGACGGCGAGTCCGTCGTTGGAGAGCACCACGGTGTGGCGGACCTCCCGGACCCGCATGACCAGGTCGTCGAGGAGCCAGTCGAGCTCGCCGGACCGGTGGTGGGAGATCCTCTCGTGGTCGATCATGACTGGTCTCCTTCGGGGCGGGGGTCGTCGAGGGGGGTCGTGCCGTGGCCGGGGTCGTGACCGCTGCCGGTGCCCAGGGGGCGTCTGCTGCCCGGAGCCGCACCACCGCCCCGCTGCCAGCCGTCGCGGTAGGCCGCCATGCGGTCCCGTACGGCTTCCGGGGTGCGGGCGTCCGTGCCGGGTTCGGCCGGTACGAACACCGGTGCCGAGGCGGGCGCTTCGCGCAGCTGCGGGACCAGGCTCGCCTGCCGCACCCGGCGAGGCAGCTCGCCCTCTGCGTCGTCGCCGTGTCCGGCATGCCGGGCGGCACCTGCGGGACCCGTGGCACCCGCGGGCGTGCCGGACTGCTGCGGCCGCATCGGCGTCGGTACCGAGGGCCCGCGGCGTCGCAGTTCGGTGACCCCGGCGGGCGGCGGCCCCGGCTCCGTGGGCGCCGCGAGCGCGGGCACGGCGGTCGGGCGCGGCAGGGACTGCGGGCGCGGGGACGCGGGAGGCTGCGGCGGGACCGGCGGCCGGGGGCCGCTCGTCTCCCTGGGCAGGATCCCGGGCCGTGTGCCGCCCGGTGGCTGCGGCGCGGTCCTGTGGGCCCCCGAAACCGGCCCTGCGGGGACGGAGGCGGATGGACCGGCCTGCGCCGGCGGACGGGTCACCTGGGGACGGCCGAAGCGACGGGCCTCGGCGCGCTGCGCCTCCTCGCGCTCACGTGCGGCGCGCGCGTCGTCCGTGCGCCGGTCGGAGCCGAGGCGGTGGGAACCGGGCCCGTCGGCTCCGTACCGGTCGCCCGTCGTCCGGTCGTCGGTGCTCTGCCGGTGGTCCGCGCCCGGTTCTCCCAGGCCGGGGGCGGGCGTACGGGGGTCCCGTACCTGCGGGGTTCCGGCGTGGGGCGTGTCGGTTCCGTGGCCGGTCGCCCCCGCGCCCCGGCCCGGAGGCAGGGCGCCCTGGAGGAGATCGGTCGGGAGCAGCACGACGGCCGTGGTGCCGCCGTACGGGGAGGTCCGCAGCTGGACCTTGATGTCGTGGCGGGCGGAGAGCCTGCTGACCACGAAGAGGCCGAGGCGGTCGCTGTCGAAGAGGTCGAGGGCCTCGGACTGGGCGATGCGGGCGTTGGCCTCGGCGAGGGTCTCCTTGCCCATGCCGAGTCCACGGTCCTCGATCTCCAGGGCGTACCCGTTGCCGACGGGCTCGCCGCTGACCCGGACCTTGGTGTGGGGCGGGGAGAACTGTGCCGCGTTCTCGATGAGTTCGGCCAGGAGGTGGGTGAGGTCGGCGACGGCGCCGCCGACGACGGCCGTCTCGGGGAGTCTGCGCACCTCCACGCGCGCGTAGTCCTCGATCTCGGAGACGGCGGCGCGGACGACGTTGGTGAGGGGGACGGGCATCCGCCAGGCCCGGCCGGGGGCCGCGCCGGAGAGGATGATGAGGCTCTCGGCGTGACGTCGCATCCGGGTGGTGAGGTGGTCGAGCCGGAAGAGGTCGCCGAGTTCGTTGGGGTCGTCGGCGCGCCGCTCCATGCTGTCCAGGAGGTTGAGCTGGCGGTGGACGAGGACCTGGCTGCGGCGTGCGAGGTTGACGAAGACTCCGGAGATGCCGCTGGCGAGCTCGGCGCGTTCGACGGCGGCGGAGAGCGCCGCGCGGTGGACGGTGGTGAGGGCCTCGCCGACCTGGCCGATCTCGTCCTGGGAGACGGGACCGGTCGGGGTCTCGGCCTGGACGTCGATCTCCTCGCCGGCGCGCAGCCGTCGCATGGCCGCGGGGAGTTTGCCGCGCGCGATGCCGAGGGCGGTGTTGCGGAGGCTGACGAGTTCGACGACCAGGCCGCGGCCGATCCGGACGGAGATGACGAGGGAGGCGGCGACGGCCGCGAGGCCGAGGAACACCGCCGCGCCGCCCGCGGTGAGGACACCGCCGGCGAAGGGGTCGGAACGGTCGGCCGCGGCGGTGCGGGCGTCGGTCTCGATCGTGGTGAGTCCGCTGCGTACGGCCGCGAGGGTGTCGTCCCAGTCGGCGCTGGGGACCGCCTGGGCGGCCGTGCGGCCGGGGCTCTCGGCGCGGATGCGGTCCTCGGCCCGGGTGAGCCGTGCGTGGTCTCCGCCGGCGGCGAGCCGGTCCCACGCGGCGCGTTCGGCGGCGGGCAGGTCGGCGGTGGCGGAGGCGGTGAGGGTGCGCCGGGTCTCGACGGCGCCGGAGAAGGCGCGGAGCCCCTCGTCCGAGAACCTGCCGGTGAGATGGGCGGCGGTGAGAAGGGCGTCCTCGCGGGACAGCATCTCGCCGGCCCGGCCGAATTCCAGGAGTACGCGCGCGTCGGAGCCCTGCTGGGTGTCCTGGATGCCGGTGAGGGAGCCGCCGACGGCGAAGGCGGCGGAGACCGCCGCGGTGTACTCCTCGTACACCTGGTTCGCGTCGGCGCGCCCGTCGGTCGCGGCGGTACGGAGCCGGGCGAGGCCCGCGACCTTGCCGACGAACGCGCTGACCCGGTCCCCGACGTCGCCCGGGAGGTCCCCGGTGTCGCCGACGGTGTGCGTGCCGTCGAGGCGGAGGCGGTCGACGGCTTCGTCCGTGCGGCGAATCCGGTCCTTGAGTTCGGCGGCCCGGGTGGCGCCGGGGGCGGCGACCTGTCGTACGGCGGCGCGCCGTTCGTCCTGGAGGGCGGTGAGGGCGGCCGTCACGGGCTCGCGGATCTCGGCGTCGACGCGCTGGAGCTGGCGGAGCCGGGCGACGTCCTGGGCCGTGGTGACGGTGGCGAAGCCCCACAGCGCGAGGAGCGACACGACCGGGACCATCAGGAGCGAGACGATCTTGGCGCGGACGGTGCGGGGACGGAGGCCGCGGCGCGGGGCGCGGAGTCCGTGCGCCGCGCCGGCGTGGGGCGCGGACGGGCCGTGGGCGGCAGGGCCGGGCGCGGACGGGCCGTGGGCTCCGGCGTGGTCTCCCGTGGTGGCCGCACGACCGGTGGTGTCCTTGCGACCGGTGCCGGCCGCGTGTCCCGCGCCGGCCGGATGGCCGCCGGAGGTCGGGTGTCCGGTGGTGCGGAGGGCCTCGGGGGTGGGCTCGCCCGGCTCGTCGGCGGGCGGCCCGGCGTGTGCGCGCCGCCCGCGCGCGGCCGCCGACGGCGGCGCCGACGCCTTGGCGTCGTTGGTCCTGCGGGGAGTTCGCATGGCCTCCTCGTTCCGGCTGCGACGGTCTCTGGTGCGTGGTGTGTGTGTGGGGGGTCGGCTCAGCTCATGGGCGTACGGGCGGATTCGGCGGTCCGGAAACCGGGAGGTGCGACGTCCACCGCGCGCTCGTCGGTGAGGCGCCCCGCGGAGGCGTATGCCGCACGCTCCTTGGCCGTCGGTGAGAGGGCGACGAAGGCCGAGGTGATGAAGAGGTACGAGCCGAGGCCGACGGCCAGCGGGAAGATGAACTGCATGACCGTGGCGCCGGGCAGGGTGGCGGTCGAGGGGTCCACGTCCACCCGCACGGCGAGCATTCCGGTGTAGTGCATGCTGCTGACGGCCGCGCCCATCACGAGCGAGGCGACGGCCACGGCGGCGGGTGAGTGGATGTTGAGGGCCGCCCACAGGGCCGCGGTGGCGGCGACGACGGCGATGAGCACGGAGAGCCCGACGAGCAGCGGGTCGAAACCGACCTCGCCGTGGAGCCGGAGGGCGGCCATGCCCATGTAGTGCATGCTCGCCACGCCGACGCCCGTGGTGAGTCCGCCGATCAGGAGCGAGCGGACCCGGTCGCGTCCGTAGCCGACGGCGAACACCCCGACGCCGACGACGGCCATCGCGACGACGAGGCTGAGCATGGTGAGCGGAACGTTGTAGCGGATGTCGGTGCCGGTCACGCCGAAGCCGAGCATCGCCACGAAGTGCATCGTCCAGATGCCGGTGCCGATCGCGGAGGCCGCCGTGAGCAGCCAGTTGCGCCGCGAGCGGCCGGTCGCGTCGAGGGCGCGCACGGTGCAACGCAGCCCGAGGGCGGCGCCGACGCAGGCCATCGCGTACGACAGTGCAGGTGTCAGCCAGCCGAAGGTGGCGTGGTCCAGGTGTCCCATGGCTCCCGGACGCTAGTGCGCATCAGGGGGCGCACCAGGGGCGCATTTCGAAAGCTGATGGAATATGACAGAGAGATGATCCCGAACGATCACACCGGGCTCGAACATGCACGCAGACGATGCACACAAAATGTTCACACTCGACGGTCACTCCTCCGGGTACGGAATCATGAGCGCATGAGCGATGACCCCACACACGTCCGAGAGTTCTTCGGCGCCCGCGCGGCCGGCTGGGACAGCCGCTTCCCCGACGACGCCCCCGCGTACGCGGCCGCGGTGAAGGAACTCGGCCTGCGCCCCGGCGACGCCGTGCTCGACGCGGGCTGCGGGACCGGGCGCGCCCTCACGCCCCTCCGCGCCGCCGTCGGCCCGTCCGGCACCGTACTCGGCGCCGACCTCACCCCCGAGATGCTCGAGCGGGCCGTCGCCGCCGGGCGCGGGGGCACGGCCGGTACCGCGACGCTGCTGCTCACCGACGTCGGACACCTGCCGGTGCGCGACGGCGCGCTCGACGCGGTGTTCGGGGCGGGGCTCATCTCGCATCTCGCCGACCCTGTCGCCGATCTGCGTGAACTCGCCCGCGTCGTGAAGCCCGGCGGCCGGCTCGCGCTCTTCCACCCGATCGGACGGGCGGCCCTCGCGGCCCGCCACGGCCGACAGATCACCCCGGACGACCTGCGCGCCGAACCCCGGCTGCGCCCCGTACTCGCCGAGGCCGGCTGGCGGCTCGTCGGTTACGTCGACGAGGACACGCGCTACCTGGCCATGGCCGTACGGGAGGACTGAGCCGCGGACCGTCGCGCCCCCCACCGTCATGGACGTCCGGTCATCCGGGTACCGGGCATTCGGGTACCGGAAGTCCGGGCATCCGGGCACCGGGATTCCGGGGCATCCGCGCACCGGGAGTCCGGCCGGCCGCCCCCGTGACCCGACGGGCCCCCATGGCCCTGCCCTTCACCGTCCTTCATCGTCCTTCATCGTTCTCCTTCCGGCCGGATCCCCCGCCCGGATGTGGCAGAGTCGGGGCGGGGCCGGCGGTGCGGCTGAGGGGGCTTCGAGTGACGCGGGTGGTCGACGATCGGTTCGAGCTGGTGAATCGGCTCGGCGGGGGCGGCATGGGCACCGTGTGGCGCGCACGGGACCTGGCGCTCCACCGTGAGGTGGCCCTCAAGGAGGTCCGCCCGCCCGACCCCGCACTGGCCGAGTACGACCCCGAGGCCGCCCGGGAGCTCCGCATCCGGGTACTGCGCGAGGCACGGGCACTCGCGCGCGTGGCGCACCCCCAGGTCGTGACCATCCATCACATCGTGGACGGCGGCGAGGGCACCTACCCCTGGCTCGTCATGGAACTGGTCCCCGGCGGTTCGCTCCAGGACCGCCTCGACCGCGGTGAACTCGCCGTCGGCGAGGCGGCGACGCTGGGGCGCGGGATCCTCGCGGGGCTGCGGGCGGCCCACACGGCGGGCATCCAGCACCGGGACATCAAGCCGCCGAACGTCCTGCTGCGGCCCGACGGGCAGCCCGTCCTGACCGACTTCGGCATCGCGGCGATCCACGGGGCCACCGCCCTCACCGCTGCCGGGTCCATCATCGGCACGCCCGACTACATGGCGCCCGAGCGCGTCAGCGGCGAGGAGGGCGGACCGGCCGCCGACCTCTGGTCGCTGGCCATGACGTTGTACGTCGCGGTGGAAGGCCGCCATCCGCTGCGCCGTGCGAACACGCTCGCCACGCTCGCGGCCGTCCTCGGCGAGGAGGTGCCGCCGCCCCGACGGGCCGGGGCGCTGACGCGGGTTCTGACGAGCGTGCTGGTACGGGATCCGGCGGCGCGCCCCGACGGCGAGTCGCTCGACCGCATGCTGGCCGAAGCGGAGGCAGAAGCCAGAGCGGGCTCGTCACCGCAACAGCAACAGCAACAGCAACAGCAACAGCAACATGATCAGGTGCCTCATGCGGTCATGCGTGAAGGACGCCCCTCCGTCGACGCCGGCGCGGACACCGCCACCGCCACCGCCTTCCGTCTCGCACCCCCTGTACCGACCGGTCCTCCCACGGCACACAAGCGGCGCGGCGGGGTGTACGCGGCGGTCGCGGGGGCGGCCGTCGTGCTCAGCGGTGTGCTCGTCTGGAACCTCCTCCCGCTCGGCGGCGCGAAGGACGACGGAGACGGCGACCGCGTCGAGGGCAAGCCGAGCGGCCAGGGATCCTCCTCGCCGTCGTCACCCTCCACCCCCTCCACAGGTACGTCCGGAGCGCCCCCGGCCGGCGACGGCCCCGGGATCACCATCGGCATCAAGTTCGACCAGCCCGGACTCGGCTTCAAGAACCCCGACGGCACGTACACGGGTCTCGACGTGGACGTGGCGACCTACGTCGCCCGCGTACTCGGGCACGATCCCGCCGACATCGTGTGGAAGGAGGCCCGGAGCTCCCTGCGTGAGTCGCTCCTCACCGACGGTGACGTCGACCTGGTCGTGGCGACGTACACGTTCAACTCCCTCCGGGACGAGAAGGTCGACTTCGTGGGTCCCTACTTCATGGCCCATCAGGACGTCCTGCTGCCCGCGGCCGACACCACGATCAAGCGCCCGACGGATCTCAACGGCCGGAAGGTCTGCACGGCCACGGGTTCCAGCACCGCGCTCCTGATCCGGACGAAGCTCGCCCCTCAGGCACAGGTCGTGACGCACGACAGCTACAACCGCTGCATCGACGAGCTCGCCTCGGGCGCCGTCGACGCCGTCACCACGGACAACACGCTGCTCGCCGGATACGCCGCGGACAACGCGTACAAGGGCCGGTTCAAGCTCGCCGGTTTCAGCGTCAGCGACGAGCCCTACGGCATCGGCGTTCCGGAGGGCGCCGACGCGAGCGGCACCATTCAGCGGGCACTCCAGAAGATGATCGACGACGGCTCCTGGAAGAAGGCCGTCGAAAGAAACCTCCCGCTCCTGAAGAACGTCGCGCCGCCGGTCCAGCAGTGGTCCACCAGCGGTGGGGGCTCCTAGAGCCCAGGCGACCCCAACGCACCCTTCTTTCCCGGCACTTCACTGACTACCGTGGATGTACCGGGCAGCCGTGCCCGGGAAAGGCGGTGCGGCGTGGCACGGGTACCCGAAAGACTGCGCAGGCTCCTTCCGTCCGCCCGGCGGGCTACCGCGGCCGCCGCGCCGGCACCACCACGCCCCCGGCAGGGGCACAACCTCTTCGAGGCGGCCGCCGAGTACGTGGCCGCGTGCGCCGAGGACGATCCGGCACGGGCGGAGGAGGCGGCCAGTCGGGTCTCCCCCGGCATGCTGTCGTTCGGGGTCAACGAACTGGCCTGCCGGGCCCTCCTCACCCTCGCACGGGAACGGAACGAGTCGCCGCGAGCCGTGGCCCGCTCACTCCTGGGCCTACGGGAGGAGCCGGCGCGGCGACCGGCGGCCGACGCGTAGAACCCGCGGGGACGAGGCGGGGCAGGGCGGGGCGGGCGGCGCGGTCCGTCCTGGGCCGGAGCGGAGCGGGCCCGGGCGCGGGCGCGGGAGACGCCGCCGCACCGCGGCCGGCCGCCCGGCCCGCACCCGTACGGCGATGCAGGTCACGGCGCCGGACTATGGACAGGGCTCCCTACTCACTGGTTAAGGTGCGCCGACAACCAGATGGGGAGGCATGCGTGGCTGGGACGGACCCGATCGCCGAGGCCGAGGCCGACGGCGCTGCCGACGCGCTGTTCGTGCTGACCGCGGCACTGCTGACGCCCGCGCGTTTCCCGAGCGTGCTCGGCGACGACTACCCGGCAGCCTGCGCGGCGCTCGGGCTCCAGCCGTACGCCGAGGGGTACGGGCTCGTGTTCGGCCAGGACGGGCTGGGCGCGCGGTGGACGGTCGTCGTCGACGACGTGTCGCTCGTCGCGGTGGCCATCGCCTCCTGGGACTGCGGGATGGCCTACGACCTCTCTCCCGACGAGCACTCGGTCGTCGCCGGGCTGCCGGGCTGGCCGCTCGAGGTGGTGACCCGCGCGCCCGGCGTACCGGCCCCGCACGACCCGGAGCCGGAGGAGGGCGATCCGGCACCGTTGATCCCACCGTCCGGTGACGCGTGGGGGCCTGCCCAGCGGCGCCTCGGCGCGGACGAGGTGGCACTCCATTGGGCCGCTTGGCGGAGCCAGGTGACGAACGCCCCGTCGGCCGACGGGGGTGCGGGCGCAGGGGCGGAGGCGGGGACGGAGGCCCCGTCCAGGGCCCCGGTGCCGTCCGGAACCGCGGCGTCGTCGCCCGAGCCCGCCGCCTCGCCCAGGACATCGTCCGAAGCCCAGCCCAGGCCGACGACGTGGTTCGAGAGGCCCTCCCCCAAGAAGGCGGCGCCGCCCGCGAAGGCTGCTCCGTCCACCGACGCTGCCACTGCCGCTGCCGCTACGGCTCCAGCGGACACAGACGCCGTCGCCGATCCGTACGCCGGAGTCCGTCGGGCCCTCGACGAGCTCCGCGGCTACCTGGAGAATCCGCCGCCGGTCGGGCGGGTGCGGTCCACCGACTCCGGTACGGACGGAGGCGCACGGACGTTGCGCGCGGACGGCCCCGGCTGGTCGCTGGCGGCGCGTCCGGACGACATGGCCTTCGTCCTCCTCGACGAGCTGCCGGGCGAGGTCCTGCCGGTGGCCCGCGGTCCACGGCTGCCCGCGCTCCTCGAGGGGCTCGACGCGATGGCCGTCCGGCCCTCCTGATCGACCCCGATCTGCTTCGATCTACTCCGATCGATCCCCGATCACCTCTCGAACGGCTCCCGTTCGGGGACCGAACCGGGGACCGAACCGGGGACCGAACCGGGGACCGAACCGGGAGCCGAACCGGGGACCGAATCGCGGATTCGATCGGCTCTCGATCGATCTCCGCTCGCTTCCTGCCGGGCAGAGGCCTGCCAAGGGTGTCATGCCGATCCACACGGGCCGTCGGCCCGAAGTGTGGTCCGGGGCCATGGCCCGGTGGTGAGGGCGCGCCGCACGATGTGGCGCCGCATCCCTTTCCCTCGCCACCGGAGGCCTCCATGCGCCCGCTCCCAGGCGGCCCGCGCCCGCTGCTCGCCGCGCTCCTGACCGCCGTCACCGTCCTCGCCCCCGCGGGCCCCGCCGGAGCGGAGGAACGGCCGGCGGCAGGCACCACCGCGCACTGCGCGCGCCAGGACCGGCTCCACGTTCCCGGCGCAGAGCACCAGCAGTCCGCCTGCCTGGCGGATCTGACGACCGCCGGTCTCGCGGGCACGCCGTACACCGACACGGCGGACCAGACCGGGCTCGCCGCCCTGGGGACCCGTCACCCGTCGGGCGTTCCCGGCGTCCAGATCGACGGCTACTTCCCCGACGACTCACGACTCAACGCCACCCACGGCTGGGCGCACGACGCACAGTTCGTCATCCGGCTGCCCGACCGCTGGAACGGTGGCCTGGTCGTCACCGGCGCGCCCGGCACCCGGCGCCAGTACTCCACGGACGCGCTCATCTCCGACCAGGTCCTCGCCCGGGGCTTCGCCTACGCGGCCACCGACAAGGGCAACACCGGGCCGGACTTCTTCACCGACGGACGCGGTCCCGGCGACGCGGTCGCCGAGTGGAACCGCCGTGTGACCGAGCTGACGCGGGCCGCGAAGAAGGCCGTTCGGCAGCGTTACGGCCACGCCCCGGAGCGCACGTACATGACGGGCATCTCCAACGGCGGCTATCTGACGCGCTGGCAGCTGGAGAACCGTCCCGAGCTGTACGACGGCGGGGTCGACTGGGAGGGCGTGCTCTGGACCTCGCGCGGCCCCAACCTCCTCACGAGCCTGCCGGTGACGGTGGCCAGGTCGCTCGGGCAGGCCACCGACGAGGATCTGATCGAGGCCGGCTTCGCGCCCGGGTCGCGCTTCCTGTGGCCGTACCACGAGAAGGCCTACTGGGGACTGACGCAGAAGATCTTCCGAGCCGAGTTCGACCCCTCGTACGACCCCGCCTGCCCCGGTTCGACCGCCGGCGGGACCGTGGAGCAGATCTTCGCGCCCTGTGCCTCGGACGCCGCGTACGACTACGCCTCCCGGCCCGCTTCCGTCCACCGGGCGGTGGCGAAGGTCGCGCTCACCGGTCGCATCGGCAAGCCGCTCATCACCCTCCACGGCGACCTCGATACGCTGCTGCCCCTCGCCACCGACTCCGCCGTGTACGCACGGATGATCGATCTGCGGGGCCGGGGCGGGATGCACCGGTTCTACACGGTGCAGGACGGAACGCACACCGACGGCCTGTACGACACCCATCCGGACCGTCTGCGCCCGATCCTGCCGTGCTACCGCTCCGCGTTCGACGCGCTGACGAGCTGGGTCGAGGACGGTACGGCTCCGCCGGCGGACCGGACGATCACCCGGCCCGCACGTGGTGACGTGGTCGACTCCTGCGCCCTGGAGGGGTGAGCCGCGGGGGCCGGTCCCGCGCGGGAGGAGTGGGGCGAGAGGTCCCGCCGCTCAGACCTTCTCCAGCGGGCGGTGCGGGCCCTCCGGCAGCTCGGCGCGGATCGGATCGCCGGGGCGCACCTCGCCGCCGGTGAGGACGATGCCCATGACCCCGGCCTTGCGTACGATCGCACCGTTCTCGTCACGGCCGAGCACCTGCTTGAGCAGTCCGTGCCGGAAGTTGTCGATCTGGGCGCACGGGTTGCGGAGTCCCGTGATCTCGACGACCGCCTCCGTACCGAGGTGCAGGCGGGTGCCGGTGGGCAGGCCGAGGAGGTCGATCCCCCGGGTGGTGACGTTCTCGCCGAGGTCGCCGGGAGCGACCTCGAAGCCGGCTCCGGCGACGTCGTCGAAGAGCTCCGCGTGGATGAGGTGGACCTGACGCAGGTTCGGCAGGGTCGGGTCCTGGGCAACACGGGACCGGTGCTTGACCGTCACGCCCGCGTGGACGTCGCCCTCCACGCCGAGCCCGGCAAGGAGGGTGATGCCCTCGCGGTTCGGCTTGGTGAACGTGTACGTGCCGTTGCTGCTGACCGTGGTGACCGTGCCGTCGCTCATGGCGAGGAGCTCCCCTTCTCCGCTTTCCGACGGCCGAAGCCCCGACCGCCGGACCGATGATCACATCGCACGTGATCACCTGCGACCCTACTGGGCCCACTCGGACCGCAGCGGCGCGCCCACGTCGTGCAGGTGGCCGAGGGCCTGGCGGTACGAGTCCACGAAACCGGTCTCCGTGTACGGGACGCCCAGCGCGGCGCAGTGGGCCCGGACGGCAGGCTGGGCGAGACGCAGGTTCGGGCGCGGCATGCTCGGGAAGAGGTGGTGCTCGACCTGGTAGTTGAGACCGCCGAGGAACCAGTCGGTCAGGGCCCCGCCCCGGATGTTGCGCGAGGTGAGCACCTGGCGCCGCAGGTGCCCCCAGCTGTCGCCGTCCGCGTGCTCGTCGGGCCGCTCCATGCCCTTGTGGTTGGGGGCGAAGGCCATGCCCAGGTGGACACCGAGCAGCATCTGGTGGACGAGGGCGAAGACGAGCGCCTGGGCGGGGGTGAGAAGGGTGAGCAGCAGGGCCGTGTAGCCGGCGAAGTGGGCGAGGAGCAGCGCGCCTTCGACGAGCCGCTCGCGGTGGGAGCGGCAGGGCCCGTCCTCGGCGAGCAGCGCCTGGACTCCGTACACCTTGAGCGCGATGCCCTCCAGGGTCGTCAGCGGGAAGAACAGCCACGCCTGGTGGCGGGTGAGGAATCCGCGCAGCCCCGTGCGGCCGGCCGTCTGGTGCTCGGCGAAGACGAGGATGTCGGCGGCGACGTCCGGGTCCTTGTCGAGGTGGTTGGGGTGGGCGTGGTGGCGGTTGTGCTTGTCGTTCCACCACTCCCGGCTCATGCCGAGGAGGAGGTTGGCGTGGACGAGCTGGAGGATCCTGCCGACCTTGCGGTTCGCGGTGATCTGGGCGTGGCCCGCGTCGTGGCCGACGAACGCGGCGCGAGCGGAGAGCAGCGCGAGGGGGACGGCGAGGAGGAGCGCCCACCAGGAGGGCCCGATCAGGGCGAGCCCGGCCACAACGGCGGCGATACCGAGGAGGTTGACGGCGATGCCGCGGGCGTACCAGCCGGGGCGGTGTTCGAGGAGGCCCTGCGACCTGACCGTCCGCAGGAGCGGGGTGAACTCGCTGCCGCCCCTGGCTCGGGCGGGCGCCGCGGCGGGTGCGGCGGCGGGTGCGGCGGCGGGTGCGGCGGCGGCCGGGGGCAGGACGGTGGCCTGGGACATGGCGGGCTCCGGTTTCTGTCGGTCGGAATGCGGCGGCGACACGGGCTGTGCGGGCGGCGGTGACGGTGTCCGTGACGGTGGCGGGCGTCTGTGACGGTGGCGCCGTCTCTGACGGCGTCGATGTCGGTACGGGCGGAGGTGGCTGTGGCTGTGGCGGTGACGACGGTGGTTCGTGTCCGCGGCGGCGTCCGTGCGGCATCGACGTCGGTACGGGCGGAGGTGGCGGTGGCCGTGGCTGTGGCTGTGGCGGTGGCGGTGACGACGGTGGTTCGTGTCCGCGGCGGCGTCCGTGACGGTCGTCCAGCGCCTACCGAGAACCTACGGATCCGTGATCGTCCGGGGCCATGGCGTCACCACCCGTCCCCGGTCGGGGGTGCGCCGGGGGCCGGGGGTGGGGCTCGCCCCACCCCCTGGCGACTGTGGCGTGGATCACGCGAGGCGAGTGCCTCGTCGAGCCGGTGCGGTGAGGTACCCTCGGCCGCTCGGACTTCAGGTAGTCAAATTTGAGGAATGCGTTGTCGCTGTCGCACGGACCCGATGATTCCGCCCGCGAACCCGCTCAGATGCCTCCGGCATCCGCCCAGGACCTCTCCTGGGACACCTCCCGCGAACTCACTCGCCACTCCGCCGTCTTCCTCCCCGCCGATCCGCCCCGCGCGGGCCTGATCGCCTTCTGGTCCGCCGACGGGGACCCCCTGCCGAGCCCGGACGCCCTCCCGACCGGCGCCCGGCCGGAAGCCCGGACCGCCACGGCCATCTCCCCCGCGACAGGCACAGACACCACCACCGCCACCGCCGGTGCTCGTGCCGCTGACGCCGACATCACGGTCGTCGACGGGGAGAGCCTCCGGCCGGTGACCGTCCCCGCGCGAGTCCTCTCCGTACGGGACGCCCTGCCGCTGCTCGCCCGCGCCCGCTCCTCCGACACCACGTCACCGGCGAGCGCCTTCTGGGGCGCCGCCTCGCTCCTCGCCCTCGACCTGGTCTCACGTGGCCTGTTGCTGCCCGGCCTCACCCCCGGCGACGTCGACGCCTGGCGCGCCGGTCCGCTCGGGCCCGGCGAGCTGGCCGCGCTGCGGACGCTCGCCGCGTCGATGCCTCCCGAGGCCCACGCCGTACCGCTCTCGTCGGAGGAGCCGCTGCTCCTTCCCGAACCCGAGGCGCTGCTGCGCGCGTTCGCCGACGCCGTCGCGGACACCCTCCCCCGTACCCCCGCCGCTCCGCTCGCCGCCGGTGGCCCCGCCTTCGCCGCCGACGCGCCGCAGCCGATTCCCGAACAGCGGGCATGGGCCGCCGACGTGGCGGCGGTGCACGATGCGGGCATCCGGCTGTCGCTCCGGCTCGAACTGCCGGGCTTCACCGCCGATTCGGAGAAGGCGCCGGACTTCCGGGCGGTCCTGCAGCTGCACGGCGTCGCCGACCCGACCCTCGTCGCCGACGCGGCCGAGGTGTGGGCGGGGTCCGGCCGGACGGCGGCCGCATTCGGCCCCCGGGCCCGGATGGACGCCCTGCTCGCCCTCCGACGCGCCGCTCGCGCCTGGCCCCCGCTGGCCCCGCTCCTGACGGCGGCGGTGCCGGACACCGTCGAACTCGCCGACGAGGAGGTCGCGGAGCTGCTCGGCACGGCGGGCCGGGCCCTGGCGACCACAGGTGTCCAGGTGCACTGGCCGCGGGAGCTCGCGGACCGGCTGACGGCGAGTGCGGTGATCGGACCGGTCGGCGGGGAGCTGCCGGAGGGACAGCGCACCGCCGACGGGTCCGGGTCCGACGCCGAAGGGCTCGGTCAAGGTACTGAAGCGCTCCCGTCCGGCGCCGAAGGGAGCAGGGCGGGTGCCGCAGGGCTCGGGGCGGGTGCCGATGCGTTCGGGGCCGACGAGACGGCGGAGGAAGTACGTTCCACTTCGTCCCTCCCCTCCTTCCTCTCCGCCGACGCCCTGCTCGGCTTCAACTGGCGCTTCGCCGTCGGCGATCAGGAGCTGACCCGCGCCGAGCTCGACCGGCTCGCCGAGGCCGGACGCCCCCTGGTCCGTCTGCGTGACCGCTGGGTGCTGGTCGACCCGGCCGAAGTACGCCGGGCCCAGACGCAGCAGGACCGCGCGGTGACTCCCGTGGACGCCCTCTCGGCCGTCCTCACCGGCACCACGGAGATCGACGGCCGGCCCGTCGAGGTGGCCGCGACAGGCTGGCTCGAACGTCTGCGGGAACGGCTCGCCGACCCCGAGGACGACCACCCGCAGGTCTCCCAGCCCCCGGCACTCGCCGCGACCCTGCGCGACTACCAGCTGCGCGGCCTCGACTGGCTGCACCGGATGACCTCGCTCGGCCTCGGAGGCTGCCTCGCCGACGACATGGGTCTCGGCAAGACCATCACGGTCATCGCGCTGCATCTGCACCGCCAGTCCGACCCCGCCTCCGCCGGTCCCACCCTCGTCGTCTGTCCGACCTCCCTCATGGGCAACTGGCAGCGCGAGATCGAGAAGTTCGCCCCCGGCACGCCGGTGAGCCGCTTCCACGGCGCGACCCGTGACCTGGAGGACCTCGCCGACGGCGGGTTCGTCCTCACCACGTACGGCACCATGCGGCTCGACGCGGCGCGACTCGCCGAGCGGAGCTGGGGACTCGTCGTCGCGGACGAGGCGCAGCACGTCAAGAACCCGTACTCGGCGACAGCCAGGCAGCTGCGGACCATCGGGGCACGCGCGCGCGTGGCGCTGTCCGGCACGCCCGTGGAGAACAACCTCTCCGAGCTGTGGGCGATCCTCGACTGGACCACGCCGGGCCTGCTCGGCACCCTGGGTGCCTTCAGGACCCGGTTCGCAGCCGCCGTGGAGGGCGGCCGTGACCCGGCGGCGGCCGCGCGACTCTCGGCTCTGGTCCGCCCGTTCCTGCTGCGCCGCCGCAAGTCGGATCCCGGCATCGCGCCCGAGCTTCCGCCGAAGACGGAGACCGACCGGACCGTCTCCCTGACGCCGGAACAGGCCGGTCTCTACGAGGCGGTGGTACGGGAGACCCTGGCGGCGATCTCCGAGGCCGACGGCATGGCGCGGCGCGGCCTGGTCGTCAAGCTGCTGACCGGGCTCAAGCAGATCTGCAACCACCCCGCCCAGTACCTCAAGGAGGAGCGGCCGAGGATCGAGGGCCGCTCGGGCAAGCTGGAGCTGCTCGACGAACTCCTCGACACGATCCTCGCCGAGGGTGCGTGCACCCTGGTCTTCACCCAGTACGTGGGGATGGCCAGGATCCTGGAGGCCCATCTCGCGGCGCGGGGCGTGCGGACGCAGTTCCTGCACGGCGGGACGCCGGTCGCCGAGCGCGAGGCGATGGTCGCCCGGTTCCAGACCGGCGAGGTCCCCGTCTTCCTGCTCTCTCTCAAGGCCGCCGGGACGGGGCTCAATCTCACTCGCGCCGAACATGTCGTGCACTACGACCGCTGGTGGAACCCGGCCGTGGAGGCCCAGGCCACCGACCGCGCGTACCGGATCGGACAGGACCGCCCGGTTCAGGTGCACCGGCTCATCGCCGAGGGGACGATCGAGGACCGGATCGCGACCATGCTCGACCGCAAGCGGGAGCTGGCGGACACCGTCCTCGGGACCGGCGGGGACACCCCGCCGGAGCTGACCGAACTGACCGATGCCGAGCTGGCGGAGCTCGTACGACTGCGGGGTGACGCGCGATGAGCGGATACGGACACGAGGGCGACGAGCGGACGTTCGCGGCGCTGCCGCCCACGCGGGGTGGGTCCTTCGCCAGGACCTGGTGGGGCCTGGCGTGGCTGAAGGCCCTGGAGGACACCGCGCTCGACGGCCAGCAGCTCAAGGCGGGACGGCGGCACGCGCGCGCGGGAGCGGTGGGCGCCGTGTCGGTGCGGCCCGGTCGCATCACCGCGGTGGTGAAGGACCGCGACGGCACGTCGTACCGCAGCGACGTCCTGGTGCGCGAGTTCTCGGAGGAGGAGTGGGAGCGGCTCCTGGACCTCGCCGTCGACAGCGCGGGACACATCGCCGCACTCCTCGACCGGGAGATGCCGCCGCACCTGGTCGAGGACGCGGCTGCGGCCGGGCTCGAACTGCTGCCGGGGATCGGCGATCTCGACCCGAAGTGCGGCTGCGAGGCGTGGGACCACTGTCCACACACGTCGGCGCTCTGCTACCAGGTGGCCCGCCTGCTCGACGAGGACCCCTTCGTCCTGCTCCTCATGCGGGGGCGCGGCGAACGCATGCTCCTGGACCAGTTGCAGGCGCGCAGCGCCTCGCGTGCCGCGCGCGGCGGGCGGGGCTCGGCCGACACACCGGACGCGGACACGGTCGACGGCGCCGGAGGGATGCCGGGCGTGTCGGCCGAGGAGGCCTACGCGGCGGGGTTCCTCGTGCCGCCGCTCCCCGTGCCGCCGGCCGCTCAGGACGTGCCGGGGCGGTCGCCGTCCCTGGACACGGAGACGGAACCGGAGCCCGGGGTGGACCCGGCGGCCCTGGAGTTCCTCGCGTCCGACGCGGCGGGCCGCGCGCACCGGATGCTGGTGGAGGCGCTCTCCGTCGGGGCGTCGGCCGGCGGAACGTCGCTCCACGGCAGCGCCCCGGCGCCCGTGGCTCCGTCGGCTCCGACAGCTTTGAAGGCTGTCACGGCTCCGCTGACGGTCGCTCAGGACGCGGTGCGGCTGGCGTCGGACTCCCCCGTGCCGTGGATCACGGCGCGGCTCGCCGCCGGCTCGGGCCGGACGCGGGCGGAGATGGAGGTCGCCACGCGCGCGTGGGGCTTCGGAGGCGCCGCCGCCCTCGCCGTACTGGAGGAGGAGTGGACGCCGGACGCCGAGGCGCTCGCGTGGGCGGGAACCCGGCTCACGGAGGCCTGGGAGGACGACGAGCGCCCGACCGTGCGACGGTCCGGCGGCGCGCGGTGGACGGTGGTGGGTGCGGACGCACAGCTGCGGCTCGGCGAGGACGGGCGCTGGTGGCCGTACCTGAAGTCGGGTGCCCGCTGGTCCCCCGCCGGACCTGCGGACCGAGATCCGGCGACGGCGCTGGCGACTGCCTTCGCCGCCGGTCCTACTGGAGTCGACGGCTGAGGGTGCCGCCCCCGGTGGAGGGGGCGGCCAGGCTGCAGGCGACAGCGTCCGAACCGAGGAGGTAGCTCGTCCGGTACGGGTACTGGACGAAGGTGGTCCAGCGCGTGCCGAGCGGCTGCCGCGCCGCCTTGCGGCGCAGCGGTTCGCGGCAGAGCAGTGCGGCCGCCTCGCGGATCCCCGTGTCCGTGGCATGGCGACCGGTGAGGCGGAGCCGGGTGACGAGTTCGGCGTGGTGCGGCGTGTCGCAGGAGCGCCGGAGTGCGGTGCCGGGCGCGCCACGGTCGATGTCGAAGCAGTCACCGACGCGCAGCGCCTCGAAGGAGACGGGGCGGGACGAACCGCCACCCCCCGTCGTGGGGCGGGTCGGCCGGGACGTGGCGCTGGCGCCGCCGGTCCGGGAGGGCGTCGCGGACGCGACCTCCCGGGGGTCGACGGTCAGGTGCGGGGAGGCGGTACGTGTCGGCGTGGCGTCCGAGGTCACGGCGGCTGAGGGCGTGTCGGTGGGAGAGGCGCCGGTCGCCCCGCCGTCGGGCGTCCGCGTGTCCGTCGGTCCTCCGCCACCCGGCGGGGTGGCCTCGGCACGGTCGTCGCCGGAGATGACGGGTGACGGCGCGCCGACCTGGTCGCTTCCGGGCCGCTCGGCCGTGGACACGCCCTGCTCGGTCCCGCCCTGTTCGGTCCCGCCCCGTGCGGCGACGAACGCGGTCGCCACGAGCCCGGCGACGAGCAGCGGAACGAGCGGCACGCCGAACCGACGGGCACCCCGGGCGGCCGGCCCGGGCCGGGGCGCGCCGAGCCGGGCGATGCGGGGCGACCACCCGGAGTCGGAACCGGAATCAGAACCGGAATCGGAACCGGAATCGAAGCCAGGCCGTGCGGCCGGGACAGAGCAGCTCACCGGGCTCGTACCGGAGACGTGCCGCGGCCCCGGCTCGCCGAGCGAGTCGGACACGCCGGACGCGCCGGAGACGGAGGACGGGACGAGCGGGCCGGCTGCCGCATGGGCCGCCTCGATGGCCACATTCGACACATCAGACATATCCGATGTTTCAAACGATCTGGGCTCATCGGGCGAGTCGTGTACGCCCGGTCGGCGGTCCGGCGACGGGGTGGCGTGGGACGGGTGGGGCACAAGGTCAAGATTCGCCGGTCGGCGGCTCCGCGGCCACCTTTTTAGGGGCGCGGGGAGCGGCCTGTACAGAAACGTGACCATCGCCGACCGCGATCCCGCCCGCCGCCCCGTCCGCCGCCCCGTCACGAACCGGTCCTACAGGCCGAGCTGGCGCTCCGCGCCCTCGACGGTCTGGGCGAGGAGCACGGCGATGGTCATGGGGCCGACGCCACCCGGAACGGGGGTGATGAGGGAGGCGCGCTCGGCGGCCGAGGCGAAGTCGACGTCGCCGACGTTGCCCGGGTTGTAGCCGGCGTCGATGACGACGGCGCCGGGCTTGATGTCCGCGCCCTTGATGAAGTTCGGCTTGCCGACGGCGGCCACGAGGATGTCGGCCTCGCGGACCACGGAGGAGAGGTCCTCGGTGCGGGAGTGGCAGTAGGTGACGGTGGCATCGCGGCCGAGGAGGAGGAGTCCGGCCGGCTTGCCGAGGATCGCGCTGCGGCCGACGACGACGGCGCGCTTGCCGCGGATGTCCACGTCGTACGCGTCGAGGAGGCGCATGATGCCGCCGGGCGTGCAGGAGACGAAGCCCGGCAGGCCGAAGCCCATGGCGGCGAAGGAGGCCATGGTGACGCCGTCGACGTCCTTCTCCGGGGCGATGGCCTCGAAGGCGGCACGCTCGTCGATGTGCGGGCCGACGGGGTGCTGGAGGAGGATGCCGTGGACCTCGGGATCCTCGGAGAGGGCCGTGATGGCCGCGACGAGTTCCTCGGTCGTCGTGGTGGCGGGCAGCTCGACGTGCTTGGAGCGGATTCCGGCCTTCGCGCAGCGGTTCTGCTTCATCTTCACGTACGTGACCGAGGCCGGGTCCGCACCCACCAGGACGGTCGCGAGACACGGCGTGACTCCGGTGCGACGGGTGATCTCTGCGGCGCGGGCGGCGGTCTCCTCGACCGTGCGGCGGGCGAGGGCCGTACCGTCCATGAGCGTGGCGGTGCTGGTGGACATGGCAACTCCTGGGCGTCGTCTCAGACAGGTGGTTCGCCCAGGCGCACGGCATCGGTACGGTCGCGCCGTTCGAGCACGCCCCCGCCGGGCCGCTCCCCGGTGGTGATCCACCTCAAGCGCCAGTCACGGCCCGAGCCCTACTGTACGTGAGCGTTCGGGGGCCGGTCCCGGACAGGGTGCGCGGGAGCGGCGCCCAGGCGCTTGTCGACCGCGCCGTCGCGCATCACGATGAGCGCGACGGGCCGGGACGACCTCGACGAGGAGGCCGAGTTGAGCGAAGCGTGGGTGGCCGGACGGACGAAGAAGGCGGACGGGACGGCCCGCGGCGGCGGGGAGACGAGGCCGGCGCCCGACGTCCTTGCCGAGGCCGCCGGCTCCCGGCAGGTCCGGCCGCTGGTCGCCGCGTCGTGGCGCCGTTCCGCACGCGCGCGCGTGAGTCCGGACGGAGCGGCCCGGGTGGAGCTGGACGAGGACGAACTCGCCGACGTCCGGGACGGCCATCCGCTGGCGCAGGCGATGCCGGTGATCCGTGAACTGATGGGGGCATACGCGACGGACGGGGAGCATCTCCTCGCGGTGTGCGACGCGGCCGGCCGGATGCTGTGGGTCGAGGGCCACGCGACCACGCTGCGCAAGGCGCGGAGGATGAACTTCGTGGCCGGTGCACGCTGGTCGGAGGCGGCGGCCGGGACGAACGCGCCGGGCACCGCCCTCGCGGTCGACCGGCCGGTCCAGGTGGTCGCCGCCGAGCACTTCCGGCACCCGGTGCGGGCCTGGACCTGCGCCGCCGCCCCCGTGCACGACCCGCGCAGCGGGCGGATGCTCGGCGCGGTCGACATCACGGGCGGGAGGCGGCTCGCGCATCCGCACAGTCTCGGGTTCGTCCAGGCCGTGGCGCGGGCGGCGGAGTCGCAGCTCGCGCTGCTCGGGCCCGCACCGGAGACGGGCAGGGTGAGCCTCGCGGCGCTCGGCCGCGACGAGGCGTTGCTGTCGCTCGGCGGCCGGCGGGTCCGGTTGAGCCGCCGGCACAGCGAGATCCTGGTCCTGCTCGCGCACCGCCCGGAGGGAATCGGCGGCGATGAGCTCCTCACCCTGCTCTACGAGGACGAGTCCGTCACGCCGGTGACCCTGCGGGCGGAGCTGTCGCGGCTCCGGTCCCTGCTGGGGCCGGACGCGCTGCGCTCGCGCCCGTACCGGCTGGCGTGCGGGGTGGACGCGGACTTCGAGGCGGTGGACCGGCGGCTCGCCTCGGGGGCCGTCGCGGCGGCGGCCGGGGAGTACGCGGGCCCGCTCCTGCCGGCCTCGCTCGCCCCAGGGGTCGTACGGCTGAGGGAGCGGCTCACGGGCCGACTGCGGGCGGCGCTGGTCGACCGGGGTGATCCCGGGCTGCTCGCGGACTGGGCGTACAGCAGCTGGGGCGAGGACGACCTGGTGGTCTGGCGTGCGTTGTGCGCGGCGGTTCCGGCGCCTCGACTCCCGCCCGTACGCGCGCGCCTCGACTCACTGGAGGCGGAACTGTCCGCCGGTGCAACGGTCTTGCAACGTCCGGGGCCGCACACTCGCCGGTGAGCGCCGGTCAGGGACGGCCGGCGCGTCCCAGGGAGGCCAGGCCCATGACCCGTTACGCCGCACCCGGTACCGAGGGCGCACTCATCTCGTTCGAGGCACGTTACGACCACTGGATCGGCGGCGCGTACGTCGCTCCGGCGCTCGGCGGCTACTTCGAGAACCCCAGCCCGGTCGACGGCCGCCCCTTCACGGAGGTCGCGCGCGGCACCGCGGAGGACGTGGAACGCGCCCTCGACGCGGCGCACGCGGCGGCCCCGGCGTGGGGGCGGACGGCGCCGGCCGACCGCGCGGCCGTCCTGCTGCGGATCGCGGACCGGATGGAGAGCAATCTGGAGGCGCTCGCGGTCGCGGAGAGCTGGGACAACGGCAAACCGGTCCGGGAGACACTGGCCGCCGACATCCCGCTCGCCATCGACCACTTCCGCTACTTCGCGGGGGCGCTGCGGGCCCAGGAGGGCACGCTGAGCGAGATCGACGACGACACCGTCGCGTACCACTTCCACGAGCCGCTGGGGGTGGTCGCGCAGATCATCCCGTGGAACTTCCCGATCCTGATGGCGGTCTGGAAGCTGGCGCCGGCGCTCGCCGCGGGCAACGCGGTGATCCTCAAGCCGGCCGAACAGACCCCGGCCTCGATCCACTTCTGGCTCGGCCTGGTCGCGGATCTGCTTCCGCCGGGCGTCCTGAACATCGTCAACGGCTTCGGCGAGGAGGCCGGGAAGCCCCTCGCGTCCTCGCCGCGCGTCGCCAAGATCGCCTTCACCGGCGAGACCTCGACCGGCCGGCTGATCATGGGGTACGCCTCCGAGAACCTGAAGCCGGTGACGCTGGAGCTCGGCGGCAAGTCGCCGAACATCTTCTTCGACGACGTGTGGGCGGCGGACGACGACTTCCGCGACAAGGCTCTCGAGGGCTTCACGATGTTCGCCCTCAACCAGGGCGAGGTCTGCACCTGCCCCTCGCGCGCACTGGTCCAGCGAGGCCACTACGGCGAGTTCCTGGAGGCGGCGATCGCCCGCACGGAGAAGATCGTCCCGGGCCACCCTCTGGACACCGACACGATGATCGGCGCGCAGGCCTCGGCGGAGCAGCTGAGGAAGATCGTCTCCTACCTGGAGATCGGCCAGAAGGAAGGCGCCCGCATTCTGACGGGTGGCCAGATCGTCGAACACGGAGGCGATCTGGCGGGCGGCTACTACGTCCAGCCGACGATCTTCGAGGGCGACAACCGCATGCGGGTCTTCCAGGAGGAGATCTTCGGCCCGGTGGTGGCGGTGACGTCCTTCACGGACTTCGACGACGCCATCAGCACGGCGAACGACACCCTGTACGGCCTCGGCGCCGGCGTCTGGACCCGCGACACGAACACGGCCTACCGCGCGGGCCGCGCCATCCAGGCGGGCCGCGTCTGGACGAACTGCTACCACGCCTATCCGGCCCACGCCGCCTTCGGCGGCTACAAGCAGTCGGGCATCGGCCGCGAGACCCACCGCATGATGCTGGACCACTACCAGCAGACGAAGAACCTGCTGGTCAGCTACTCCCCTAAGAAGCTCGGCTTCTTCTGAGTAACAGAGAATGGTACCTGACCTGCACAAACGCCAGCAGACGCTGGCCGCCGTCGCCCCCCGTAGCCGGCAGGAAAGCCTGTGACACCTGGCTTCGAGTCCGTATGGCCGGGCGTCCGCGCCCACGACCGGCAAGGTCGAAGTCATCACGGAAGCACGGTCACAGCCACATCTCGAGATCGGCATCACTGCGCGAAGTTCCCTTGGGTGTCATGGGGAGCAGGCCACCGGCGCCCTGCTCCCCTGCCTCCGTGCCGGCCGCCGAGGAGGCACGTCCAGCTCTGCGCCAAAGGGTTTCGCGGTGGGGCTGCCGCCGGTCCGACCCGGCGGTCCGCCCGTCGAGCCGGACACTCGCGGGGGGAAAGAGAGGTGGGCGGCCTCGCCCGGATCGCAGGCGTCCGGTCCGACCCACCCGGACTGATTGTCAGGGAACTCACTCCTTCCGGTAGCGGAGACCGCCTCACCGTCACGCCTCTCTCCCAGCACGGTTACGTAGAAGCACTCATTGCGCCAGGCCCGGGATCGACGGGCCGCTGAAGACAGGTGACGGAAATGCGAACTGAGGCCGCCAAGCGGGTCGAGCTGGTCTTCTCCCTCTTCGACGCCAATGGCAACGGAGTCATCGACTCCGGCGACTTCGACCTCATGTCGGGCCGTGTTCTGGAGGCGGCCGTCGCATCGGACGACGGCGCCAAGGCCGCGATCCGGGCCGCGTTCCGCCGCTACTGGACGACGCTGGCCACTGAACTGGACGCCAACGGCGACGGTGTGATCACGGTCGACGAGTTTCGTCCGTTCGTGCTCGACCCCGAGCGCTTCGGTCCGACGATCACCGAGTTCGCCGAGGCGCTCGCCGCACTTGGTGACCCCGACAAGGACGGCCTGATCGAGCGCCCGCTCTTCGAATCGCTGATGACGGCGATCGGCTTCGAGAAGGCGAACATCCACGCGCTCTTCGACGCCTTCGGCCCGGATGCCGAGGACCGCATCACCGTGGCCACGTGGGCCGCTGGCATCGAGGACTACTACGCGCCGGACCTGGCCGGGATCCCGGGCGACCAGCTGGTGGCTGCCCAGGCCGTCTGACACGGCCCGTCAGCGGCTGTCCGGGGAGGCGGGCGCTCGTCATCATGGAGCGCCGCTCGCCGTCCCGGGCCCGGGCGGCAATCGCTACGACGGAACCGAGCTGTCGCCTCCGCCGGGATGTGTCCCACCGAGCGGGGCCTGCGGCAGGGCCCCGCTCTCAACTCCTCTGCTGTCGGGCGGTCGTTCCCGACCCCGGCGAAGCCCCTGGCCAGGTACGGAATGCCGGGCCCTGTGCGGACGTCGTCGTGAGCGCTGCGGACGTCATGACCGGGGCTTGTGCGCGAACACCCACCGGTTTCCCTCCAGCGCGTCGTTCGGCGCGGGGAGGGGGCCACGTCGGTGCCGGCGGCTGAAGTCGAAGGGCGTGTGCATCGAGGTGGACCAGCCCTTGGCCGCCAGGTCGCCCGCGGAGTCGGGTCGTGGGCCGGTGTCGAAGAGGTGGAGCAGGTCGATGCCGATCTGTTCGCGCGTCGCCGTATAGATCGGGCTGTCGCGGTACGCCAGCAGGTCCTTCTCCAGCTTGGCCTCGAAGGCCAGAGCACTGCCTCCGGTGGTCAGCCTGTCCACCGTGTCGACGAGGTTCGTCTCGGCTGTGCTCGGCAGGTAGAAAAGGAGGCCCTCGGCCAGCCAGACGCTCGGCACGGTCGGGTCGAAGCCGACGGTGGTCAGCGCGGTGACCCAGTCCGCGCGCAGGTCGACCGGCACGGGTACGCGCTTCGCCTTCGGGGCGGCCGACAGGTCCGTGAGCACCTGCTGCTTGAAGGCCAGCACGCCCGCTCTGTCGATCTCGAAGACCACCACGTCGGATGGCCAGTCCAGCCGGAAGGCGCGTGTGTCCAACCCGGCGCCCAGCAGGACGACTTGGCGGATGATCGCACGGACCGACCGGAGGAGGAAGTCGTCGAGGACCCTGGTCCGCAGGCCGAAGTAGCGGGCGAACCGACCCCACAGTGGGTTGTCGTCCCCGTCCGGGACCTGCTCGATGCGGACCGGCCAGTCCGTGCATGCCGGGGCGGCGCGCACGAAGTGTTCCGCGAAGACGTCCTGGGCCAGGCTGTCGTGGCGGTAGGTCTCGATCGCCCGTGCCGCGGCGACCAGGAGGGCGGTCAGGCCCACACCTCCGTCCACCCCTTCCACGTCTGTCTGCTGCGGCGCCGCGCCGGCCATGTTTCCTCCGTTGGCGGGAGTGGGGAGTACGAGGTGTCTTCTTGTCGGATGGGATGGGTCCGCGGTGCCGCGTGCCTCGCTCATCGGCTTGTTCTTTCCGGGAGCAGGACGGGTTTGACCACGCGGCCGGCGTCGCAGTCGCGTTCGGCCTCGTTGATGTCGGCCAGCGGGTAGGTGCGGATCAGCTGGTCGAAGGGGAAGCGGCCGGCCTGCCAGAGCCCGGTCAGCCGGGGTATCAGTAGTCCGGGTACGGCGTCGCCTTCGCAGATGTGGCGGATGCTGCGGCCTCGGTCGAGCGTGCCGGGTTCGAGCGGCAGCGCGGTGTGGAGGCGTGCCACCAGGCCGAGGCTGCCGGTGGGGCGCAGTGCTTGGAGCGCGTTGTTGATGAGCGGGGCCGAGGCAGTGGTGTCCAGGGCGTACTGTGCGCCGCCGTCGGTCAGCCGTCGGATTCGTTCGGGCAGTCCGGCAGTTCCGGCGGGCAGTGGGATCGCGCCGAAGCGTTCGGCCAGGGCGAGCCGTTGGGGATGCCGGTCGACGGCCACGGTCAGTGCGCCGGCGGCGGTGGCCGCCATCACCGCGGCCAGGCCCACGGCTCCGGCGCCGAGGACCGTCAGGGTGTCGCCGGGGCCTGCGCCGAAGGTGTTCAGCACGGCTCCGGCGCCGGTGAGGAAGCCGCATCCGAGGGGCCCGAGCAGTTCGATCGGGAGTGCGGGGTCGACCCGGACGGCGTTGCGGGCCGGGACGAGCGCGTACTCGGCGAACGAGGACTGGCCGAACCAACGGGGGGCCAGCGCTTTCCCGGTCGTGTCCATGAGCCGCGGCGGTTCCTCCTCGCGTCCTCCGAAGAGGTTGAGGGAGGCGAAGGAGTCGCAGTAGGCGGGGGCAGCGCCGCGGCAGTTCCGGCAGTGTCCGCAGGAGTCGAAGCTCAGCACCACGTGGTCACCCACGTTGATCGTGCTGTCAGGGCCGCTGCCCGTCCGCACCACGACCCCGGCGCCCTCGTGGCCCAGGACGGCCGGCAGGGGGCTGCGGCCGGCGGATCGCCGGACCGCGAGATCGGTCCCGCACATCCCGGTGCCTGCGATCTCGACCAGGATCTCGCCGGCGGCGGGTTCCGTCCGCAGGGTCACCTCCTCGACCGTGAACGGGTCCTCGTACGAGTGCAGTACGGCCGCCTGGAACCTCATCGTCACGCCTCCCGCGGGCGGTGGACGACGAACGGCCGGAGGTTGCCGTAGAGCCCCCACGGTCCGCCCGCGACGCCGACTCCGCTGTCCTTGACCCCTGCGAAGGGCTGGGCGAGGGACAGTTCGGCATGGTGGTTGATCCAGGCCGTGCCGCATTCGAGTCGGTCGGCCACCGCCTCGGCCTGGTCGAGATCGGTGCCCCATACGGAGCCGCCAAGACCGAAGCCGGTGCTGTTGGCCGCGTCGACGGCTTCGTCGAGGTTCCGGTACGGCAGCACTGGCAGAACCGGTCCGAACTGTTCCTCGGTCACCACCGGACTGCCGGGCGGGACGTCGGTGAGGATCGTGGGAGCGAAGAAGTATCCCGGCCCGTCCAGCCGGTGGCCGCCCCACGCCGCCCGGGCGCCGTCCGCCAGGGCCTGCTCCGTGACCTGTTCCACCCGGGCCAGCTGCGGGGCGTTGTTGACCGGTCCCAGCCGGGTTTCGGGGTCGAGGCCGGGCCCGACGGCGACGGTCTTCGCGCGCTGGGCCAGGGCTTCGACGACCTCGGCGTGGAGCCGGGCCGGGACGTAGACGCGTTTGACCGCCATGCAGACCTGCCCGCAGTTGCGGAACGCCGCCCAGAACAGCCGGTCCGCGATCCGGTCCACGTCGACGTCGTCCAGCAGGACTGCGGCGTCGTTGCCGCCCAGCTCCAGGGTGACCCGGGCGAGCGAGGCCGCCGCCGCTCCGGCGACGGCCCGCCCGGTGGGCACCGAACCGGTGAAGGTGACGTGGCGGATGCCCGGGTGGGACGCGAGGCGGGCACCGAGGGGTTCACGGCCTGTGACGACGGTCAGCACGTCCTCGGGCAGGGCGGCGGCGAGGACGGAGCCGAGCATCCGGGTGGCGAGCGGAGTGAAAGGCGACGGTTTGAGGACCATGGTGTTGCCCGCCGCGAGCGCGGGCGCCAGCTTCGCCGCCGCGAGCTGGAGGGGAAAGTTCCACGGCACGATCGCGGCGACGGGTCCGAGTGGGCGCCAGCGGACCTCGCTGTGTACGGGCCGGCCGTCGTCGATCCGGCGGGTCCGGGGGGCCAGGCCGGCGAAGTAGCGCAGCCGTGCCGCGGCACGGGCGACCTCCGCGTACGACTCGGCCAGGGGCTTGCCCTGTTCCCGGGTGAGCAACCGGGCGAGGTCGTCGCCGGCCGTCTCCACGGCGTCGGCCGCGCCGCGCAACGCGGCGGTGCGGGCGGCGGGGTCGGCGCGCCAGCCGTGCCAGGCTCGCTGGGCGCGGGCGACCACGTCGTCCAGCTCGCCCGGCTGCTGGTCGGGGGCCTCGTCGAAGGTCTCCCCGGTGGCCGGGTCGACGACTGGGAAACGTACGGCCTTGCGTCCGGAGACGATGCCTGCCTCAGGCGTCGGCATGCCGGCCGTCAGTTCACGGCGGGAACGCCGACGGTGTGCTCCCGGGCATGCCGGTCCATCTCCGCCCGGAAGGCGGCCACCAGATGCGGCTGAATCCGCCCGGCGTTGCGGTCGCCGCCCTCGCAGACCGCTCCCCGCACGCCCACGATGTCCGTACCCATGTGGGTCAGCGGACCGAGGTCGGCCTGCGTGACACTGCCCGCGAGAGCCGCGAGCAGACCGGAGGTGTGGGCCAGCCGTACGAACTCGGCACAGACCTCTGGAGGAACGTGGTCGAACAGCCGCGTCCCGTCCTTGATGGCGGTGTCGAGCATGGCCGCGTCGGCACCGGAGCGGGCGGCGATGTCGGGCACGGCGAGCGGGTTGACGCAGCCGATGCGGTGGGCGTCGGCGTAGCCGGAGGCGACGACGAGCGCGTCGGGGCGGTGATCCTTCACCGCTCGGACGACCGCGCGCATGACCTCGATGCCCTGATCGGGCGTCGTGCATCCGTAGAGGCCGACCTTGATGTACGTGGCGCCGGAGACGACAGCGCCGAGTGCGGCCTGCGCCACCGTGCCGGGCTTGTACGGGACATCACCCACGGTGGCGGACACGGGCTTGTCCGCCGGTACCGCGTCGCGGATCTCCCTGATGACCCAGGGGAAGTTGGCGCCGAGCGAGCCCTCGTCGGGCTTCTTGACGTCGACGATGTCGAGGTGCTCCGCCGCCTTCGCGCAGTCGAGGGCTTCCTCGACGCCGTCCGGGGAGATGAGAAGCAACACCCTGAGCTCCTTCTGTCGCATGTCCACCTGGCCGAGGGACAGGGGTGCGGATCACCTGGTTCATGTACGGTGCGCTCATCATTTCCACCACCTGCGGTCACCGGTAGGGCGCGCAGAGTATTCATAGGGCGCTCACGCCGGCGTGCAGTGCGCCGTACATACCGGGGACAAACGTGACGCTGCGGGCGCGGGAACTCGGGGCTCCAGTTCCTGGTGCCCCAGGAGGGCCAGGGCGGCGATCGGCGTCTTCGCCTCGCTGCGCGAGGACCTCCTCCCCCACTACCGCCAGGCAACATGACCGTGGCGGCCGCCGTGATCATCGGGGCCGGCCGCGAGCTCGGGCGGCACTTCGCCCGCGCCCTGGCGAAGCGCGGGTGCGGCCTGGTGCTGCTCGCACGGACGGCTCGCCCCTTGACACGGTTGCACACCAGCTGCGGGAGGACTCCACGGTCGCGGTGCCGCCACAACGGCAGCGAGCCGCTGGAGATCGGTCACGTCGTGACCCGAACGACGGGCCGCCCGCTAGTCCCGATGTGCGGGCCCGAAGGCAGTCATCGGGGTGGTAGTCCCTACCGGCGGAGTGCTGTCGGCACCCCCCAACCACGGTTCGGCGCGCTTCCACTGATCTTCGAAGACTTCCGAGAAGAAGGCGATCAGGCCGTCATGCTCAATCTGCCAGGGGCCAGACCCAGCAGAGCCTCCTGCCCAGCCTCGTCCGCAGCGAGATCCCACCGCAGCTTCGTGCCGACAGCAGGCGTCGTAGCCGGCCATGGCTGGTCCTGGACGGCGGTGGAGTCGGCCGGTCCCGCTCCTGTCGTCGCGGAGGTCGGCCGGTCAGCTCGCCGCCCGTACCGCGTCCCTGATCAGGTCGGCGACCTGTGTGGGCTCGGAGAGGACGACGGCGTGGGAGGCGTCCGGAAGTTCGACGACGACGGCTCCGGCCCGTGCGGCGCCGAAGCGCTGGACCTCGGGGCTGATCGTGCGGTCCGCCCCGGCCACCAGGGCCCAGGACGGTTTGGTCCGCCACGCCGCCGCGGACGCGGTCTCGGTGAAGGCGGCCGTGGCGAGCGGGCGTTGGGCCGTCGCCAGGACGCCGGCGACGTCCTCGGGCAGGTCCGCCGCAAAGACGGAGGGAAAGGCCGTCTCCTCGATGGTGACCTCGACCGCCGAGTCACCGTCGAGGAGCGGGTACGTCCACTCCTTCAGGTTGCCCGTCAGGGGGGGTTCGGGAAAGCTCGCCTGGAGCCGGCCTAGGCTCTCGCCCTCGTTGGGCGCGTAGGCGGCGACGTAGACCAGCGCGACGACGTTCTCCGCGGTGCCGGCCACAGTGATCAGCGCACCGCCATAGGCATGGCCGACGAGCACGGCCGGGCCGTCGACCTGCGCGAGGACGGAGGTGAGGTAGGCGGCGTCCGATGTCAGCCCCCGCAGCGGGTTCGGCGGAGCGATCACCGGGATACCGCTGCTCCGCAGTTCCGAGATGACGCCTATCCAGCCTGTCGCGTCTGCGAAGGCACCGTGCACGAGGACGACGGTGGGGTTGGTCATGCGAGTTCTCTTCTCGGTGTCGGGCCACGTGGGGGCGTCGTCACGACGGTCTGGGGGCGGCCCGGACCCGGCAGGAGGTCCGTGCGACTCTTGCTCACGGTAGAGCCGTGGAAGTGGCACCTCTTGTACGTGCGCGCCTCCGCGCTGTCATGACGGCGCACACGCGGCTCAGCGCCTTCGCTCGTCCTGGGCGTCGGCAGTCGTCGGCGCGAAGGCCGACGTCGCCAGCGCCTGCCATTCGCTGGGGCTCATGCCGTAGGCCCCGCGGAACGTGCGGCTGAAGTGCGAGGGGCTGCTGAAGCCCCAGCGGTGTGCCACCGCGGCCATGGTGATCCTCCGGTGGGAGCGGCCGAGCTCTAGCCGGCAGAACTCGAGCCGGCGCTGCCGCACCCATTGGCTCACCGTGCTGCCGTCGTTCTGGAAGAGCTTCTGCAGGTACCGGACGGAGATGTGGTGGGCACGTGCGATCGACTCCGGTGAGAGGTCCGGGTCCATCAGATGTTCCTCGATGTAGCCGTGGATACGGGACAGCATCTCGTTGACGGTGCCGGACGCGTTGTCGGCCTCGTCCGTCGTGTCCGCTTCGAGGAGCTCCATGACCAGGACGGAGAGGAGGTGTACGGCCGTCCGGGCACGCCGGTCCCCGATCGTGGACCGGCGGAACTCCTCCTTGGCGGCGAGCGCGGTCAGGAAGTCGGACGCCAGCGCCCCGATCCCCTCCCCGCCACGTACGGGTACGCCGAGCACCTGGTTCAGTTCCGACTCCGTGACGCCCAGATAGCAGCGGGGCACCCGGAAGAAGATCATCTGACAGTCCTCGCCGAACTGCAGCAGGTGCTGTCGGGCCGGGTCGCAGAAGACCAAGTCGTTCGGCTCCAACTGGGTCTTGGCACGCTCGTGGACGACGGTGACGGACCCACGGACGTGGACGCCGAGGTAGACGTGGGTCCGGTCGTTCGTCTCCGGCATCTCGGAAAGCATCTGGACCAGCCACCCCGAGCGGGAGGAGGGCGAGGTCGGATCGGGCGCTTGCCGGGGCACCCGTTCGGGCGCACGCGACATCAGTGTGAGGGGCATGGGGATTCCTAGCCATAGGTGCGTGCGGGCGGAGGGCGGATTCACGCCCCGTTCGCCGGCTCCTCGGCCAGGAACTTCTCCACCACGGCATTGAAGGCCGGCGGGTTCTCCAGGAAGGGGAAGTGCGAGCTCGCCACGTCGGAGGCGAAGACGTGCAGGCGTGCGCCGGGAATCCGCTCGGCGACGAAGCGCTGCGAATCGGGGTGCACATGGCTTCCCTCGCAGCCGATCACCAGGGTCGGCACATCGATCCGGGGAAGCACGTCGCGCCAGTCCTGCGCGCAGTGGTCGAACAGCAGCGGTACGCCGGCGTAGGCGGGTGTCGACCGGATCTCCTCGCCGACGAAGGCCAGCACTTCGGGGTCGGGCTCGCCGGAGAACATGCCGCGCACGAAGTCGGCGCGGACCGTGTCGCCCTCCGGACCCGCGAGAGCCGCGCCCAGGTACAACAGCCCCGACACATCGAAGATGGCACCGGAGTCCCGCTGTTCCCGCTCGGTCATCCAGGGCACGGCGGCGACCGCCGCGGGCTGGTCGACGGCGACGAAGCGCCGGATCCGTCCGGTCCCGTACTGGTCGATGAAGCTCCACCACACCGAGACACCCATGGACCAGCCCAGTGCGTCGAAACGGTCGAGACCGAGATGGTCGACGAGTTCGAGCACATCGCGGGAGAGCCGGGCGATGCGGTAGCCGTGACGCGGCTTGCCGGACTTCCCATGACCGCGGAGGTCGACGGTGACGACGCGACGGCCGGGCGCCAACCCCTCGATCTGGTGGCGGAACATCGCCTGCGTCTGCCCCCAGCCGTGCAGCATCACCAGCGGGACGCCCTCGCCGCCGGTGTCCTGGTACGCGAGCCGTGCGCCGTCCGTCGTAGTCAGTTCCTTCATGACCTCTCCCCTGGTCAGAGGCGGTACATCGTCCCCGCCCGTCACGAACATCATCGAATGGAGCCCGCCGCCCGCACCACCGCGAGCTGTAGGAATCGGGCTGTGAATCCTCCTCGCTTTGTCGAAGCGAGTCCGTGGTCAGACGGCCCCGTCGCCGCCCGGGGCGAGGAGTTCCTCGATCCTGAGGCCGAGGTGCAGAGTGAGCCGGTGGGCGCCGTCGTCGAGGTCCAGTCCGGTGATCTCCTGAATCTGGCGCAGGCGGTAGTAGAGCGAGGTGCGGTGGATTCCCAGCGCGTCCGCGGTCCGGGGAATCGATCCCGCGTGTTCGAGGAAGCAGCGCAGGGTGTCCCGCAGGCGGTCGCCGCCATGAGTGTCGCTCAGGGTACGGAGCGGCTTAGGGACCAAGGACGCGTTCAGGGCGTGCTCGGGGAGCTGGAGCAGCACTGCGAGCTCCCCGAGCAGCTCCCAGTCACCGGCGCTCTTCAGGGTGGGCAGTCGGCGTGCCGCGCGTGCCGCCACGAGCGCCTGCTCGTACGACGTCCGTGCGCCGTCCAGGCCGGGGTGCCGGCCGCCGACGCCGATCACGGCGTCCGCCGACGGGCCCAGAAAGGTGTGGAGTTCGTCCAGGATGCGAGCGGACTGTGCGGTGACCTCGTCCTGGCCGGGTGGGCGGTCGCGCAGCTGGAGCAGTGTCGCCCGCTCCTTGCCGATCGCGATGAGGCCCTGGGCCGAACGCGTCTGCCGGAACCCCTCCAGCGCCCCCCACAGGGCCGCCTCGGACTGCCGCACGAGCTCGGTCGCGCAGCTCAGCTGGACGATGGTGACCAGGACGTGCTCGGCTGCTCCGAGCAGTCCGAGTTCCTTGCCTCGCCGCCGTGCGGTGGTACGGGCGGCGACGTCGGTGCCGACGAGTTCGAGGACGAGGTCCCGCTCGTCGGCCTTCCGGGTGTCGGTGGCGATGTGCTCTCCGTGCATCTGGGCGGCCATGGCGTCCGCGGCCCGGGCGATGGCACGCGTCTCGTGCTCTGCGAGCGTCTTCTCGGGCACGACCACCAGGAGCAGTCCGAGGAGATGCCCGCGCTCGCGCAGGGGCACGACATAACGGGGCAGCAGTCCGAGATCGTCACGGCCGTCGATGAATCCGGCTCGGGACCACTGGGTCACGCCCTGGGCGAGGACGTAGCGGATGGTCGCGTTGTCGGCGCGGCCCTGCAACAGGGTGCCGATGCGGACCGGGTCCTCGTCGCCGAAGTGCCGGCTCGTACAGACCATGCGGACCAGCGGGTCGTCGACGGCGACGGACCGGCCGAGCCGCTCCGCGAGCTCGTCGACGAGCGCCTGAAGCTCGGGGCTGCCTGGGCGGGCTCGCTGGAGCCTTACGGTCATGCGCTGTTCCTCTCTCGACCAACGGTTCCCCGCGGACTTCTCCATTCCGCGGCTCTTGATCATTCTGAGGAAGCGACGACGTCGGCACATCACGCGAATCGTCCATTGCCATGACACCCGCAGGGGATACGAAGTGACTACTCTCTGCTGTCACGATGCTTCACCAGCCGGGTCAGCTCCACGCGCGAGGTGATGTCCAGCTTGGTGAAGGCCCGGCGCAGGTGCGAACTCACCGTGTGCGGCGAGAGGGAGAGGTGCTCGGCCACCTGCTGGTTGGTCAGCCCCTGGGCCACGAGCCGTACCACCCGTATCTCCGCGGCCGTCAGCTCGGGCCATGCCCCGGAGAGTCCGGCCGTCGAGGGCCGCCGGCGGACACCGGCGGCCCGCAGGCGCCGGCGGACGCGTGCGACGTCCCGCTCGGCGCCCGCTCGCGCGTAAAGCGCCAGGGCCGTGTCGAAGTACGGCACCGCTTCGGACGTGCGAGTGGCCGCAAGCTTGCGTCCGGCGTCCTCCAGTGCCGACGCCCGGGCCAACGGCCGAGGGCAGTCCTCGTACAGCCGGACGGCGTGTACGAGAGGGGCGAGGTCGTTGTCGAGGAGCCCCCGGGCGTGCGCGGCGGCGGCGGCCAGGAACGTGAGGTCGGGGTTGAGCACGGCCAGTCGCTCGGCCAGGGCCACTGCCTGCGCGGCTCGTTCGTGCGCGCCGGCACGCAGCGCCAGGCGGACGAGGACCGGGGCGTCGGCGGGGTCGACCAAGCCGGCATAGGCCGGCCGGTCCGCGGCGGGCGATGTCATCACCTCGTCGAGTTCGGCCATGGCACGATCGGGCCGGCCTTCGAAGTCGGCCATCAGCGCCAGCATCCAGGTGCCGAAGTGCCGGACGACGGGTGCGTCGTCGCTCCGCATGCGCCTCGCCTGCGCCGCGTACGCCTCCGCGGTCTGCCGGTCGCCGGTGTGGAGGGCGACGCGCAGCATCACGTACCGGAGCGTGACATCGGCGAGGTTGCCCGGGCCGGGTTCGTCGGTCGCCTGGGACGCGGCTTCCGCGTCGGACCGGGCGTCCGACAGCCGTCCGGTCTCCAGATAGATGCGGGTGCGGGTCATGAGCCACATGCGGGTGGCGGCCGTCCGGCCCTGCTCCCTGGTGATCCGGATGCCCTCCTCCGCGACGGCGAGCGCCTCCGCGGCGCGTCCGGTGGTGTTCGACAGGAGAGCGTGCCACAAGGCCTCCGGAACCCACAGCGAGGTGCTGACGCCCAGTGCGTCGGCCAGCGCGGCAGCCCTCTCGGCCTGCCGGAACGCCTCGGTCAGGTCCATGCGGTGGAAACTCACGGCCGAGCGGACCGTCGTCAGCGTGGCCTCGGCGGTGCGGTCCCCCGCAGCCGCCGCGGTGTCCCACGCCTGCGCGGCGACCTGCTCGGCCGCCGCGTGTTCGCCCGACATCGACAGGCCGACGGCGAGCATGGCGAGCAGTCGCCCCTTCGTGGTCAGGGAGATCCCGGGCAGTGCCGCCCCGGCTCGGGCCTGCCGGACCGCCTCGGAGAAGTCGAACTGTACGGCGAGGCGTGCCAGGGCCAGGCGTATGAGCGCCTCGTCCTCGGGTCCGAGACCGCCGGCCGCCAGGGCGGTGGCTCCCAGTTCACGCGCCTGGGCGGCCCGGCCCGTCTGCCAGAGCAGCGGGATCGTCTCGGCGAGGACCCGCGGCCGCTCCGGAGCGTCCGCCGAGGTGAGTTCCAGGGCCTTGAGGCTGCGTTCCGCAGCGGGTCCGGGAGCCGTGGCCGCGAGTTCCGCCGCAGTAGTGCGCAGCCGGTCGGCCTCCGCCGCGTCTCCCCTCCCGGCCTCCGCCGCATCTGCCGGCGCTCTACCGGCCCACGGCCCGGGATGCTCGACAGCGGAGGCCGCGCTCCCCGGCAGCAGCTCGGCGGCTTGACCACGCAGTGCCTGACGCAGGGGCAGGGGGAGGCCGGCTTCCACCGCCTCACGGACCAGGTCGTGGCGGAAGGCGAGGTGATCGCCGCTTTCGATGAGCAGATCAGCGTCGAGGGATTCCCGTACCGCTGCGATGAGCGCCGCCGAGGACCTGCCGAGCAGTTCGGCCAGCAGCGCGACGGTGACCGGGCCGCCCACGGCGGCCGCCGTCTGCACCAGCGCCCGTGCCTCGTCGGACAGCTGGTCGAGGCGGCGCACGACAGAGGGGAGTTCCCGTGGGGCGGGGGGTCCGGCCGGCAGTCCGGCCGTGCCGTTCTCGATCGTCACTGCCTCCCGCAGCGAGCCGAGCAGCGCGACCAGCAGCTGCGGGACTCCGTCGGCGCGGCGGGCGACGCGGAGGACGTCCGGGTCGGGAGCGGCGCCGAGGACGTCCTCGGTGATCCGTGTGGTGGCCTGGTCGTCCAGCGCTCCCAGCACCAGCTCGTGTGCGCCTGCCTGCCGGATCCTGTCCAGGGTCGTTCGCACTCCCGACGGCACGCTGCCGCCGCGCACGGCGACCAGCCACAGGATGGCGTGCGACGAGAGTCCGGCCGCGAGGGTGTTGAAGGTGAGAAGGGTCAGGTCGTCGCACCACTGGAGATCGTCGAGGACGACGAGCAGCGGTCCGTTTCGAGCCGTCTCCCGCAGGCGGTCCCCCAGTTCCTGGAGCAGCCAGAAGCGCTGGCCGGGTGTCGTGGCAAGGTCCCTGAGGCGGACGGCGCCCGACAGCGGTTCCTCGCCGGAGAGCAGACCGTCGAGGAGCGGGCCGAGCGGCACGAACTGTTCGTCGGGGTCCGCCGCTCCCTCGAACACCCTCGTCCCGCGCAGCCTCGCGGCTGCCGCGGCCTCCGCGAGGATCCTGGACCTACCGATGCCGACGGGGCCTTCGACGCGGATGATCCCGCCTTCGCCCCGGTCGAGCGCGTCGAGCCGCGCCTCGATGAACGCCAGTTCGGCGTCCCTGCCGCGGAGGGGCGTCCGTACACCCTCGGGTTCCTCGGGCACGGTCCTTGTCGTCACTCGGTTCATGCTCATACGGCGGAACAGTATGAACCATACGAACCACCCCGCCGTCGCCCGGTCCGGGGGCCCGTCTCAGTCGAAGCGCAGGTCGGCGAGTTGCCGTTCGAGGACGGTGATGTCGTCCTCGGGCTCTTCACCGACCGGGCGCGCCGCCATGAGCGCGGCGAGCTCGACGCCCGCCCGGCGGACGCGGCCGGGAAGGCCGTCGGTGTACTCGTCTCCCCCCGAGCCCCAGTCCTCGGAGGCCGCGAACAGGGCGGTGGGGACGACGACGGCGCGAAGGTAGGCGAAGAGCGGGCGCACGGCGTGCTCCAGGACCAGGGAGTGGCGGGCGGTACCGCCCGTGGCCGCGATCAGGACCGGCTTCCCGGAGAGGGCGTCCGGATCGATCACGTCGAAGAAGGACTTGAAGAGACCGCTGTAGGAAGCCGCGAACACGGGAGTCACCACGATCAGGCCGTCAGCCGCCGTGACTGCGTCGATCGCGGCGCTCAGTCGCGGCGGCGGAAAGCCTGTCACGAGATGGTTGGCGATGTCGCCGGCCAGTTCCCGCAGCTCCACGACCTCGGTCGACGGCGCCTGTCCCCGGGCGGCGAGTTCGTCGCGGGCCGCCTCGGCCAGCCGGTCCGCGAGCAGGCGGGTGGAGGAGGGGGTGCTCAGCCCGGCGGAGACGACGATCAGTCTCATGCGGCGGACACCTCCCGGACGGCTCGAGGGGACGCGTGCGTGGGGGCCTCCGGCACGTCGGCCGGACGTCCCTTCGCGAACTCCCTCCGCAGGACGGGCACGACCTCTTCCCCGAGGATGTCCAGTTGTTCAAGGACGGTCTTCAGGGGGAGGCCCGCGTGGTCCATCAGGAACAGCTGGCGCTGGTAGTCGCCGACGGTCTCCCGGAACGACAGGGTCCGGTCGATGACCTGCTGGGGAGAGCCCACCGTCAGCGGGGTCTGCTCGGTGAAGTCCTCGAGCGACGGGCCGTGGCCGTACACCGGCGCGTTGTCGAAGTAGGGACGGAACTCCCGCACGGCGTCCTGGGAGTTCTTCCGCATGAAGACCTGCCCGCCGAGGCCCACGACGGCGTCCTCCGGCCGGCCGTGGCCGTGGTGGGCGTACCGGCGCCGGTAGAGCTGGACCATGCGCCTGGTGTGGTCGGCCGGCCAGAAGATGTTGTTGTGGAAGAAGCCGTCGCCGTAGAAGGCGGCCTGCTCCGCGATCTCGGGGGATCTGATGGATCCGTGCCAGACGAAGGGCGGGACGCCGTCCAGGGGCCGGGGTGTCGAGGTGAAGGCCTGGAGCGGCGTACGGAACGTGCCCTCCCAGTCCACGACGTCCTCGCGCCACAGTCGGCGCAGCAGCGTGTAGTTCTCCTTGGCGAGGTTGATGCCCTGGCGGATGTCCTGTCCGAACCACGGGTAGACCGGGCCGGTGTTGCCGCGCCCCAGCATGAGGTCGACCCGGCCGTCGGCCAGGTGCTGGAGCATCGCGTAGTCCTCGGCGATCTTCACCGGGTCGTTGGTGGTGATCAGCGTCGTGGACGTGGAGAGGATCAGCTTCTCGGTGCGGGCGGCGATGTAGCCGAGCATGGTCGTCGGCGACGACGGGACGAACGGCGGGTTGTGGTGCTCGCCTGTCGCGAAGACGTCCAGGCCGACTTCCTCGGCCTTGAGGGCGATGGCGACCATCGCCTTGATGCGCTCGTGTTCCGACGGAGTACGGCCGTTGGTGGGGTCGGGGGTCACGTCCCCGACGGTGAATATGCCGAACTGCATGGGGTGTCTGCTCTCCTGAGCTCGTCCGGTTCCCGCGCCGGGAACCGGGGGCCGGGGGGGGGGGGGGGGGGGGGGGGGTGACCGGGGGGGGGAAGGGGGGGGGGGAACCCCCCCGAGAGGAGAGAAAGGGGGGTGTTGCCCCCTCCGTTTTGGGTCCCCACAAACCCC
>NZ_JBVHZJ010000012.1:0-77728 GCF_055574655.1 Streptomyces sp. NPDC029956 | reverse complement strand
GGTCACGTCCCGGAGGGGGAGGCTGCGGAATTGGGGGGGTTTCCTCTTCTCGGGGTCTCTTCTGTTCCCCGCACGGGAACCCGGGGGCCGGGGTGACGCCGGGGGCTCCGGCGTCACCCGGCGGGGCAACGGTGCGGCGTCACTTCGCCAGGAAGGCGAGCAGGGCGGTGTTGACCTCGTCGGCGTGGGTCCACAGCAGGCCGTGCGGGGCGCCCTCGATCTCGACGTAGTCGGCCGACGGGAGCGCCTTGTGGAAGGGGCGCGCGGTGCCCTCGGCCGGAAGGATGCGGTCGGCGGTGCCGTGCAGGATCAGGGCGGGCACGTCGACGGCGGGGATGTCGGCGCGGAAGTCGGTGTACCAGGTCGACGGCGCGGCGGACGCGGCGAAGGAGCCGCCGCGGGCCGCGGTGTTCCAACTGTTGCGGACCGCTTCCTCGCTGATGCGGGTGCCCAGGTTCTCGTCGAGGTTGTAGAAGTCGTTGAAGAAGGCGGTGTAGTAGGCGTAGCGGTCGGCCTTGACGGCGGCGACGACGCCGTCGAAGAACTCCTTCGGGGCGACGCCGGCCGGGTTGTCGTCGCTCTTGAGCAGGCAGGGCTCCAGGGAGGCCAGGAAGGCGACCTTGGCGACGCGGGCGGAGCCGTACGTGGACACGTAGCGGGCAACTTCTCCGGTGCCCATGGAGAAACCGACCAGGACGGCGTCCTTCAGGTCGAGGGTCTCCAGCACGGTGTTCAGGTCGGCCGCGAAGGTGTCGTAGTCGTAGCCGATGGTCGGCTGGGAGGACTGCCCGAAACCGCGGCGGTCGTACGTGATCACGCGGTAGCCGGCATCGAGCAGCGCGGCCCTCTGGCGCTCCCAGGAGTGGCCGTCGAGCGGAAAGCCGTGGATGAGGACGACCGGCTGCCCGGCACCCTGGTCCTCGAAGTACAGCTCGATGGGGTTGGTGTTCTCCTGGCCCACGGTGATGTGCGGCATGGGGATGCTTCCTCGATTCGGGTCGGCTGGTCCGCGCGTCGAAGCGGCGCGGTATGCCCTCACGCTAGGACCGGGACGGCGCCTCCTGTTGCCGTGCGGCGCACCACTGCTGGCACGGGGGCGCAGAGGTCACTCAGCCGCCGGTGGCTGTTCCGGCGTCGCCCTCCGCCAGCACGATCCGGGCCAGGTGGACCCTCGAGCGCACCGAGAGCTTGCGGAAGATCGACGCCAGATGGGTGTTGACCGTGTGCGGGGAGACCACGAGGGCCTCTGCGGCCGACCGGTTGGTGTGACCCGCGGCGATCAGCCGGGCCACCTTGCGTTCCGAGGCCGTGAGCGCTTCCCAGCCCTGGCCGAGGCGCGGCCGACGGCCTCCGGAGCGTCGGCCGGTGCGGCTTGTGGCCCGTTCCAGATCGGCCTGGACCCGGTCTGCCTCGGCGTCGGCCCCCGCCTGGGCGTAGATGTCGTGCGCCCTGGTCAGGGTGGGTGTCGCAGCGGCGTCGCCTGCCGCAAGAAGAGCGCGCCCGAGGTCGGCGGATGCGGCGGCGAGGGTCAGCGGCCGGGGGCCGGTGAGGAGGATGCGGACCGACAGCTCCAGGAGTCCGTGGTCGGCGTTCACCAGACCGGCCGCGTGGGCGGCCGTCCCCCGGGCGGTCGGCACGGAAGGGTTGCGGGTGGCGTGTTCGGCAGCCTGGGCCGCGAGGTCCTCGGCCAGGTTCCGGTCCCCGCCGCGCAGGGCGATCCGCACGGCCTGGACGACGTGGGGGCGTAGCAGCCGCCACCGGAGGAAAGGGTGGTCACGCTGCACGGATCGGACCAGTTCGGCTGCTGCCGCGTGGTCGCCGTCGGCGTCGGCCACGACGGCCTCGAAGTACTGGTGCGTAGCGTGGTTGCCGGTATTCGGCCGCTCGGCCACGGTCGCCCGCACGACGTCCAGGTGTTCCCGCGCGGCTTCGCGGTCGCCGCGCAGCATCGCGAGGAGGCCGCGGTTGACGCGGATGTTGACCAGGTTGCCGGGGACGTGGAGGTCCGCTTCGAGACGCTCGGCGGTGACGAAGTCGGCGTCCGCGTCGTCGAGCCGGCCGAGACCCATGTTCAGGGTTCCCTGGGCCCAGATCAGCATGGCGGGACGCAGTGGATCGTCGCCCGCCGTCCGGAGCAGTCGTCGTACGGTGTCGAAGTCGTCCGTGTGGATCCGGGCCACGGCCTCCTCGGGGAGGAAGGCCGTGTCGAACACGCTCAGCGCCGAGTGGTGTTCGACGGCGACGGCGCAGTCGCCGGCGTTGAGGGCGATCTCGCCGAGGCCCCACAGCGCGAGGACGCGCGCCTCCCGGTCACCGGCCCGCTCCGCCTCGGCGAGCGCCCGCTCGCCGGTCTCGCGCGCGGCCCCGAGGTCGCGTCCGCGAGACCGGGCCATGGCCAGCCGGGCGGTCAGCCGGGCGCGGATCACCGGGTCCGTGACAGCTGCCAGCGCCGCCGTCGAGCGGCGGGTCAGCTCGTGGACGTCGTCGAGGTGCCACAGCGTGTCGCCGAGTACGGACTGCAGACGTGCGAAGACGTCCAGGGGCGGCTGCCGGGCGAGCAGCGTGTCACCGGTGTCCCGCGCCCGGGTGTACCGGCCCGCGCGGGTCAGCGCGACGATCGCCCGTTCTCCCACGTCGAACATCATGGGCGCATGCGGCGGTACGAGTTCCAGGGCCCGTGTGGCCAGGTCGGCGGCGAGGTCGGGCATCACGGCGATCACGTCCGTGGCGGCCGTCCCGAGCAGTCTGATCGCCTCCTGGTCGCCGGGTTCGGCGCTCTTCAGCAGATGCGGGACCGCGTCGACGGAGCTCCGGCCTGCCGCGACGAGCCGGCTCGCGGCCTCCCGGTGCAGCGCCCGGCGTACGGAGGGGCTGAGGTCGGCGTACACCGCCTGGCGGAGCAGGTCGTGGCGGAACAGGAGGCGTTCGCCCTCGTCGTGGAGGAGCTCGGCGGAGATCGCCTCGTCCAGTTCGGCGCTGAGTCCGGAAGCGGGCCGGCCGCACAAGGCCGCGGCGTCGGCGAGCGTGAACGCGTGGCCGAGAACAGAGCCGATGCGCAGGAAGTGGAGGGTGTCCGGCCGGAGGGTGGCCAGCCGGTCGCGTACGCCGAGGACCAGCCGCTCCGGCGGTTCCGGCCCGTCCGCGCCCGACGCCGCGATACCCCTGAGCATCTCGGATGCGAGGAAGGGGTTACCTCCCGCCCCGTCGAGGAGCTGCGCGACCTGCTCCGGTACGTCCCCGCCGAGGACGTCCCGTGCCAGCTCGGCCAGAGCCGTGTCGGAAAGCGGCCGGAGGGGGAAGGTCGTCGTCCGCGGCCCCTGCCCGTGCAGTTCCGGATCGTTCCTACCCGTGAGCAGCCAGAGGACCGGGGAGCTGAGCAACCGTGCCGGCATGACGCTCAGGGCGAACCGGCTCAGCGGATCGGCCCATTGAACGTCGTCGACCGCGATCAGTACGGGCGTGCCCGCCGCGCGTTCCTCGATCAGCTGGGCCAGCCGTTCGACGAGCCAGATGCGCTGGTCGTGGTGGCCCGCGAGGTCCGCGAAGTCCGTGCTGGACAGCAGCGGCGGGTCACCGTGCAGGAGGCCCGAGGCCAGTGAGGCGAGCGGTGCCAGCTCGTGCAGTTCCTCGGCGCGTCCATGGCTGACGACGAATCCGTGAGCCCGTGCGATCGAGACGGTCTCCTGCAGCAGTACGGTCTTCCCGATCCCGGGCTCGCCCCGGAGCAGCGCGATCGCTCCACCCTCGCCGTCGCGCACCGCCTCGACCAGGGCGCGCAGCCGCTCCAGCTCGGCTGCGCGGCCCCGAAGCCCGGGCCGGCTCAGCCCCGCGCTCCCGGGCGTCGCGACGCCTCCTCCCTCAGGCCGGTCGGGGATCATCCCTTGACCGATCCGGCGAGCAGTCCCCTTGCGAAGTGCCGCCGGAGGGCGATGAAGACGAGCAGGGGGACGAACGCCGCCACGAAGGCTCCTGCGGTGAGCCGCTGCCATTCGTTGCCGTACGTCCCGGCCAGGCTCGCCAGTCTGACCGTCATCGGCGCGGTCTCGGCCGTTCCGCCCGACAGCGTCAGTGCCACGAGGAGGTCGTTCCACACCCAGATGAACTGGATGATGGCGAAGGTGACCAGGGCCGGGCGGGCCAGGGGCAGCACGATCCGGAGCAGCAGCGTCCCGTGCGAGGCGCCGTCGACGCGGGCGGCCTCGATCAGGTCCCGGGGCAGCCCTGCCAGGAAGTTGTGCAGGAGGAACACCGCGAGCGGCAGCGCGAAAACAGTGTGGGCGAACCAGACGTGGCCGAACCGCGCGGGACCGGTGAGGTTCCACGCGGGCAGGAACAGCCAGCCCTGGGAGAACAGTTTCAGGAGGGGGACGAGCGCCATCTGGAGCGGCACGACCTGGAGCGCGAAGATGCCGACGACGAGCGCGTCCCGCCCCCTGAAGTCGATCCACGCCAGGGCGTACGCCGCGAAGAACGCCAGCACGAGCGGGAAAAGCACCGAGGGAAGGGTGATGACGACGGAGTTGATGAAGTACTCCGCGAGCCGCCCCGACCCGTTCCCGCCGCCGGACAGCACCTCGCCGTAGTTGTCGAGCGTGAGGTGCGGCGTACCGAACACGGTCCACCAGCCCGTCGTCTTGATCTCCTCCTCGGGGCGGAACGAGGAGAGCAGCAGACCGAGGGTCGGTGTCGTCCAGAGGACCGCGATCACCACGGCGATCGACGTGAAGGTGCGGGAGGCCAGACGCTCCCGGACGCCGTTCACGCTGCCCTCCGCTGTGCCCGGACCTGGTGGGCGACGAAGGGGGTGACGAGGACGAAGAGGAGCACGGCGAGTGCCGCACCGCGGCCCGTCTCGCCGTAGCGGAAGGCCTGGTCGTACATCTCGTGGGCGATGACGCCCGTGCCGAACTGTCCGCCGGTCATGGTCTTGACGATGTCGAAGGCCTTGAAGGTGCCGATCGCCTGGGCCAGGACCACGACGAGCAGAGTGGGTCTGATCGACGGCATGGTGATCCGCCAGAAGATCTGCCGGGGGGACGCGCCGTCAAGTCGGGCCGCCTCGGTCAGCTCTCCGGGAACGGCCCTGATCGCGCCGGCCAGCACGAGCGCCGCGAAGCCCGCCTGTGTCCACACCATCACCACGATGAGGAACAGGACGTTCCAGGGAGAGTCCACGAGCCATTGCCTCGGTTCGCCGCCGAACACGACGACGAGCTGGTTCAGCAGTCCGATCTGCCCGGTCTCCGCGGGACGGTAGGCGTAGACGAACTTCCAGACGACACCCGCGCCGACGAAGGAGGTCGCCATCGGCATCAGGAGGAGGGACAGCGCGAACGTTCTGAACCGCGACCGTACGACGGCCGCCGCGTAGAGCAGACCGACCGGGGTCGCCAGCAACGGCACGAGCACCACCCACACCAGGGTGTTGCGCAGCGCGTCCAGCGCCCGGTGGTCGGTGAACATCCACACGTAGTTGTCGAAGCCGGCCCACGCGTCTCCCCCGCTGTCGGTGAACGACAGCACCAGGGTGCGCAGACCGGGAAGGAGAAGACCGACCGTGAGCAGCAGCAGCGCGGGGGTCAGCAGGATCAGGGCCGCGGCCCTCCTCCGTTCCGGCCCCCGGTGCAGCGCCAGCAGGATCAGGGAGACCACCGCCGCGAAGGTGGCGACGCCCTGGAGCAGGTACAGCAGCTTGGGCTGCTGGGCGACGACGTCGAACAACATCAGTGGCTCGACCAGGACCGTTCGATGGAGCCGGCCACCTGCCGGGTGTTCGCACCGCCGATCCAATCGACGGCTCCCTTCCAGAACGTCCCGGCGCCGACCGACGCGGGCATCAGGTCCGAACCGTCGAACCTGAACTGTGTCCTGGGATCCTGGAGCAGCTGGATCGAGAGCCTGTCGACAGGTGTCGCGGCGTTCGCCGGATCCACGCCCCTGTTCGCCGAGACGAACGGGCCCTTCTTCATACGCGCGTTCGCGAAGTCCGCGGAGGCCAGATACTCCTGGAAGGCCCGCACTTCGGGACGGTCGGCGAACGCCGCGGTGAACACCCCACCACCCAGTACGGGCCGGCCGGCCGGGTCGGCCCCCGGCAGGAGGAAGGCGTAGACGTCCTTGTCCGGTCCGATCTCGGTGCCCTCAGGCCACAGACCGGCATAGAACGAGGCCTGGCGGTGCATCGCGCAGTCGCCGGAGAGAATCGGTGTGCCGGCCTCCTGGAAGGAGATCGACGCCATCGACCGGGCCGGGCCGAAACCGCCGTTGGCGTATCGGTCGTTCCTGAGAATCGACCCCACGGTGTCCATGGCCTTGATCACACGCGGATCGTCGAACGGGATCTTGTGGGCGACCCACTGGTCGTAGACGTCCGTGCCCTGCTGGCGCAGCAGGACGTCCTCGATCCAGTCCGTCACGGGCCAGCCGGTCGCCTCGGCGGACTCGATGCCCGCGCACCACGGCTTGACACCCGACGCCGCGACCTTGTCCGTCACGGCCATCAGCTCGGACCAGGTGCGAGGAACGCTCAGCCCTCTGTCGCGGAAGAACTTCGGCGAGTACCAGACGAACGACTTCACGTTCGCGACAAGCGGCGTGCCGTAGAGGGTGCCGTCCACGGTCGCGTAGCTGTTCCAGTCAGCCGACCAGCCCTGCTTCGCGAGGGCCACGACCCCGGCACTCGCGGGCTTGAGCCTCCCCGCCCGCGCAAAGCGTTCCAGGAGCCCGGGCTGAGGGAAGAACGCCACATCCGGCGCACTCCCGCCGTCGAACCGGAGCTGGATCTGGGCCTCGAACTCCCCGTCGCCCTCGTACTGGACGTCGATTCCCGTGCAGTCCGCGAAGTCCGCCCAGGTCTCTTCGAACAGGTCGGCCTCCCGGTCCCGGTTCTCCGCGTAGACGGTGACCTCGGTGCCGGGGTGCCCGCCGTACCTGGCGTACGGCCTACAGTCCACGGCGGTGTGCGACTGCGAACCACTGCCCTGCGGAACACCGCAGGCGGTGGCAAGGGCGGCGAGGACGATGCCGGCGAGCGCGAGCCTCGCGCCGAACCTCATGGGTGTAGCTCCTCCGATCGCCCGCCGAAGGGTCCTCAGGGGCGATCAGAAGCTACCAGCGCTCGAACAATATCGACTAATCGTTCTAACCAGAACGATCGGGTCAGTGGGCGGTGGACCGGGCCGCGTCCTGTATCAGCTCCGCCACGGCCTTGGGCTGGGCGAGCATGACCAGATGGGAGGAGTCGACCTCGACGGTGGTCATGCCAGCACGCTCGTACCCGTAGCGCTCCACATCGGGGTTGATCGTGCGGTCGGAGGAGGCGACCATGCCCCACGAGGGCTTGGCCTTCCACGCCGCGACAGGCGCCGCCTCCGAGAAGGCACGTGCGGCCAGGGGGCGCTGGGAGACGGCGAGCACCGCGGCGAGGTCGGGGTCGACGTCCGCCGCGAAGAGGGCGGGGAACTTCTCGATCTCCACCGAGACGTCGGTGCCGGTCTCGGTGGAGCCGGCCACCGGGAACGGGGTGTAGACGAGCGCGTCGGCGAGACCGGAGTCGGGGAAGCGGCCCTGCAGCTCGCCCAGGCTCTCGCCCTCCTCCAGTGCGTATCCCGCGAGGTACACCAGTGCGCGGACGTTGTCCTCCACGCCGGCGAGGGTGATGACGGCACCGCCGTAGGAGTGCCCGACCAGGATCACGGGGCCTTCGACGGCGCGGATCACCGAGGCGATGTACGCGGCGTCGTCGACGAGGCTGCGGTTGGGCACGGCCGGGGCCAGCACTTCCATGCCGGCGGCTGTCAGTTCGGGGATGACGCGGGCGAAGCTGGAGGCGTCGGCGAAAGCGCCGTGGACGAGGACGACGGTGGGGCGGGCGTGTCGGGGCATGGGGGAACTCCTCAGTGCGTGATGGGGGATGCGGGAGGCGGATGTGTGGTGTTCGTGTGGTGCTTCACAGGCCGAAGCGGGCGCGCCTCGCCTCGGGCACCAGGTCGGCGTAGTCGGGGTGCTTGCCGATCCAGCCCCGGATGAAGGGGCAGTACGGCAGGACACGCAGCCCTCGGGCCCGAGCGTCGTCGAGGACCCTGCGGGCGAGCAGCCCGCCCAGGCCACGGCCGGTGAACCGACTGCCGATCTCGGTGTGGATGAAGGCGATCTCGCCCTCGGAGAGGTGGTACTCGGCGAAGCCCGCGGTCTCGGTTCCGTCGTCGCCGGCGAGGATCTCATACCGGGACTTGTCGGGCCGGTCCGTCACCTGCGGTTCCATGGGTGCTCCTGTGCGGTCGGGGTGTGACGGGGTGGGTGGGTGCGGTCAGAGCGTGCGGCGCACGCCCGCCTGGCGTTCCAGGTTGCGGAGCTGGACGGACAGGTCGCCTTCCACGGCGAGGTGGGCGGGGCCGCTGCGGCCGATGGGCAGGACCTGCTCGCTGCGCATGTCCTCGAGCATCAGGGCGAACGCCGTGTACATCGCGACGACCGCCACCAGCAGGCCGAGCACCCCGGACGTGCGCGTCAGCCATTCGGCGCCGGTGACGCCCGCGAGGCCGGTGGCCGCCCAGCGGGGCAGGGAGACCGCGAGGACGAGCCACAGTGCCCGCTTGGGCCCGGTCACGGCGGTCATCAGCGCGCCGAAGCAGAGGAGTGCCAGGTTGAAGACGCCGAGGACCCTCAGGCCGTCGGCCGCGCCGCTGAGCATGATCAGCGAGTAGGGCAGCCAGCTGCCGGCGAACACCGCCATCAGGGTCGCCGCGATCACGTCACGGGCGCCGAAGGCCAGGAAACTGACCAGGAGTTGGAGGACGAAGGCCGGCAGCACGGTGAGGGCGACGGCGGTCCGGGCCTCCTCGCCGAGGATCCCGAGCTGGAGGCAGCCCGTCATCACGGACGCGATGGCGATCGTGAAGAAGCCGAGCGGCATGGGTGAGGCTATCGGGCGCAGGTTGATCCGGGTCATCGACCGGAGGTCCGGCTCGAAACGGCGTCCCGGGGGGACGTCCGGCGGGGTGGCCCGGGCGTCGTCGCCGCTGTCGGCGGTGGGTGAGGCGGTACTCATCGTGTGGATCTCTCTCAGTGCTCGAAGCAGGGGTCGACGAACGACGGCTGTGTGTCGGGGACGGAGCCGCGGGCGACGCGCCACCGGCGGTGCTGCTCGGACTCGGCGACGGCCTCGGCCACGAGCGAGGCCTGACGGGCACCGCTCTGGTAGCCGCCGAAGTGAGCCACGGGGCTCCACTCGGGGCTCACCGGCGGGACGGACTCGTCGAGGCCCTCGTACTCGGCGGTCGCGTAGACGATGCGGCCGCCGACGACGGTGAGGACGGACTCGATGTCGGGGATGACGTCCTCGGGCACGGTGAGGTAGTCGTCGGACAGGATCGCGAGGTCGCCGTACGACCCTTCTCGCAGGGTTCCCTTGACGTCCTGTTCGCCGGTGAGCTCCGCCCCGCCCCGGGTGTAGAGGCCGAGGGCGGTCTCCCGGTCGAGGAGGTTCCCCGCCGGATAGAGCGCGGTGCCGCCGACGGTGCGCCCGGTGACCAGCCAGTGGAGTGCGACCCACGGGTTGTACGAGGAGACGCGGGTGGCGTCCGTACCGGCGGCCACCGTGAGGCCCCGGTCGAGCATGGCCCGGACCGGCGGGGTGTGGGCGGCGGCCTCGGCGCCGTAGCGGTCGCGGAAGGCGGTGCCCTGGAAGGACATGCGGTTCTGCACGGACACGGCGCCGCCGAGGGCCGCGATTCGGTCCAGGCTGTCGGCCGAGACCGTCTCCGCGTGGTCGAAGAGCCAGCGGTTGCCGCCGGGGAAGAGCCCTTCGGCCGCGAGCTTCTCGAAGACGGCCAGGTCACGGCGGATGGTCTCGTCGTAGGTCGCGTGGAGCCGGAAGCCCCAGCCGTTCTCAAGGAGAAGCCGTACGGCGCTCTCGAACTCGGTCTCGTACCCTGCGGCGAGCTCGGGCCGGGGCTCGGAGAAGTTCTCGAAGTCGGCGGCGGCCCAGGTCAGATTCTCTCCCGCGCCGTTGAGGCGGAGCCACTCGTCCCCGTCCCCGGGCTTGACCATCTCGGTCCAGCGCTTCAGGTCGGCGAGTTCCTGCCCGGCCGTCTGGGGGAAGAGGTGGTAGGCGATCCGGAGGGTCAGCTCCCCCGACCTGGCGAGGTCCACGACGGTGGCGTAGTTGTCGGGGAAGTTCTGGAAGCCGCCGGCGGCGTCGACCGCGGACGTCAGGCCGAAGCGGTTCAACTCGCGCAGGAAGTGGCGCGTCGACGTCCGCTTGTCGGCCTCGTCGAGGGCCGGCGCCTTGGCCAGAGTGGAGTACAGGATGAGCGCGCTCGGAGCGGCGAGGAGGACGCCGTTGGGTTCGCCGTCCCGGCCCCGGACGATCTGCCCGCCCCGGGGGTCGGGGGTCTCCCGGGTGAACCCGGCCGCCTTGACCGCGGCACGGTTCATCAGCGCCGACTGGTAGAGGTGCAGGACGAAGACCGGGGTGTCGGGGGCGGCGGCGTTCAGCTCCGCGACGGTCGGCATCCTGCGCTCGGCGAACTGCTCGGCGGTCCAGCCGCCCACCACCCGGATCCACTGCCCCTTCGGGGTGCGGCCGGCCTGCTCGCGCAGCATCGCGAGGGCGTGTCGAAGGCTTCGTACGCCGTCCCAGCGCAGCTCCAGGACATAGTTCAGGCCGCCCCGGATGACATGCAGGTGCGAGTCGTTGAGGCCGGGGATCGCCCGGCGGCCGAGGGCGTCGACGACCTTCGTGCCCGGCCCGACGAGGTGGGCGAGGTCGTGGTCGTCGCCGAGGGCCGCGACCCTGCCGTCGCGGATCGCGACGGCACGGGCCTCGGGTCGGTCGGCGTCACCGGTGAAGACCTTGGCGTTGCGGACGAGGAGGTCGGCGTGCTCGTGCTCCCGACGCGGAACGGGGACGAGGCCCACCACCGGCATGCTCGTCGACGGCCCGGTCATGCGAGGGCCTTGCGCAGGATGTCGGTGGCGATACCGATGGCGAGCTCCGCGCCCCGCGTCTCGCGCAGCGCGTTCAGCATGACGAAGTCGTGGATGACGCCCTGGACGCGCAGGGCGGTGACGGGGACTCCGGCGGCGCGGAGCTTCGCCGCGTACGCCTCGCCCTCATCGCGCAGGACGTCGGCCTCGGCGGTGATGACCAGGGCCGGCGGCAGGCCGCTGAGCTGCTCGGCGGTGGCGCGCAGCGGGGAGGCGGTGATCTGGGCGCGCTCGGCCTCTTCGGTCGTGTACTGGTCCCAGAACCACTTCATGGCGTCGCGGCGCAGGAAGTAGCCCTCGGCGAAGGCGTGGTACGAGTCGGTGTCGAAGCTCGCGTCGGTCACCGGGTAGAAGAGGACCTGCTGGACGAGCGTGACGTCGCCGCGCTGCTTGGCCATGAGGGTGAGGGCGGCGGTCATGTTGCCGCCGACCGAGTCGCCCGCGACGGCGATCCGGGTGCCGTCGAGGTCCTTGTGGTGTCCCTCGCGGGCGACCCACTGGGCGACGCTGTAGTTCTGCTCGATGGCGACGGGGTAGCGGGCCTCGGGCGAGAGGTCGTACTCGGGGAAGACGACGGCCGCTCCGCTGCCGACGGCGAGTTCGCGGACGAGCCGGTCGTGGGTGTGGGCGTTGCCGAAGACCCAGCCGGCGCCGTGGATGTAGAGGATGACGGGGAGGGGGCCGGTGGCGCCGTGCGGGCGGACGATGCGGGCGCGGACGTCACCGGTCGGGCCGCCGTGGACGGTGACCCATTCCTCGTCGACGGCGGGCAGGGGGACGCCTTCGCCACTCTGGACGTCGTCCACGGCCTTGCGGCCGTCCGCGACGGGGATCTGGTACAGGAACGGCGGCTGGGCGGTGGCGTCGGCGAAGGCCTGGGCGGCGGGTTCGAGGATCGGGCGGTTCATAAGGGGTTCTCCTTCTGGGGATGTACCGGAGGACGCAGGCCGGGGGCTCAGCGGGTCGCCCGTACGGCGTCGAGGATCACGTCGGTGACCACGGCCGGACGGGAGACGGCCACGGCGTGCGACGCGTCCACTTCGGTGATGTGCGAGCCGGCGCGCCGGGCCATCCACCGTTCGGCGGCCGGCGGGATGTTCTTGTCGGCGGTGGCGATCAGCGCCCAGGACGGGATCGTCTTGAGGCACGGTGGGAGCACTCGCCGCCGACCGTGTCGGCCTCGACGACGACGGCGGTCAGCGCGGACCGGACGAGCCGGTCGGCGACGACTTCGCCACCCGGCCCGCCGCCGACCACGACGACGTCGTAGGTGTCCATCAGCCGCGCACCAGAGGGGTGTCCACGAGGTGCTCGGCGAGGAACCACACCTGCGCCTCGCCGGTGCGGATGACATCGGAGACGAGCAGGTCGGCGCTGCCCTCGTCGCCCTCCCCGGCGAGCCGGGCGGCGGCGTCCCGGGCGTCGATCAGGATCCGCTCGTGCGCGTCGAGGAGCCGCGACAGCATGACGGGAACCGGCTCCACGCCGTCCGGCGGCCGGGGGATCGACGTCAGCTCCGCGACGTGACGCGGGTCTCCGACCGCGACGCCGCCGAGGCTCTGGACCCGCTCGGCCAGCGCGTCCACGATGGCCAGTTGGGCCTCCGCGTGCTTGTCCAGCATCAGGTGGAGCGAGTAGAAGGTCGCCCCGCGCATGAGCCAGTGGTGCTTCTTGTAGAGGGAGTACAGGATCTGCGTGTCGGCGAGTACGCGGTTCAGCCGCTGGCAGGCGTACATGCGAGTGTCGTGACCGAGGCCGATCGGCAACTGCTTGAGCGTGCCGAACGCCTGGGTCTCGGCGCCCTTCTGGTGCAGCAGCGGCTGTCCGCCGCCGTGCGGGGTCGTGAGGGTGTCCATCGAGTGCTCCTGTTCGGGAGAGAAGGTGGGAAGGGTCCGGCCGCCCGGTCCGGGGGGGTACGCGGGCGGCCGGACCCGGTCTGCGCGGCTCGCGCTCAGCGCTCGGCGATCGCCGGGGCGGCGGTCCGGTGCAGGACGAGCCGGGTGAGGAGTCCACTGCCGAGACCGGCCGCGAGCGCGAGGGCCGCCCACCACAGCGGGTACGGCGTGAGGCCGAGGGCCGCGTCGAGGGACCAGGCGCCGGGTCCGGTGGCGGCGAGGGCGGCGGCGGTGCCGATGAGGACGAGCGGGTACTCGTACCCGTCGTTCTGCACCCAGAGCCCGTGGCGCCACTTCACGGTGAGGGCGACCGTCATGACCCCGATGACCCCGGTCGCGGCGAGCGGGGTCAGGAGGCCGGCCGCTAGCAGCAGGCCCGACCCGATCTGGCCACCGCCCGCCGCCAGGGCGGTGAGGGCGCCGCCGCGGAAACCGTCGGCACGGAACTCCTCCGTGCCGCCCTCAAGTCCCCTGCCGCCCAGGTGCGAGCTGATCTTCTGCACACCGTGGCCCGCGACGAGCAGGCCCACCAGCAGACGCAGGATCAGAATGCCGGTGTCCAAGGAGCTCAGCCGGCCGCGTGCGCGCCGATGACGCTCTGCGCGTACACGACGCCCAGGCCGTACGCGCCCGCGTGGGCCTTGACGATCTCCATGACCGCGCCGTAGGTCTCCTGGCGGGCCCAGTCGCGCTGCAGCTCCAGGAGGACCTGGACCCAAGTCACCGGGACAGCGCCGGCGGCGATCATTCGCTGGAGAGCGTGCTCGTGGGCGGCGGGGCTGACACCACCGGAGGCATCGGAGACCACGTACACCTCGTAACCCTGCTCAAGCGCCGAGAGCGCGGGCAGAACCAGGCAGACCTCGGTCCACAGACCCGACAGGATGATCTTCTTGCGCCCGGTGGCCTTGACCGCCTCCACGAGCGCCTCGTCCTCCCAGGCGTTCATCGTCGTACGGTCGATGACCTCGTGCTTGGGGAACACCTCGGCGAGCTGAGGCAGCAGGGGCCCGGAGAACGACTCGGCGGCGACCGTGGTCAGGACGGCCGGCACATCGAACGCCTGAGCGGCCTTGGCGAGACCCACGGTGCTGTTGATGATCGCGGCACGGTCGCCGCTGCCCGTGCCGAAGAACATCTGCGGCTGGTGGTCCACGAAGAGCATGACCGCGTTGTCGGGCGTGAGCAGGTCCTTGCTCGGGGCGGCCTGCACCTTGGTGATGTCGAACATGAGCGGTCCTCTCGAAGCAATCGGTACGTGCCCGTCGCGTCCGCGACTCGGCACTTCTTCAAGCTACGAGCGACCCGACCGACCGCGTTGACCTCCGGCGCCCAGGGGTTGGCACGACAGCGCACAACCGGTCAAGGACGAGATCCGCGAGGTGTCACGGGCGCGAACGTGCAAGGTCGCGACGCCGGCACACTCGCCCCGAGACCCCTCCGAAACGACGCGTAGCCACACCCCAACCCCACAAAGGGCCGCCCTCACCAGCGGAAACGCTGCCAGGAAGGACGCCTCCTACCGCAACCCGCGCAGGTCAGCACGGTGAGGGCGCGGACTTCAAGAAGGTCTCCCCGGGTTAGTACTCCAGCCGTAGATCGTGATCTTCATGGCTGGGCGGCTGCTTGCCGTCGGTAGTGGCAGTCGCGGGCGCGGGCCTGGTGTCGGCGTCACCAGTGTGACCAGCGGAGTCGGCGCGCGAGGTCGTGGGCCCGCTGGTCAGGGTGGTGAACAGGCGTTGGATCTCGTTGCAGGTCAAGGGGATCAGGTCGTCGGGGGCGGGGTGATCGCGGCGTTCGGCGGCTGCGGTGACGGCGAGGAAGGCGTGGGCGAGCATCGCGAGGGTGACCCAGCGGTGCCAGGAGGTCCAGCGGCGGACCTGGTGCTCGTCCAGCCCCGCCAGGCCCTTGCCGGCCTGGAAGGTCTCCTCCACCGTCCAGCGCCGTCCGGCCACCCGCACCAGGTCGGACAGCGGGACGGAGTGGGGTGAGAAGCAGCGGTAGAAGGCGAGTTCGCCGCTTCTCCGGTTGCGGCGGACCAGCAGCCACCAGTGCCCGGGCCGGTCGGCGAGGCCGTGGATGTCGGCCTGGGCCCAGTCGTCGTACCGCTCGCCCTTGGCGCCGGCTCCGGCCGAGCGCCGCTGCCAGGCCCGTTTCGGGCCACGTCGGCGTCCCACTTCGCGCGGTGCAGCAGGTGCTGCATTCCGTCCGGGGTGGAGTCGCCCGCGTGCTCGGCCAGCGTCCAGCAGTTCTTCCTTGGCAGCTCCGCCAGCAGGCCCAGCACCAACGCCGTTGCGTGGCGGCGTGGTTCGACCCGCGCGAACCGGCCCGCGATACGGCCCGTCAGCTGGTCGAACATCGACCGCCACCGGGCAGGCACTACGCTGTGACCTGCGGCCACCGCCTGATCTTCGTTGGTCGACACAACTCTCGATGATCAACGGTGGCCGCAGCCGTCTCCGCACCGGCCCCGACCAGCAGGATCACGACCTACGGCTGGAGTACTAGTCGGCCTGCAGGACGAAGAACAGGAAGCACAGGAAGCGCGGCTTGGCCGCGATGGCCTCGGGGAACATCTCGCGGGCGGCGGGATCAGGCTCCGGCTCGCTGATGACCGTAATCCGGAAACCGGCCCCGATGAAAGCCTCGATCATCGCGTGCAGCGGCCTGTTCCACCTGCTCACCAGGGCGCTATGGCCGCCAATGGTCCACTCCACGGTCCATTTGGTGGTGTCGAAGTAGTTGTGCTCGGCCTCGCGACCGGCCTCGCGGTGTATGAGGTTGATGGCAAAGGGATGGTCGACAGATGCGATCAGCCGACCGCCGGGCCTGAGTACGCGTCGCAGCTCGGCCAGCGCCGGCCCCCAGTCCTCCAGATAGTGCAGCACCAGGGACGCCGTTACATCGTCGAACGTGTCATCAGCGTAAGGAAGCGGGCTGCCCAGGTCCGCCACCTGCAGCTCCGCATCGTCGCCGAGCCGCCGCCGAGCCAGCTCCAGCATCCCGGCACTCGTGTCGAAGCCACTCACAACGGCGCCACGGTCGCGCAGCGCGGCAAACAGGGCCCCCGAGCCGCAGCCGACGTCGAGAATCCGTCGGCCGGCCACGTCTCCAGCCAGGGCCAGCATCGCGGGCCGCTCGTAGTAGGCATTGACCAGGTTGGTTTCGTTTGCGGCCGCGTACGCCTCGGCGAAGCTGTTGTAGTCGTTGGTCTTCGACGGTTCCGCACTCACTGTGGACGGCGAGACCAGCTTGGTGGAGATCGCGTGCTCTTGGCGCTCACTTGAGATCATGGTGCGGGAGACGTGTGCTGCACCAGTTCAGTTCCGGGCCGCTCCCGACGGCCCTCACATCCTTCGAGATCCAACGAGCCGTTCGTTCCCGAGTTCGTCCAGCACCTCCCGGTGCAGCCGACGCCACGGGCCGGCCTCGGTCCATACCGACCTGCACCGAGATCCAACGCCTGTTCACCACCCTGACCAGCCGGGCCCACGACCTCGCGCACCGACTCCGCTGGTCGCACTGGCGACGCCGACACCAGGCCCGCGCCCGCGACTGCCACTACCGACGGCAAGCAGCCGCCCAGCCATGAAGATCACGTTCTACGGCTGGAGTATTGGCCGGTGCTGCCCATAGCGCCGCCGCAAGGCAACGCCTGCCGCGGCGCCGACGGAACGAAGAGACACAGGGATCGCCCTCACCCGGATACGGGTCTGGTCTGGTCTGGCTGGTCTGGTCTGGGCCGGCGATGCCCCGGCCGCCAAGGACCAAGCACGCCGTTCCCCGATCGGTCTGCCGCTGAGCGTTCCGTCTCCGCGGGCAGGACCAGACAGCGCCCCCGGTCGCCGTGGTGATAGTGGCGCCCTAGCGTTGGAAGTAGACCTGGCTCGGACCCGGCCGACAAGTGGGGCCCGTGCCCGGCGTCCGATCGAGATCCCACGTCGGCAGGAGGGCCTGTGGCCGTTTGCAGGCCGCACAGGCGCCGCACACACATCACCGGTGTTCGCGCTGGTGGGACGGGAGACCGAGATGGCTCAGTCGTCCTGGAGTGAGTACCGGCCGGGGCAGCGGTTCCCGGGGGTGATCGGTCGGACAACGGATGAGTCGAGTCCTGCGTGGCCGCAGCCGGTGCGGGCGGTGGCGGGTGCGCCGAACGTGCTGTTCATCGTGTTCGACGACACGGGGTTCGGGCAGTTCGGCTGTTACGGGAGTCCGATCGAGACACCGAATCTGGACGCGCTGGCCGCGGGCGGGCTGCTGTACAGCAACATGCACACCACGTCACTGTGCTCGCCGTCGCGCTCCTGCATCATCACGGGTCGCAACCACCACGCCAACGGCATGGCGGCGATCACGGAGCTGGCAACCGGGTACCCGGGCTACGACGGGCAGATCCCGTTCGAGAACGGGTTCCTGTCGGAGATTCTCCTGCAGCACGGCTACAACACGTACATGGTCGGCAAGTGGCACCTGACGCAATCGGAGCAGGAGTCGGCCGCGGGCCCCTACGACCGGTGGCCGCTGGGGCGGGGGTTCGAACGGTTCTACGGGTTCCTGGGCGGGGACACGAGCCAGTGGTATCCGGACCTGGTGTACGACAACCACCAGGTCGAGCCGCCCGCTACGCCGGAGGAGGGCTACCACCTGACGGAGGACTTGGTCGAGCGGGCGATGTCGTTCATCGCCGACGCCAAGCAGGTCGCCCCGGACAAGCCGTTCTTCCTGAACCTGTGTACCGGCGCGGCACACGCCCCGCACCATGTGCCGAAGGAGTGGGCGGACCGCTACCGGGGCCGGTTCGACGACGGATGGGACGCCTACCGCGAGCGTACCTTCGCCCGGCAGAAGGAGCTCGGTGTGGTGCCGGCGGACGCGCAACTGTCCCCGCACGATCCGGACGTCCCCGCCTGGGAGTCGCTCACGCCCGACGCGCGGCGCCTGGCCGCGCGGATGATGGAGGTCTACGCCGGGTTCCTCTCCCACACCGACCACCACCTCGGGCGGCTGCTGGACTTCCTCAAGGAGACCGGCGAGTTCGACAACACACTGATCATGGTGGTCTCCGACAACGGTGCGAGCCCCGAGGGTGGCGTCACCGGGACCACCAACGAGCTGCAGGCCTTCAACAACGCGCCCGAGACGCTGGAGGAGAGCCTGGCGCGGATCGATGAGATCGGCGGCCCGGCCACGTTCAACCACTACCCGTGGGGGTGGACATGGGCAGGGAACACCCCGTTCAGGCGGTGGAAGCGGGAGACCTACCGAGGTGGCGTCAGCGACCCCTTCCTCGTCCACTGGCCGGAAGGCATCCGGGCCCGCGGTGAGGTCCGCGACCAGTTCGCGCACATCATCGACATGGTGCCCACCGTCCTGGACGTGCTCGGCGTCGACGCGCCCGCGACCATCCGGGGTGTCACCCAGTCACCCCTGCACGGGGTCAGCTTCGCGCACACCTTCGACAACGCCACCGCGCCGACCCGACACCGCACCCAGTACTACGAGATGTTCGGGCACCGGGCGATCGACCACGACGGATGGCGAGCGGTCTGCCCCTGGCCCGGCCCCAACTTCGCCGAGGCCGGGCGTCCGTTCGGCGCCCCGATCACCATGGCGGACCTCGACGACCTCGACGCCCATCACTGGGAGTTGTACCGCGTCGACGGAGACATCGCCGAAACCCGGAACCTCGCTCAGGAGCACCGCAGCAAACTCATCGAGATGGTCGCCCTGTGGTACATGGAGGCCGGCAAGTACAACGTGATGCCGATCGACGGCAGTGCCTTCGACCGTCTGATGACCGAACGCCCGCAGATCACCGAGAACCGGACCAGCTACACCCTCCGCCCCGGCACCCAGGTACTCCCCGCCGCGGTCGCCCCCCGGGTCCTCAACCGCCCGCACAGCGTCACCGCGGACGTGGAGATCCCGCCCGGCGGCGCTGAGGGCGTCCTGATCAGCCAGGGCACCAACGCCGGCGGCTGGTCCCTCTACGTCAAGGACGGCCACCTCCACTACGTCCACAACTACGTCCAACGAACCCTGCACCACGTCTCCTCCAGCGAAACCGTGCCCGAGGGGCGGCACGCGCTGCGCTTCGAATTCGAGCCCACAGGCGTCCCCGACATCGCCCACGGCAAGGGAGCGCCCGGCTGCGCCCAGCTCTACATCGACGGCCGCCTGGTCGGCGAGATCGACATGCCGGTCACCACCCCGGTCACGTTCAATCCGGGCGGCATGGCCTGTGGCGTCAACCCCGGTTCTGCCGTCACCCCCGCATATCGGGCGCCGTTCCGCTTCACCGGCACTCTCCACAGCGTCACCGTCGACCTGTCCGGCGACCTCATCGTCGACGCCAAGAGCGAGATGCGCATGCACATGGCCCGTCAGTAGGCAGGCCGCCCCGCAGGCTTGCCGATCACCACCCGGGGATCGATCTGTTGCTGCCCGCCTGGGATGAGTCACGTTGCGGGGCCTCCGCGAGGTTCGACATCCTGCGATGACGGCTGCCTTGTCCTGCGGGGCCCTTTGGCGAACGGCAAGTGGGCCGTGAAGCCTTCGGCTGCGTAGCGGCGGTTGCTGTCGGCTCAATCGAGGGTGGCGAGATGGTCGGCGTCGCCGCCGCGCCACTCGATGAGGAAGATGGTCGCGTCGTCGCTGGTGACGCCGCCTCGTCCCTGTTTCAGGGCGTGAGAGAGCGTGCGCACCACCGACCGCACCGCCGTGCGGTCACGGACGGCCCGGTTGGTCAACGCAATGAGCTGCTCCTCACCGAACTCTTCCCCACCGGGTTGATGCTCTTCGATCAGGCCGTCGGTGAAACACAACAGCCGGTCCCCGGGCTGCAACGTCCGCTCGCTGACCACCGGCTCCTCACCACCGAAGCCGACCGGCAACGTGGTGGGGCTCTCCAACCGGTCCACCACGGCGCGGCCGCGGATCAGCAGCGGTGCCGGGTGGCCGGCATTGACCCACTGCAGTCGACCCGTGACGACGTTCAGACACATCATCTGGGCGGTGACGAAGTGGTCGTGGCCGAACTGCTCGTTGATGGCCCTGTCCATGAACGCATACACCTGGGACAGGCTGGTGTTGGCCCGTCGCGTGTGGCGGTAGGCGCCGATGGCGACCGTCGCCATGGTGGCCGCGTCCAGGCCGTGGCCCATCGCGTCGATCATGGCCACATGGAGGATGTCGCCGTTGAGGGCGTAGTCGAAACTGTCGCCGGCCACGGTGTACGCGGGCTCCAGGATTCCGGCCACCTCGACCTGCGGAACAGTCATCGACAGCGGAGGCAGCAGCGACCACTGGATCTCCGCGGCCACGTTCATGGGGGCGCGGCGTCGGGTCTGGAAGAACAGGTCGGTGTAGGCGTCCTTGGTCACGATCATGTCCGCGACCAGCCCGGCGAGTCTGCGCAGCAACCGCCGGTCGTCGTCATCGACGCTGTCCAGGGTGACGGCCATCGACCCGACCTGGTCACTGCCGTCCAGCAGCGGCAGATACATACGCACACTTCCGTCCTGCGGTACCTCCACCGTCCTGCGGCTCAGGAACGCCTCCCCGGCGGGGGACCCCTCGACCGGTTCGGGGTCCCCGACCAGCAACCCCCGTCCCGGCAACGGCACCAGCAGCATCTGCTCGTAGTCCTGCAAGAGGATCGAGACGTCCCGGCCGCCGACCCTGGCCACCTCTTCCGCAACGAGCGGGGCGATCAACTGCGGCGGCATCTCGTGAGCCCGGTCCAGCAGCAGACCCAGCAACCGCTCACCGAACCCCTCCGACCGGTCCACCCCGAACTTGCCCGGCACTCGCCCGCCTTCGGACATCGCTGCTTGCAACCCTTCATACCGCGGCATGGGAATTCAGTGGACGGTCGGTGCTCTGGAGCCGGGACGAATCGCGGCACCCGGGATGACGATCCACTCGAGAAGACGTTCGCTCGCCTCATCCGCAAGGCTCCCGACACGGCAGTGATCAACCCATACAGCCTGACACCGCCGACCGGCCCAACACCCGATTACGCCATGGGCGGCATGTCACACCCAGTCAGAACGACCGGCATACATACGCGCCTGCTCAAGCGAGTCCTCCTCCCACAACCGGCCGACCCTGCGTGACCGACCACAGAAGTCGAGCCAGAACCGTCTCTCGTGAACAGTTGGCTGGGCGGGCTCTGCGGCGCGGCCGAAGTGAAGCTGGCGGTCTACGCGACACGGCCCCTTCGAAGCTCAATCGTGGACGGCATCCTCCCACAGCCAGGATCGGCCGGTCAGGACCTGGTGCGGCTGCTTCTCGCCCTCGAGTCCGGCTGCACCATCGCTCGATACGTGCTGGTATGGAGCGGTAGGCCTGCCCGGGCATGGTCGTGCCCGGTAGTCGGGTCTTGATCCGGTCACTCATCCGCAGGAGGAGAGGCACATGACCTCCGACCCCGACTCGGGCGCGGAATCTGGGCAAGAATCGGTGGTCATCGCCAGCTTCGACGGACACCGGGACGCCGAACGCATGCTGGCATCACTCGGGCGGGGTTTCCGCAAGAAGGCCCGCAGGGACGGAACGACTGCTGTCGTCATCAGAGCCAACACCGACGGGTCACTGAAGCTAACACAGTCTCGCGTGACGGCAGCCAACGACCTCACTTACACCCTGATGTCCGTCACGCTCGCATGGACGGTCGGACTCATGGGAATCCGGTCGATGTTGAAAGGGGCCAAGGGCGAGGCCCATGCCGCGCACGTACGTCAAGGACACCTGCGGGCGGATGCACACGAAGCCCACGAGATCCTCGCCGAAGCCGGACCCCACGCGGTGATCACGCTGGTCCGCTGCAAGGATCGAGACACGCGGCAACTGGTCGTCGCGGCCGTCGCCGACCGTGCAAGACGAAGCTGGGACGGATCGCTCGCAGATTTTCTCGCCGCCCTCGATCCCGGAAGCACTCACGACTGGGTACGCACTGCCCTCGGCGAGCCCACCACGAACCGCTAAGGCTTGCATCGCAAGCGCGCGGCACCACGGGTGCGAGCAGCCACGATCGCCCGGACCAGCTCCTCACCGCGAAAGAACACTCCTGCCGCCACCGGCTCCAGCGCGTTGCGCAACCGCCGGGCGTCGGTCGGTCATCGTGTGATGCTCCTTGGCTGGCTGGCAGGATGCTCCTTCGCGGTGACTCGCGCAGCGCCCTCAGCCATCCGTGGTTCGCTCCGTTCACGCGATGCCGGGCGGGGCGGTGTGATGCCACTCCAGTGCGGCAATTCGACCTCGCTGGGTCGCCAGGTCTTGTCGAAGAAGGGATGCCGCCTCGGCCATCGAGGAAACGATCCTCTCCTCACGGTCGACCAGGCCGCCGCGCAGCGGAGGGTGCGGCTTCGCCGTCAGTACCGGATCTACGATCTTGCCCGCCGGTTGCACCTGTGGGTCGTCCTGGACGAATCAGCCCTGCGACGTGTCGTCGGCAGCCGGGAGATCATGAGCGGGCAACTGGAGCCCTGCACGCGCTCAGCACCGAGCCACACATCATCGTGCAAGTCCTTTCCCACAGCACGGGCGCTCACCCAGGCCTGTCGGGACAGTTCTCCGTCCTGGAGTTCCCCGACACCTCGAGGCAGTGGTGTACCTGAAGAAGTTCACCAGCGGCCCCTGCCTGGACAAGCCGTCCGACGTGCAGCAGTACAGCGTGACGCACGCCCACCTGTGCGCCCGGGCCCTCAGCCCGGAGCGCAACCGGCACCTCATCACCGATGCCGTCAAGGTCTCCACGTCATGAACACCTGAGGGCGACGCCCCAGTCGGCCCCGCACCCGCCGGAAGTGGTGCGCCACGCCCACTGTGCGGGATTCCTGCTTTAACCCGGTCAGCCGTACATCCGTATCCACATCGAGGGTCGACTTTATGGACAGATGTACGGAACCAGTTCGTGCGAGCCGACCGAGCCCCACTGGTCCAGTGATGTTCGGGCTCAAAGAAGGCGAACGGCAGCATATTTTCACCCCGCCCCGTTAGATCGAATGTGTTTATATCAATCCCCCCCTCCCCGCTCCTACTTGGCGTTGGTGCGTGGATTTTCCTGCGTAATATGCAGCGACAGCTAGAAGGCATCCCGAGTGATCGGTAGAGCCCGGTATGCCATGGCCCCCCACAGAAATTGGCCTCTTGATGAAGCTGCACATTCCTCGAAGGACTCAGCGCCGCCTTCTGTCCGGCGGATTGGCCTCGGCTCTCGCCGCAACGGTTGCCGGCGTCATGGTCGCCGTGACGTCGACACAGGCACTGGCCATCGCAACGGCCGTGCCTCTGGGCACGACAGCCAGCTATTCCGTTCTGGCGGGTCAGGGAGTCACCAACACCGGCAACTCGGTGCTCGACCACGACCTCGGGACGCACCCGAACGGGTCCATCACCGGATTCCCCCCCGGCCTCGTGCTCGGCGCGGTGCACCCCGCGGACGACCAGGCCCGCCAGGCCAAGATCGATCTGATCGTGGCGTACAACAACGCGGCCGGCCAATTGACGGGCCAGGCACCGGACTTCCCGCTCGCAGCAGGAATCGGCGGGGGGCAGGAACTGCTTCCTGGCGTCCACAGGGCCACGTCCGGTGTCGGCCTCACCGGCGATCTGATCCTGAACGCAGGCGGAAACCCCAACGCGGTCTGGGTGTTCCAGATCCCTGAAGCCCTGACGACGGCCTCCAACAGCCGCATCCTGCTCACGAACGGCGCCTCGCCGTGCAACGTGTACTGGCAGATCGGAAGCTCGGCGACGCTCGGCACCACCTCCACCTTCGTCGGCACCATCATGGCCCTGACGTCGATCTTCGTGAACCAGGGAGCCAGCGTCGAGGGCCGGGCCCTGGCCCGTAACGGCGAGGTGACGCTCAACAACAACCGGATCTTCCTCGGCGGGTGCGCCACCGGTGGAACGACGACCGGCACGACGACCGGGACGACCACCGGAACGACCACCGGGGCGACCGCAGGAACGACGACCGGCACCACGACCGGGGCGACGACGGGCACGACACTGGGTCTGATCGGCGGCAGTCTGATCGGCGGGCCGAGCGTCGGCCTCGTGAGCGGCGGCACCTCGGGGAACATCTCCGGCAACACCTCCGGGAACACCACGGGCAACACCGCCGGGAACACCACGGGCGGGAACACCTCGGGCATCACCGCCGGGAACACGACCGGCGGGGCCGTCACCGGCGGGCACAGCGGCAAGCCGGACCACGGCGGACCGCACCATGGCGGGCCGGAGCAGGGCGGGCCGGACCACGCCGGGCCGGGCCACGGGGACCACGAGGGACCGGGCAAGCCGGGCCACGGCCACGACGGCCACGGCGAGCAGCCGGACGGACACTTCGGCTACGGCAACAAGCCCGCGGGCCACGAGGGCTAGGCAGCAGCCTGCACGAAGGCCTGTTCATCAGATGACGGCGCGCGGCGGAATCCTCACCGAATCCGCCGTGCGCCGTGCGCCGTGCGCCGTCGGTGAGAGTCGCGGCGACCTAGGCGCGATCAACACATACGAGAAAGCCAGGGTGGGCGGTGTCGAGAGGAATTGATTCAGCGACCGTGAAGGAACCTCAGCAGTTCGATTCCGATCCGGTCTCCCCGCCACGTCATGACGGAGGGGGCGCGCCGGACAGGTCGCCCATGAGTGTCCGTGCCCTGAAGGCGGGGCTGTACACGGCCGTGATCCTGTGCCTGATGACGACCTTGGTCCATGTCGTCATGGTGTTCCTGCACGTGGCTCCCTCCAACCCCGTGTCGAAGCGGTACAGCACGCAGGTCAATGGCTGGGTCTACCCCCTCTTCGAACAGAACTGGCGGCTCTTCGCCCCGGACCCCGACTCCTTCAACCGGCAAGTCCTGGCGAGGACCGCGCACACCGACTCCAACGGATCGGTACGGGTGAGCCCCTGGTTCGATCTCGCCGCCGTCGACAATTCTGCGGTCGAGCACAATGCGTTTCCGAGCCACACGGCGCAGAACCTTGTGCGTCGCGCATGGAGCTCCTACGTCGAAACACATGGAGGAAGCGACACGGCGCGCTCGGACCGGGCCGTGATGCTGCAGAAGTATCTGAGCAACATCGCCGCGGACCGCGTCGCCGCCCACAACGACGGCGGCACCTTCGATTTCATTCAGCTCCGGGTGATCACGCTACCCATCGCCCCGCCCGGCACAGCCGGGAACAGCCCGCCGGTGCCCACCGAGAACCGGCTTCTGCCCTGGTGGAAGGTGACCCCTCGTGGGAACTGAGCAGACTCCCCAACTCCCCCCGACAGCCTCCGCACCACCTCGCCCGGTGGACCAGGAGACATCGCTGGTCACCACCGTCCACCGATGGCTACTCGGCCGGGTCGGCGCTCTGTGGGCACTTCTCACCGCCCGGCCGCTGTCGCTGTACGCCGCCTCGGTCCTGCGCATCGGCTATGGACTGCTCTACCTGGTCTTTCTGCTCCGCGAGTTCCCGCACCGCGCGGAGATCTGGGGCCCCGACTCGCCCTGGACACCCGCACTGGCAGCACAGCTCTTCGACCAGACGGGCTGGAACAGCATTCTGATGCTGTCCGACAGCCGTGCCTACTTCGAGCTCTGTTACGTACTGGCTCTCGTCACGTCCGCGCTGTTCACGCTGGGTTGGCGGACCCGCGTCATGTCCGTCCTCTTCGCCGTCGTGGTGATCTCGTTCCACGCAAGAGCGATCTTCATGACGGACGGGGGCGACAACCTGGTCCTTCTGATGGTGTTGTATCTCGTTCTCACCGCATGCGGTCGGCGTTGGTCCCTGGACTCACGCAGAGACCGGCTCAGGACGGCTCGCGCGGCCCACGCGCCGCAACCGGTGAAGAGTTTCTACGCGCAGCAACTCAAGGAGGCCCGCATCACCTTGACCACGGTGGTGCACAACTGCGGCATCTTCGTCATCGCCGCACAGGTCTGCTTCCTCTACGGATCGGCCGGCCTGTACAAGGTCCAGGGTTCCACCTGGGGCGGCGGCACCGCTCTCCACTACGCACTGAACCTCGAACTGTTCCAGCCCTGGCCCGCGCTCTCCCACCTCGTGGACGAGTTCCCGATGGTGATCGCGATCGTCGGCTACGTGACGGTCCTCGTGCAGGTCGCCTTCCCGTTCGTGCTCTTCGGCAGGCTCAAGTATCCCGTTCTGACCGTACTGCTCGGCATGCACATGGGTATCGCCGTACTCATGGGGCTACCCCTCTTCTCCGGCGCGATGATCGTCGCGGACGCCGTGTTCCTCCCCGACCGCTTCTACACCTTCCTCCCTCTCCTGTGGCGACGTGCGGCACAGCACGTCGGAATGCGGCGCGAAACCCACCAAGCGGCAGGATCGGGATCCGTACCCGCGCAGGCGGGACCGGAGGCACCCGCCTCGAAGTATCGGGCCGTTCGGGGCGGGTAGACCATCATGTCGTGTGTCAAGCCGCGAGAGGGTGGCCCGGACCGGTCGAGGGCACCTGGTCGGGAAGCCACCGAGTCGCTGCAGCAATGGTGTGCGCTGCGTTCGGCGACGCTGCCGAAGTACTCCGTCCGGCGGCGGACACCGGGATGCTCGCCCTTTCGCAGTACGGGGGAGCTCGTTCAAGGAACCTCTGCCCAGCCGTTTCGCATGGCGTGGGCTCCGAGCTGCATCCGGGTCCTGACTCCGGCCAGGTCCATGAGGTGACGCAGGCGCCGGTGCAGCGTTCGCGGTGACAGGCCGAGTTGCGCGGCGGCGGTGAGGTCCGTCAGGCCGGCCAGGAGGAGGGCGAGAATCCTTCGGTCCAGGTCGGTGGGACCCGGCGTACCGACCTGGACGGTGGGATCGGTCTCTCCGCCGGTGCCCAGTTCGAGGGGGCGGGCTGTGCGCCACACCGTCTCGAAGAGCGCGTCCATCGCGTCCAGCAGCCCGCTGCGGTGCAGCAGCACGGCGCCGGGTTCTCCCGCCGCCGTGACCGCGAGCGGGACGAGTCCGAGGTCGGCGTCGGCCAGGACGAGTTTCATCGGAAGTTCGTCGGCGACCCGCAGGTGCACGCCCTTCCCCAGGGATTCGATCGCGTCGTCGACGATGCCGGGTTCCGCCAGGACGGCCCGGTCCAGCACGGCGCGGAAGTGCACACCCCTGCCGATGGCCACGGGTTCGGCCGTGTTCTCGTCGGGTGGCAGGGCGACGAACGGCGCGGTGATGAAGGAGCGGACCTGCGTGCGGGCCGCCTGCTGCACCTGGAGGAAACGGTGGCGGATGGCGTCGACGCCCGTGACGACCTCGATCAGATCGTTGATGCTGCTCCCGGTCATCGCCGCTCGGTGTTCCTCGGCGAAGGTCACCAGGGCATGCTCGGCCATGCGCAGCCCGTCCCGGCGCTGGCTGATGAGAGCGCCGAGCGCCATGGCCGGCGGCGCGGCGGTGAAACGGTCGTCCGCCGACCTCGTCACCAGTCCCCACCCGACCAGGCGGGACAAGGCCTTGTCGACCTGGGCATGCGGGAGGACAAGATGGTCGGAAAGCAGGATCGCGGTGGAGTTCGGCCGTCCGAGCAGCGCCCGGTAGACACTTTCGTCGTCGGGTTCGAGGCCCAGAACATCCAACATCGGCGACCGACTCTCTTCCGCTTGCCGCAGCGGGGAGAGTATGCGCCATGGCGGCAGACCCTGAATAGTCCCTGATGGGAGCAGGTGTGAGGGGAAGGGCCCCGGGGAGTCGCCGCCCCGGGGCCCGACGGTGCGGTTCATCGCAGGCCGTACGCCCGGATGATCTCGTTGCTGACGCCGAAGCCGCTGTCCGTCCCGGCGCTCGCGCGGAGCGAGACGAAGCCGCCGGGCTTCCTGGCCGTCTTGAACGAACCCGTCCAGGTGCCGTCGGCCCGCTTGGCCAAGGTCACCTTCTGCCAGTCGGCGCCGTCGTCGTACGAGACGTCCAGCGTCACCCCGGTGACGGTGCCCGGCACGGTCCCGAGGTCCATGGACACCGGCTTGAGCGTGATCTTCTGGGTCGTGCCGGCCTTGACGTCGCCGTGCAGGTCCGTCTCCAGCCTGTAGTCCAGGTTCAGCACCGAGAACGGCTCGAAGAAGTCCGAGTCGACGGTGTCGGACACGAAGGTCCACTCGGTGTGGGTGCGCGTCGACAGCCGGAAGGCGTCAGCGGGCCGTTCCACGTCGAGGACGGCGCGGTAGGGCCGGTTGCCCGCCGGTACCTCCACCCATTGCATGTCCCCGCTGACGGGGTTGTCGTGGATCAGGGTGTCGCCCTGGAAGATCTGCAGATGGGACGGCGTCTCGCCCCACGGGAGGTAGCCGCCGAGACGCATGGTGTCGCTGGCGGAGGCCCACGCCTGCACGTTCCAGGTCATGTAGTTCTGCCAGCGGGAGTTGTACACGCCGAAGGACTCGCTCTGGGCGGGCCGGATCGCCGGGGCGAACCAGTCCAGGCGCGTGGTGCTGCCCTTGGCGTAGGTGTTGTCGCCCGACACCATCGACCACGGCAGCGGTCCGTCGACGCCCTGCGTGTGGAACTCCCTCCAGACCTGGCCCGGGGTCACCCATTCCGTGCGGGTGCCCGGGTGCCACTCCAGCTCGGGCATGTTGAACGACGGGCTGAGCGTGAAGTCGGACCGGTACCCTTCCGCGAGCCGGCCGCCGGCCGCCGCGTGGTAGCGGGCGTCGATCCTGGCGAGGTCACCCTTGCCCGGCTTGTAGACCAGGGCACGGTCCGGCACCTGGCCGGGGTAGTTCCGGGTCAGGTCGTAGACGAACGGCGTGTGCTCGGTCTGCTTCACGGTCAGCTTGAGGACGCCTGTCTTGGCCATCGCGACAAGGCCCTTGCCCGCGTCGCGGTGCACGGTGGCGACGGGGACGGCCGACTCGCCGACGTACTCCATCAGGCCACCGACACCGTCGTTGACCACGATCAGCGCCTTGGCGCCGGCCGCGACCGCGGCCTCGGTTCGCTCCTGCGGCGCGACCTCGTTGCTCCGCTCGACGACGACGATCCGGCCCTCGGCCGTGACGTTCTCGTACGCTTCCGCCGTTCCGTTGCCCGCGTAGACGGCAGGCAGCGTGTCGGTGCCGGTGTCTAGTGCGCTGCCCGCCTGTACCCGCGCCTCGAACCGGAGCCGACCGCCCAACGCGCTCAGGCCGAGCTGCGGCTCGCCCTTGCGCCAGCGGGTGACCAGCGTGAACTCGCCCTGCTTCATCGGCTCCGTCGGCGCGACGTAGACGTCGTCGTACGTCGGCGGCAGCACGTACGCGCTGCGGTAGTCCATGTACGGGTCGAGGCCCGCGTAATGGACGTTGAAGTCGACCTTGCGCTGGCGGTCCTCGGTGAGCTGCGGCGCCTCGGTCTGGAGGAGCCGTGCCTTGCTCGCGTCCAGCACGACATCCGCGGAGCCGTCCTTGAGCACGGTCTCCGGGTCGACGAGTACGGCCAGACCCGAGCGGTCCGCCTTCTCGCCCGCCACGTCGAGGTACCCCGCGACGGTGTACAGGCCGGGTGCCATACGCATGGTGGTCGAGCCGTGTACGTAGACCTGCCACGGCCAGAAGTCGCCGGCCAGGTTGATCGTGACCCAGCCGGCGCCGGGCTTGCCGTCCCGGCCGACCAGCTTGATGTTCAGGTCGTAGCGCTCCTCCTCCTTGAGCAGCGCCACGGACGTGCGGGTCACCGACTGCCCGGTGGCAGTGTCGGTGGCTGTCACGTAGCCGACGTGCCGGCCCGCCGAGACGGCTTGCGGGTCACCGGTCACCGGGACGGCGGCGGTGCCGCCCGCCGGCACGGTGACCGTGGTGGCTCCCAGCGCGAACGGGCCGCCGTCGTCGGTCAGCGCCAGGTTCAGCGTGGCGTCGGTGGAGCCGGTGTTGGTGAAGGTCAGGTCTTCGGTGACGGCCCCGTCGCTGGTCTCGTGCGGCCATGTGTGATTGCCGAAGAAGAGCGATCCGGTGGCGCGGACCGTGGTGCGCACGGCGGCGGCGACGTCGAGACGGCCGGTGCCGACCTCGTACGGCGAGTACCCGCCGTCCAGGCCCTTGGCCGTGCTCATCAGGTGTTCCTTGAGCTGCGCGCCGGTCCAGTCCGGGTGCTGCTGGGCCAGGATCGCCGCCGCGCCGACCACGTGCGGGGTGGCCATGGAGGTGCCGCTGATGGTGCGGTACGGGCCCTCACCACCGCCGGTCATCTCCTGCGAGCGGGCCGCGGTGATGTCCACGCCGGGCGCTGCGATGTCCGGCTTCATGCCGCCGGAGTAGGCCAGCGGGCCGGTGCTCGAGAAGGACGCGAGCCGGTCCTGCTTGTCCGTGGCCGCCACGGTCAGCGCCGAGGCGGCCGCGCCAGGGGCGGAGATGCTCTCCGGGCCGGAGTTGCCGGCGGCTGTGACGAACAGCGTGCCGTACTGCGCGGAGAGCGCGTCGACCGTCTGCGACATCGGGTCGCTGCCGTCGGTCGGGTACGAGTCGCCGAGGCTCATGTTGACGACGTCCGCGCCGGATTCGGCGGCCCATTGCATGCCCGCCATGACCCAGGAATCCTGCCCGTGGCCTTCGGCGCCGCCGAGCACCTTGCCGACGAACAGGTCGGCGCCAGGGGCGACGCCCTTGTTGTCACCCCCGGAGGCGGCACCCGAACCGACGATCGTGCCGGCGACATGCGAGCCGTGCCCGTTGACGTCGGTGACGGCCTCACCCGGCACGAAGCTCGCCGTACCGTCGATCAGGCCGGCGAAGTCGGGATGGTTGACGTCGATGCCGGTGTCGAGCACGGCGACCTTGACGCCCTTGCCGTCGTAGCCGGCCGCCCAGGCCTCGGGCGCGCCGATCAGCGGCACGCTCTCCTTCAGACTGGCCTTCACGCGGCCGTCGAGCCACAGCTTCGCCACACCCGCGCCCAGCGACGGGCTGCCCGGCTGCGCGACGGTGTTCCAGAAGGTTCGTGTCTGCCGCTTCTCGGTGCTGAGCGCGGCACCTCGGATGCCCTTGAGCTTCCGGGTCAGCTTGCTGCCCCGGGGGGCGGTGGGTTCGACGGCCGCGCGGGACTTCGGCAGGGTGTACGTCGCGATCAGCGGGACCGCGGCCGACTTCGCGTCGTCGTACCCCATCTCGATCAGGTCGGTGACGTTGAACAGCCGGCGGTCCAGCGTGTCCGTGCCCAGTAGCGGCGCCGCTTCGTCCGGGATGACGAAGAGGTCGCCCTTGATCTCCTGGAGCTTCACGCCGCCGACGGCGCTGTCGGGCCGGTCGACTTCGGCGATCTGCTTGCCGTCGGCCGTCGTGGTGACGGTGACGACGTCGCCGGTGACCAGTGTGACCTTGTGGGTCGCCGAGGGCTTGGCGGGGACGCTGGGCCTGGCCGGAGCCGCCTGCGCGGGTGCCTGCAGCGCTATGAGCCCCGAAGCCAGCAGGGGCACCACAGTGGCCGCCGCGGTCAGCGGCCGGCGTCCGCGCCGGAAGGCAGAGGGATGGGAAGGGGAGTTCATGGCATGGGTCTATCGACCGGTGAACACCGGCGTGAAGGCCTCATGGCGGCAAGTCCTCGCCATGGCAAAGGCTTGTCAGCCGTGAACCGCGCGATTCCGGGCGGAAAGACCTGGCAGGTCGCGGGTACCGACATGCGCCGGAGGACGACGGGGGTCAGATTGGAGGTATCCGACCCGCCGGACGGAGACGTCTCGGCGGGCAGACGACAGGGAGGAGCCTGTCAGAACATGGCGCGCGAAGGAGCGACAGGTGAGTCGCCGCGGCTGGTTCTCGTCGTCGGCGTCGCCGGGTCGGGCAAGTCGACGGTGGGGCGTCTCCTCGCCGAGCGGCTGGGCTGGGCGTACCGGGACGCGGACGCGTTCCATTCCGACGGCAACCGCGCCAAGATGGCCGCCGGCCATGCCCTCACGGACAGCGACCGGGAGCCGTGGCTTGAGGCGATCGGGGAGTGGCTGGATCGGGCGACCGCGGCCGGTCAGCGGGCCGTCGTCACCTGCTCGGCGCTCAAGCGCCACTACCGGGACACGCTGCTGGCAGGGCGTCCCGGCACTGTCCTCGTGTACCTGCACGGCTCGCGCGAGCTCCTGGAGTCCCGGCTTGGGGCGCGCCACGGTCACTTCTTCCCGGCGGGCCTGCTGGACAGCCAGCTCGCGATCCTCGAGGAGCCGGAGCCCGACGAGCACCCGTTGGTGGTGGAGATCGACCGGCCTCCGGAGGCCGTCGTCACGGCCGTGCTGTCGCTGATGCGCCGGGAACCCCCTGCCGGGGCACCGGGGGAAGGGCCGGGCACGGAGCGGCCCGTCCGCACCGGCGCGCGCGACGGCTCTTCAGCGTCCCCCAGCCCCACAGGCGGGTCGTGGCGGTTGGTCCGGGGCGGGCAGAGCGCGGAAGTGGTCCAGCTGGGCGGGGCCCTGCGCGAGTACGTCGTGAACGGCCGACCTGTGCTGGACGGGTTCTCCACGGGGTCCACCATCACGGGCGGGCGCGGGCAACTGCTCGTCCCCTGGCCGAACCGCGTGGGCGGCGGACGCTACCGCTTCGACGGCAGAGATCTCCAACTCCCCCTGACCGAGGTGGAGAAGGACAACGCGATCCACGGACTGCTGCGCTGGACCCTGTGGGAGCCAATCGCCCGCACCGATGACTCGGTGATGCTCGGCACCACGCTCTGCCCCCAGCCCGGATATCCGTTCCTCCTTGATGTCCGAGTCGAGTACCGGCTGAGGGCCGAAGGGCTCAGGGCCACGGTCCGGGCCACCAACACCGGTACCGAACCCGCGCCTTACGGTGTGGGCCAGCATCCCTATCTCACGGTCGGTACCGGTCTCGTCGACAGCGTCGTGCTGACCGTTCCCGCGCGGACCCTGCTGCATACCGACCACAGGGGCCTGCCCATCGGCCGGGCGCCCGTCGACGGCACCCCGTACGACTTCCGCGCTCCCCGCCCCATCGGCGACCTGCGGCTGGACACCGCCTTCACCGGGCTCGACCGCGACCATGACGGGCGGGCGGTCGTACGGCTGGCGCACCCCTCAGGACTGCGAGGCGTCGAACTCTGGCTCGGCGACGGCACCCGCTGGGTGCAGGTGTACACGGGCGACACCCTGGCCGAACCCGAACGGCGGCGACGGGGAGTCGCCGTGGAGGCGATGTCCTGTCCACCGGACGCCTTCCGGAGCGGAACGGACCTCACCGTCCTCCAGGCGGGCGCGACCCACGTGCTCCGCTGGGGGCTGAGCACCTGGGGGTACTCGTGACCGTGGAGCCGTCGAGGACGAGCGACATGACCGCGCACGGTTTCCGGGCGCTCTACGAGCGGCTCCGGAACCAGGCGGCGCCCCCGGCGGTGGACGGCCGGTGTGGGGCGCTACGCCATCTGACACCTGATCGGGTGGCGGCGGCGGCCTCGGAGGTCCGGATCGGACGCACCGTGTCGATGGCGGCTCCCATCGAGACCGTGCCGGGCCCCGACGCCCCCGAGCCCGCGGTGCACCGCATGACGGGCCCGAGCCCGCGCGAGCTGGGCTCCGACGCGCTCCACTTCGCCACCGACCGCTTCGCGATGAACGTGCACGGCGACGCTGACAGCCATCTCGACGCCCTGTGTCACGTGGTGTTCGACGGGGAGCTCTACGGCGGGGTGCCCGCGAGCACCCTGACGGCCGAGGGTGCCCGTCGGCTCTCCGTCGACCTGCTCGGGAACGGCATCGTCGGACGGGGTGTCCTGCTGGACATCCCGCGACTGCGTGGTGTGCCCTGGCTGGAACCGGGCGACCATGTGACCTCGGGCGACCTGACCGCCGCCGAGGTCACGCAGGGGGTCCGTGTCGGACCGGGCGATCTCCTGTTCGTCAGGGTGGGGCATCGCCTTCGGCGCACCGAACTCGGGCCGTGGGACTCCGCCGAGGCACGGGTGGGTCTGCACCCGACCGCCGTGGAGTTCCTGGCCGAGCGCGAGGTCTCCGCGCTGGGCGGAGACGGCAACAACGACACCGCGCCCAGCGTCGTGGAGGGCATCGGCTTCCCCGTGCACGTCCTGGCCATCCACGCCATGGGGGTCCATCTCATGGACTACCTGCGGTTCGAGGACCTCGTCCCGGTCTGCGCACAGGCCGGGCGCTGGAGTTTCCTCTGTGTGGTCGCCCCCCTGCGGCTGACCGGAGCCACGGGGTCGCCCGTGAATCCCATAGCGGTGCTGTGAACAGGCCTGGCCCCAGGGACCGCCGCCACACTGCGGAGAATGCCCACCGGCCAGGGACCTCCGCTCCGGTCGCCGTCCACGAGGGGGGCGGCTACTTTCGAGAGAGGTGGGCCGGCCGCACCTCCGCCCGCGGGGTGCCAGGTGCCTGACATCAGGTCGGGGCCCTGATTCCAAGGACGGTGGTCGCCGTGGGCGACGCCCCTCACTACGACGTCATCATCATCGGCACCGGAGCCGGCGGAGGCACTCTCGCCCATCGGCTCGCCCCGTCCGGCAAGCGCGTCCTCCTCGTCGAACGCGGCGGCCATCTCCCGCGTGAGCGGGACAACTGGGATTCGACGGCCGTGTTCGTCAGGGGGAAGTACCGTGCGCCGGAGTTCTGGCTGGACAGGAACGGCGACGAGTTCCCGCCCGAGGTCAACTACTACGTCGGCGGAAACACCAAGTTCTACGGAGCCGCCCTCTTCCGGCTGCGCCCCGAGGACTTCGGCGAGATCCGTCATCACGGCGGCATCTCCCCTGCCTGGCCGATCCGGTACGAGGATCTGGAGCCGTACTACACGCAGGCCGAGCACCTCTACCTCGTCCACGGACGGCACGGCGAGGATCCCGGCGAAGGCCCGGTGAGCGCGCAGTACGCCCATCCGCCGGTGGAGCACGAGCCGCGCATCCAGCAGCTGAGCGACGATCTGGAGAAGCGCGGCCTGCACCCGTTCCACCTGCCGATCGGCGTCAACCTGATCCAGGAGAACGGCGGGCGGGCCACCCACTCCAGCGTCTGCATCCGGTGCGACCGGGTCGACGGCTTTCCGTGCCTGGTGCGCGGGAAGTCCGACGCCGAGGTGATCTGTGTGGAACCGGCCCTGGAGCACCCGAACGTCGAGATGGTCACCCACACCCAGGTGGTCCGTCTGGATACGGATGCCCGGGGACGCAGGGTCAGCGCGGTCGTCGGCCGGCTGGCAGACGGTTCCGAGGTCCGCTACACGGCGGACATGGTGGTCGTCTCCTGTGGGGCGGTCAACTCCGCGGCGCTGCTGCTGGCCTCGGCGAACGAACACCATCCCCGTGGCCTCGCCAACGGCTCGGACGTGGTCGGCCGGTTCTACATGCGGCACAACAACCTCGCTCTGATGGCGGTGTCGAAGGAACCCAATGACACCCGGTTCCAGAAGACCCTCGCCGTCAACGACTGGTACCTCGGCGCCGACGACTGGGACTTCCCGCTGGGCGGCATCCAGATGCTGGGCAAGTCGGACGCCGAGCAGATCCACGGCGAGGCCCCCCGATGGGCCGGTGCGGTGACACCCGACATGCCGTTCGAGGTGCTGGCGCATCACGCCGTCGACTTCTGGCTGTGCGGTGAGGATCTGCCCCTGCCCGACAACCGGGTCACTCTCGACGGCGACGCCCGTATCACTCTCACTCTCGACGAGAAGAACAACGTCGAAGGGCTGAGGAGGTTGAGGCACAAACTGCAGGGAATGCTGGGCCACCTCGGCATGCACGAGCATCACCTGCTGTCCCGCAGCATCTACCTGCACAAGGGCATGCCGATCGGCGCGACGGCGCACCAGGCGGGCACCGTTCGCTTCGGCACCGATCCTGCCGCCTCCGCGCTGGACGTGAACTGCAAGGCGCACGACCTCGACAACCTGTACGTCGTCGACACGAGCTTCTTCCCCAGCATCGGCGCGGTCAACCCGTCCTTGACGGCCATCGCCAACGCCCTGCGGGTCGGGGACCACCTCGTGGCCCGGCTGGGTTGAGACCGGCGCGGCACGCCTGCGAGTGGTCCGTCCGGACGAAGATGCTCGCCTCAACGGCCCACAGGCGATGCTGAGGAGATGCCGACCGCCCCATCGGGTGATTGCGTGAGCTGCCCGGCCGCGCCGGCCCCGGGCCCAGGGCGACCGCGCAGCGAGGAGGCAGGGAATGGATTCCACTGTGGGGGCACCGCAGGATGTGCTCCCGGCGCGCTTGCTGCACGGCCAGAAGGCTCTGGTCACCGGCGCCAATTCGGGCATCGGCAAGGCCACGGCCATCGGTCTGGGCCGAGCGGGCGCCGACGTGGTCGTGAACTACGTGGCGGGGCGTGAGGCCGCCGAGGAGGTGGTCGCGGAGATCGCCTCGTTCGGGGTACGCGCCTCGGCGTACGAGGCCGACGTGTCCCAGGAGGACCAGGTCGTCGCCATGATGGACCGGATGGTCCGGGAGTTCGGCACCATCGACGTTCTCGTGGCCAACGCGGGACTGCAGCGGGACGCCCGGCTCACGGAGATGACGCTCGCTCAGTGGCAGAAGGTCATCGACGTCAATCTCACCGGTCAGTTCCTGTGCGCCCGGGAGGCGACCAAGGAGTTCCGGCGCCGGGGCGTGGTCCCCGAGGTCTCCCGCTCCGCCGGGAAGATCATCTGCATGAGTTCGGTGCACCAGCTCATCCCGTGGTCGGGCCACGTCAACTACGCGTCCTCCAAGGGCGGCGTGCAGATGATGATGCAGACCCTGGCCCAGGAGCTGGCACCCGAGAAGATCCGGGTGAACGCGGTCGCCCCGGGGGCGATCAGGACGCCGATCAACCGCGCCGCCTGGGAGACGCCGGAAGCGCGGGAGGACCTCCTGCGGCTCATTCCGTACGACCGCATCGGCGATCCCGAGGACATCGCCAACGCCGTCGTCGCGCTCGCCTCCGACCTCATGGACTACGTGGTGGGTACCACCCTGTACGTCGACGGCGGCATGACCCTCTTCCCGGGATTCGCCACGGGCGGATGACCGTCTCCCGGCCCGTCACGTCCACGAACAGCGAAGGCTTGCATGTCCACCTCGCTCCACCTGCTGGCGGATGCCCCGGCCCAACTCCTGCCGGCCCGGGAACTCATGGCCTTCACCCTGGCCTCTCACATCATCCTGGTACCCCTCGGTGTCGCCTTCCCCTTCATCACCCTGGTCATGCACTACCGAGGGCTGCGCCGGAAGGACGCCACGGCGCTGCTCCTGGCGCGGCGCTGGTCGGCCGTCATGGCGGTGCAGTTCGCACTCGGCATCGTCACCGGCACGGTGCTTTCGTTCGAGTTCGGTCTGCTCTGGCCCGGCCTGATGGGGCGGTGGGGTGATGTCTTCGGCATCGGATTCGGCGTCGAGGCCTGGGCCTTCTTCCTGGAGGCCGTGCTCATCGCCATCTACCTGTACGGATGGCGGCGGCTGAAGCCGCGGACGCACTTCCTTCTCGGGCTGCCCCTGCCGTTCGCCGCACTGCTCGGAGCGTTCGGCATTCTGGCCGCCAACTCCTGGATGAACACGCCGCGGGGCTTCTCGCTCGACTCCGGGGGCAACCCGGTCGACGTGAACGTCTGGAAGGCGATCTTCACACCGATGTTCGGCCCTCAGTACTGGCACTTCGTCGTGGCCATGGTCATCACCGCGGGGTTCATGGTGGCCGGTGTCTATGCCGTCGGCTGGCTGCGCGGCCGCCGGGACCACTACCACCGGCTGGGCTTCGCCGTTCCGTTCACCATCGCCGCCGTCGCCACCCCGGTGCAGTTCGTCCTCGGCGACTCCATCGCCCGATCGGTGTTCCACAAGCAGCCGGTGAAGTTCGCCGCCATGGAGATCGTCTGGAAGACCGACACCAGAGTGCCGGAGTACCTCTTCGGGCGCCTGCACGAGGACGGAACCGTCTCCGGCGGCATCAAGATCCCCCTGCTCGACTCGGTGCTGGCCGGGTTCAGTCCGGACACCGAGGTGGTGGGGCTGACCTCCGTCCCGGCGGACCAGCGCCCCACCGCGACACAGGCGACCATCGCCCACTGGGCCTTCGACATCATGGTCCTGATCGGATCCGTGCTGGTGCTGCTCGCCCTCTGGTACGGGTTCGTCTGGTTGCGGCACCGCCGACTGCCCGCATCGGCATGGTTCTACCGAGCGGCGGCCTGCGCGGGCGTGGCCTCGGTGGTGGCCGTCGAGTGCGGCTGGATCGCCACCGAGGTCGGACGCCAGCCCTGGATCGTGTACCAGAACATGCGTGTCGCCGAGGCGGTGACGTCGACGCGCTCCACCACCCTGTGGATCATGCTCGCTGTGGTGATGGTGGTGTACGTGTTCCTCTTCGGCTCGTTCCTCGTGGTCCTGCTGAAGATGCGCACACGGTGGCGCCTCGCCGACGGGCAGCAGGCCGCGGCGGGTACGGAAAGTCCGCCGGAGGACGACCTCCCCTACGGGCCGCGCGCTCCCCTTCCCGTGGGAGACGTCCCTCCCTCCGGAGACGGAGCCGGCCGACCCGGGGGTGACCGCTTGTGACGGCCGACCTCATCGCCGTGGTCCTCCTCCTGGCCGTGACCGCGTACGCCTGCGCTGGCGGCACGGACTACGGGGCCGGCTTCTGGGATCTGACCGCCGGAGGGACGGAACGCGGTCGGCGCCCCCGGTGGCTCATCGACCATGCCATGGCTCCCGTATGGGAGGTCAACAACGTCTGGCTGATCTTCGTTCTCGTCATCATGTGGACCGGCTTCCCCGTCCTGTTCCAGACCGTGTTCTCCGCGATGTGGCTCCCGCTGGCCCTGGCCGTCGTGGGCATGGTCCTGCGCGGTGCCGGATTCGCGCTCCGAAAGCCCTCCCGCCGGCTCGCCGGCCGACGACTGTACGGTGCCGTGTTCGCCGTGGCCTCGCTCGTCACGCCGTTCTTCCTCGGTGCCGCCGTCGGCGGGGTCGCGTCGGAACGCGTGGCTCCCGGCACCGAGGCCTCGGCCGACGTCTGGACCAGCCCCACCTCCCTCGTGTTCGGGCTCGTCGCCGTCGCGACCACGGCCTTCCTCGGCGCGGTGTTCCTGACCGGGGACGCCCGCCGCTTCGACGCGCCCGATCTGGTCGGCTACTTCAGGCGGCGCGCGCTGTGCAGTCTCGGCGTACTCACCGTGCTTGCGGTGGTCACCGGCTTCGTCACCCACGAGGACGCCCCCTACGTGTGGCGCGGGCTCACCCACGGCCTGGGGTTGTTCTTCGTCGTCGTGGCCGGAGCAGCCGCCCTCGCCACCCTGCTGATGCTCCTGCGGCCCCCGAGCACCTGGATGCGTGTCACGGCGATCGGGATCGTCGCGTCGGCCGTCATCGCCTGGGGTACGGCCCAACGCCCCTATCTGCTGCCCACCTCGCTGACCGTGGCCGACGCCGCGGGCTCGCCCGCCACGCTGACGTGGCTGGCGATCGTCACCCTGGTGGCCCTGGTGCTCGTCGTGCCGGCCGTGGTCCTCCTCTACTGGCTCGACGCCCGCGGTGAGCTCGAAGAGCTCACCGACGCCGAGCTGCGCGGGGAGAGCGGCACCACGGGTGACGGTGCGGCACCGGACCATTGATCGCCCGTTCGCATGGCGTCCCTGACGCCCCCACGCTCGCATTCCGAGGAAGGAAGCCGCTTTGACCGACGACGAGATCCTTCTCGGACTCGCCTTGACGGTGGTGCTCGCCACCGGTTCGCAGATCCTGGCGAGCAAGCTGCGCGTCCCCGCCCTCATCGTCCTGCTTCCCGTCGGGTTCGCCGCCGGCGCGGTCACCGACGTCATCCACCCGGAGAAACTGCTCGGTCCGGACTTCTCCGCCATGGTGTCGCTGGCCGTCGCGGTGATCCTCTACGACGCCGGTCTGGGACTCGACGTGCGCAAGCTCGCCCACCACACCCGGGGGATCGTGGGCAGGCTTCTCGTGTACGGCGTGCTGCTCACCTTCCTCGTCACCGGGACGGTGGCGCCTGCTCTGTTCGACATGCCCCTGCGCGTGGCCGCGATGCTCGGCATGATCCTCGTCGTCTCCGGGCCCACCGTCGTGGGGCCGATCCTCGACTTCGTGCGACCGAGTGACAAGGTGCGGCGCATCCTGATCTGGGAAGGCACGCTGACCGACCCGATCGGCGCCATCCTCGGCGCCCTCACCTTCCACGCGGTCGCCTCGTCGCACCAGATCGACATCGGCCGGGGCTACCAGTTGGGGCAGTTCATGCTCAGCCTCGCCGTCGGGCTGGCGGGCGGGATCGTGGGAACCGCGCTGCTGTGGTTCACCCTGCGCACCCTGCGACTCGGCGAGACCCTGGGAACCCTGGCTCAGCTCGCCATCGTCATCGGTGTATCGGCGGGCTGTGACATCGTGCGGGACGACACGGGGCTCATCGCCGCGATCGTGGCGGGCCTCGCCGTCTCCAACATCCGCGGCTTCGACATGCCCGCGCGCCGCCCCTTCCTGGAGACCCTGGTCCAGCTGATCATCGGACTGCTGTTCGTCTCCATCTCCTCCACCGTCACCCCGGCGTCACTGGTACCGGTACTCCTTCCGGCGCTCGGCCTCATCGCGATCCTCGTCCTGGTGGTCCGCCCGGTCGTGGCCTTCGGCGCCGCGGCACGCACGGACCTCTCACGCGGCGAACGCGCCTTCGTCGGATGGATGGACCCACGCGGCATCGTCGCGGCGGCGACGGCGTCGGCCTTCTCCGCCGGCCTGGTGGAACGGGGAGTGCCCGGGGCCTCGAAGGTCCTCCCCGTCACCTTCCTGGTGATCGTGGGGACCGTTCTGCTCTACGCGCTGACGGCGGCGCCAATGGCCAGACGCCTGGGGGTCGTCAAGGAGGAGGGCACCCGTGTCCTCCTGGTGGGTGGCGAGCCGTGGGTGGTCGACCTGGGCAGGGCCCTGCGGTCCGCCGGCCTCGACGTGCTGATGTGGGCGGGACTCGACGAGGAACGGGAACACATCGAGCGGGCGGGCCTGGAGCTGGCCGAGGGCGATCTGCTGGCCACGGCCATCAATCCCGGGGCTCGGCTGGAGGGCGTGACGGCCGTCTTCCTGGCCACCGACGACGACGACTTCAACGCACTCGCCTCGATCGTGATGCAGGACAACGTCGAAGGTCCCGTGTACCGGGTGGGGCCACCGCACGACAGCCACGGCGTGGTCGCTCCGTACACCGGCGGCGACATCCTCTTCGGCCGCTCCCTGGTCCGGCACGTCCTCGCGGAGCGCTACGGACGGGGCGCCCGGTTCTTGGTGCGACCGGCCGCCGCCCCGCTGCCGCCGGAGTACGACACGCTCTTCGTGGTGCGCGCGGACCACCGGCTGGACCCCGTCACGGAAAGACGGAAGACCGTGCCTCAGGACGGTGACACCATCGTCCTCCTCGGGCCCGCGCCGACCACGACAACCGTTCCCCCACTCTGAGAACTCGCTCGGCGGCTCCGCGGCCTACGTGCCGTCCCGCCGGTCCCCCTGGAGCATCGCGTCCAGGGTGATCGCCGCGTCGATCAGGGCCAGGTGCGTGAAAGCCTGGGGGAAGTTGCCCAACTGCCTTCCTGTCAGGTCGATCTCCTCCGAGTACAGCCCCAGGTGGTTGGCGTACGTGAGCATCTTCTCCAGCACCAGCCTGGCCATGTCGGTGCGTCCGGCCCGGGCCAGGGCGTCGACGTACATGAACGTGCACAGCGAGAAGGTTCCCTCGGAGCCACGCAGCCCGTCGGGCGACGCCTCGGGGTTGTAGCGGTAGACCAGGCTGTCGCTCACCAGCTCACGTTCCATCGCGTCCAGAGAGGACTGCCACATCGGGTCGTCCGGGGTGATGAAGCCGACCGTCGGCATACGCAGCAGCGCCGAGTCGAGCACGTCGTCGCCGTAGTGCTGTACGAAAGCCTGCTTCCCCGGGTCCCAGCCACGGTCGTACACCTGCGCATAGATCTCGTCCCGCGCTTCGACCCAGCGTCCGCCCGCCGCGGGACGGCCGTCGTCGTAGGCGATCCGCAGGGCACGGTCGAAGGCCACCCAGGACATCACGCGACCGTACGTGAAGTCCTTCCGGCCCCCACGCGTCTCCCAGAGCCCTTCGCCGGGCTGGTCCCAGTGATCGACCAGCCAGTCGAGCAGGGTGTGCAGGGCCTTCCATCCACCGTGGTCGAGATGCATGCCGTGCTCGTGCGCGAAGTAGATGCTGTCGAGCGCCTCGCCGTAGATGTCCAGCTGGAGCTGGGTCGCCGCTCCGTTGCCGATGCGGACCGGGGCGGAGCCGCGGTATCCCTCCCAGTGGCCGAGGGTCTCCTCGACCAGGTCGGCCGAGCCGTCGACCCGGTACATGATGTTCAGTGGCCCCGAGCCATTGTCCTGACCGGCCTCCTGTTTCACCCGGTCGTGCAGCCAGTTGATGAACGCGGACGCCTCTTCCTTGAATCCCAGGCCCAGCAGGGCGTACACGGAGAACGAGGCGTCACGGATCCAGGTGAACCGGTAGTCCCAGTTGCGCTCCCCGCCCAGTTGCTCGGGGAGCCCCGCCGTAGGTGCGGCGACAAGGGCGCCGGTCGGCGCGTAGGTCATCAGCTTCAGCGTCACGGCCGAACGTTCCACCGCCTCCCGCCAGCGGCCGGAGTAGGTGGACTGCCCCAGCCAGGAGCGCCAGAAGCGGACCGTCTGGTCGAAGAGGCGCTCGAACTCCTCCAGGCGGACCTCGTGCGGAGGCCCGCCGGGAGCGGACTCCATCACCAGTCCACGCTGCTGCCCCGCCCGCAGGCTCAAGGAGAAGCGGAGGTCGTCGTTGTCTCCGGGGAGGATGCTCAGCAGCCGCTCGTCCTGCGGCTCACGGACGGCGTGGACGGCCAGGTCCAGGTCCTCCGAGGTGAACAGGGCGCCGTGCTCGGAGATATGGAGTTCGTGCGGCTTGCGGCCGTAGTCGAAGCGCGGAGCGATCTCCCCTTCGAACGTCATGCTGCCGCGCACGCAGCGGAGCATGCGGACGAGACGGTGCCGGTCCGTCGCGGTGGTTCCGGTCACCGGCATGAAGTCGACGACCTCCCCCGCCCCGGCCTCCGTCATGAAGCGCGTCACCAGGACAGCCGTGTCGGGGTGGTAGAGCTGTTTGGTCGTGTACGTGTCCGCAACCGGCCGCACGGTGAAGTGGCCGCCCTTGCGGAGGTCGAGCAGAGAGCCGAAGACGCTGGGCGAATCGAACCGGGGACAACAGAACCAGTCGATCGTCGCATCGGTCGTCACGAGGGCCGCGGTCTGCAGATCACCGATCAGACCGTGGTCCTCGATCAGGGGATAGTCCTCCATCGCGGGCCCCTTTCAGCCCCGGCCGACCACATGCGGGCGCCTACGCGCCGGAGTGAGGTGGACCGGACGGCACCCGGTCAGCTTAGGCCGACGGTGTCGCTCCGTCCTGGCGAGCGAGTGACGCGGGGTGACGGCGCCGCCGCTGCGCGCGGGTCCGGGTATCCCCCTACGGTGAGGGAGAGCGGATCCTTCGAGGAACCCGCCGTCACGTCGTGCCTCACGAGCACCTCATCCTCCCGCGAAGGAGCGTGGCATGGGTGTCATGACGTCCTGGGCGGACAGGTTCAGGTTGCGGCAGTACGTCAAGGCCAGCCTGTGGATCGTGCCGATGATCGGTCTCGCCCTCGGCGCCCTTCTCGCCGAGGCGGCCCTCGCCGTCGACCGCGCGGACTGGCCGCCGAGCGGCTGGCACTATTCCGCCGCGACCGCGAGCGGCGTGCTCACCGCCATCGTGGGCGCGATGGTGGCGCTCCTCGGTTTCGTCGTCACGATCGGCGTGCTGGTGGTGCAGCAGGCCACGGGAACCCTCTCCCCCCGGTACATGCGCCTGTGGTACCGGGACCGGCTGCAGAAAGCGGTTCTGGCGACCTTCACGGGGACGTTCGCGTTCGCCTTCTCCCTGCTACGGAGCATCGAATCCGCATCGGTCCCCGACCTCGGGGTCACACTGGCCGGCGTGGCGGTGGCCGTGAGCCTGGTACTCCTGCTCATCTACCTCAACCGGTTCACCCACAGCCTCCGACCGGTGGCCATCGCAGAGTTGGTCGCGCGCATGGGAGAGAACGTGTTCACCGGCGGCGCCGCGGCGATCCGGGGCGCCGCGCCCCACGGAGACGGAACCGTACCGTCCGACGGTTCGGTGCTGCACATCCGTACCGTGCGCGGCGGAGCCGTTCAGGCCTTCGACGTGCCCGGTCTGATCGCGGAGGCGGCCCGCCACGAGTGTGTCTTCGTGGTGACCCGGCTGATCGGGGACTTCGTACCGCCCGGCACCGTGCTGGTGGAGGTCCGTGGGGGCACGTCCAGACCCGACCCGGAGCGGGTGAACAGCCTCGTCGCCCTCGGGGTCGAGCGTACGATCGAGCAGGATCCCGCCTTCGCGCTGAGAGTCCTCGTAGACATCGCGATCAGGGCCCTCTCTCCCGCGGTGAACGACCCCACGAGCGCGGTGCAGGTCATCAACTACATCGAGTGGTTCCTGCACACGGTCGGCAACACGCGTCTGCCCGGCCGTTACGTCCTGGCCGATCGCGGCGGGGACGCGCGGCTGGTGCTCCCGGGCCGGGACTGGGACAACTACCTCGAGCTCGCCGTCTGCGAGATCCGTGACTACGGCGGTTCGTCCGTGCAGATCTGCCGCAGGCTCCGGGCCATGCTCGATGGCCTGCTCGACGCCCTGCCGCCATCGCAGCACTCCGCCGTGCACACGCAGTTGCTCCTCCTTCAGGAGGCCGTCGAGCGTGAGTTCACCGACCCTGCCCGCCGGGCCATCGCGGAGCAGGCCGACCGCCAGGGCATCGGGGGGCAATACCCCTCCCCAACCGGAATCCGGACCATTCCCGGACCGCACGGCTGACTTCATGCCCGGTGGCGAACGTTCCCACTGATCAGGCACATGCCGATGCTGTACCGCCGGCAGACGAAGAACCTGCTGGTCAGCTGCTCGCCGAAGAAGTTCGGCTTGGCTTTGCAACGCGCTGCGCTGCAGCCGCCGTGTCCTCGCGACACGGTCCTCCGTCCAGCGCCGCGCGCTGCGGGTCAGTGAGCGGTCCGTGGAACGTCCTTGGGGCCGCCGGTGTGGTGCGAGTCGCGCGGCGTCGGCCTGCTCGGTCCGGACGTAGGTCAGGGGCGGGGCGATGCCTTCGATCTCGCCGCACCGCTGCTCGTTTCCGGCGGTGCGGGGTGGCCCCGCCGGGATGCGCCGCGTTCTCCGCCGATGAGATGCGGACCCTGTCCCCTCCGGGCAGAGTAGGAAGGACCTGTTCGTACCGAGGTGGTCCCGTGTGGTCCCGCGTGCTGGAGACGGGACGGAGTGATGCGAGGATTGTCGTGACGCCGGAGTGATCGATGTTCCGCAGACGGCCGGCCGACAACAGCGAGGACCTTCTGGTCCGGCTCGGGTCGCTGACCGCCAGGGCGCGGGAGCTGGCCGAGACGCAGCGTTCCCGTGTCGAGCTCGCCGTGGCCCTTCAGCGCGGCATGCTGCCCTCGGACCTGCCCAGTTTTCCGGGCGCCCGGCTGGCCGTCCGCTACGAGCCCGCCAACCACGGGCTCAACGTCGGCGGTGACTGGTACGACGCCTTCTCCCTGCCCGGCGGGCAGATCGGCATGTCCATCGGTGACGTGCAGGGACACAACATCGAGGCGGCCGCCTTCATGGGACAGGTCCGCGTGGCACTGCGCGCGCTGGCCTCCGTCACCGGAGACCCGGGAGAGCTGCTCGGTCGCACCAACGACCTGCTCGTCTCTCTGGGCGCCGACCTCTTCGCCACCTGCACCTTCCTGCGGCTCGACCCCGCTGCCGGCACCCTGGAGTGCGCCCGGGCCGGTCACATCCCCCACATCTGGGCCACCACCGACGGCCGCTCCGGCATCGACGACAGCGAGGGCGGGCCTCCGCTCGGTGTGCTGCGCGGCGTCGACTACCCGGCCACGCGCCACCGGCTCACCGCCGACGGTGTCTTCGTCCTCCTGACCGACGGGGTGGTGGAGGGGCCCTCGCTCCACGTCGACGAGGGTCTTGAGCGGGTGACGAGGCTCGCCGGGATCACCGCCGTCGCCGGGCTGGACGTCGACGCGCTCGCCACCGCCGTCATGAAGCTGGCGGCCACGGTGGGGCACGAGGACGACGCGGCCGTCCTGGTCGTCGGCCATGACGGCGGTCCGGCCCGGCCGGCGGCCGAGGAGTGAGGGGAGGGGCTCGCCTCGGGCCGGGTCGGTCCTCGGACCCGCCCGGGCCCGTGCCGGACGGCGGCGCCCGACACGCTGGGGCCTTGCCCGGTCGTGGCGGCCCGGCCGGTGTCTGATGGCTGACGTGTTGGATATTCGGCAGTTCCGGTCCTCTACGGACGCGGCTCTGATGTCGCTGGCCGTGGCGGTTTGCTACTACGCGGCCGGACGACTCGGCCTGATGGGGCGCCTCGTCGTCGAAGGCGCGGTGGTCACCCCCATCTGGCCTCCCACCGGCGTCGCCGTCGCCGCCCTGCTGCTGCTCGGCGCACGGGTCTGGCCTGGGATCGCCCTCGGCTCCCTCCTCGTCATCGCCTCCCTCACCACTCCGGGGCCCACCACAGTGGTCACCGTGGCCAGCAACACCGTCGCGCCACTCTGCGCCTTCCTCCTGCTGAGACGGGCCGGCTTCCGGCGCGACATGGCGCGGCTGCGGGACGGACTCGCCCTGGTCTTCCTCGGCGGGTTCGGCGCCATGATGATCAGCGCGACCGCGGGGGCCGGACTGCAGGTGGCGAAGAGCTCCCTGGACAAGAGCGAGTTCTGGCCCGTCTGGCTGGCCTGGTGGGTGGGCGACACGATGGGGGTGCTGCTCGTCGCCCCGCTCCTGCTCGTCCTCGCAGGGCCGGCCGGACGGTTCCGGGTACGGCGCTGGAAGGAGGCGGCCTTTCTGGGGCTGACGACCCTGATCCTCATGCCGATGGCCGTGCTCAGCCCGATGAGCATGCTCTTCCTCGTCTTCCCCCTGCTGATCTGGGCAGCGCTCCGCTTCCAGCTCGCCGGAAGCATGCTGTGCGCGCTCTACGCCTCCGTGCTCGCCACTTTCGAGGCGACCTCCGGACGGGGCGCGTTCCTCCACCTGACGGACGTCGAGATCATGGCCAAGCTCCAGGCGCTCAACGGTTCCGCCGCCCTGACCGCCCTGCTTCTCGCCTCCATCATCACCGAGCAGCGTGCGACGCGCCGGTCGGTGCGCCGCGCCTGCCAGGAACTGGCGGAGGTCCTGGAGCACCTCGCGGCGGGCGAGCCCTCACCGGGTCCACCCGGCACCGCCGAGAGCCGGGCAGCCCCATCCGGAGGACACGGGAATCCGTGATCCCCGCGCCGGCGCAGGGATCAGGAGCCGTACAACGGCTGCAAGGCATGGGAGCTGTCCGGCGCTGACAAGCTGGTGCGTGATGGCGTTGGAGATGCACGGTCCTGAGCCGGCGGCCTGATCGTGAGCGTCCGGCGGGACACGTCGAGCTGGCCCAGATGTCGCCACCGCCCTTCACGTTCCTCCCGCCCACCGCCGGCCGCTGGGGGGACAGCGGCTGGGACCCCGTGCCGGGAGTAGCCGCGACCTGTGGCGTGGGGTCAGTCCTCGGCCTGCCTCCTGCCCCGGACGGCCCCCCGGTCCCGCGCCGAGGCCACGTGTCCGGCGGCTGCCACCACGGCCTCGATGAGCGGTTCCGTGCGGTTCTCCCTCAGCCAGGCGAGGCCCGCCGTCGACGGGGGCAGGTCCGTGACCTCGACGTAACGGATGCCGGGGCGCGGGAAGAGGTCGCGCGCGGCAGCCGGCAGGAAACACATGCCCTTGCCCTGCGCCACGAGGTGCAGAAGGCCCTCCAGGTCCGAGGCGACGGGTCCGTAGCGGACCGGGGTGCCGTCGGGTCGCGGGTCGGCGGCCCAGAAGTCCCACCAGAGCCGTGGCACCTGCGGCGGGACGTCGATCACCGGGTGGCGGGCCAGCTCCGCGAGGGTGATCCGGTCGCGGTCCACCAGCGGGTCGCTCGCAGGGAGACAGGCCAACCGCGGTTCCGTGGCCAGGTGTTGCACCTCGACGCCGGGCGGGACCGGTGGACGGAGGAAGGCAACATCGATGTCATGGCGGAACAGGGCGTCGAAGTGGTCGGCGAAGTGGAGGCTGCGCACGTCGACCTGGACCAACGGGTGCCGTTCGTGGAGGAGACGCAACACGGCGTGCGTGTAGGGCATCGCCGCTTCCGCGCCGATGGTGCCGACGACGAGCCGTCCGGAGAGCCTGCGCGCCTGGGTCGAAGCGCTGCGGCTCAGCCGGTCCATGGCCGCCACCACGCTGCGCGCGTCCGCCAACAGCACCCGGCCCTGCGGGGTAAGCGTCACGGCCCGGCTCGAACGGTCGAACAGCCGCACCCCGAGACGTCTTTCCAGGTCTCTGATCTGCTGGCTCAGCGCCGACTGCGTGATGAACAGCCGGGCGGCGGCGCGCGAGAAGTGGAGTTCCTCCGCGAGGGCGACGAACAGCCGGAGTTGATGGGCGCTCGGCGTCCGCGGGTCGGGTCCCGTCGGCGCGGCGCCTCCAGCGGCCGTTTCGCCAGTAACCATGATGAATCCCTTATCGATCGTCTTTCATGTCGCATGGCCACAAGCGGTGACATGAACAGAGTGCGAGTGGAAGGCTCGGCTCTCAAGCGACGCCCCGTGACAACTCCTCGGTTCCGCAGGGCCGTCCGACCATTGCTTTCTCGACAACGGGGGCCGAAACATGTCTGTGAGACGAGCGGTGGCAATGCTCGCCGCCCTTCTGGCCGTGCTGTTCAGCGCCGGCGCCGTTCAGGCGTCGTCGCCGCAGGCCGGCACGACCACCCGCGCGGTGCGGAGCGCGCCGCCCACGGCCGAGGCCGCGCCCCTCGCGGCGCAGGCGTCGTGCACCGCCCGCAACGTCAGCCACTACGACGCGTACACGGGGCGCACCTGGACGCGTGACTGGGTGTGCGGCAATCGTGCCGGTGCCCCGCTGTACGGCTGCGCCAGTTTCATCTCCGCCTGCTCGGCGATCGGCTGGATCGACACGTCGACGAGCTGGTTCGTGTGCTGGGGCAGAGGCGCCGCGCACAACGGCGGCAACAACATCTGGTACTACACCATGGGCGACCGCATCGCTCCCGGTCGCGAGCGCAATCACGGGTGGGGCTTCATCCCCGCCGTCGACGTGTGGACGTCGACCGATCCCTGGCCCGGCATGACGGAGTGCAACATCCCGTAGGCCACCGGGAGCCGTCCGCCCGGCCCGCTCCGGTGGAGCCCCTCGCGTCCCGCCGGGGACTCCGCGCCGCGGTCCCGCCGCCCTCGTCCGCCGACCCCTTCCGAGACCCGGGCAGCCCGCTCTCACAGCAAGTGAGGACCTCTCAGGCCATGCTCCGCATCCCCAGGCACTCCCACACCAGCGCTCGCCGTGCGCCTCGGCGCCTGGTCGCCGCGACCGCGGCGCTCCTCTCCCTCTCCTTCACCGGCGCGGCGCTCCCCCACTCCGTCGCGGCCGCGACGGAACCGACGGGTGACTCCGTGACGGTCACGCCCGCGAGCCCCCAGGTGCCCGCGGGGGTCACGGCAGGCGTGGCCGTGTTCGACCGGCAGACCGGGACGTTCACCGAACAGCTCGCCCCGACCGCCACGTTCCGGTCCGCGTCGGTCGTCAAGCTCCTGATCGCCCTCGACTTCCTGTGGAACCGCAGCCCCGACACCATCCCGGCCGCCGACCGCACGCGGCTGGACGTCATGCTCCGCAGCAGTCAGGACGCCGCCGCCAACCACTACTGGTCGGCCTACGGCGGGCCGGCGATCGTCGAGCGCATGGTCACGCGACTCGGGCTCGCCGACACCGCTCCCCCACCGGCAGCCTACGAGGGGTACTGGGGCTACACGGCCATGTCGGCCCGCGACACCGTGAGGACCTACCGACACATCCTGGAGTCCGCTCCCGCGCCGGTTCGTGACTTCGTCATGGAGCGTCTGCGCCAGTCGACCCGGTGCGCGTCGGACTCCTTCGACCAGCATTTCGGCATCGCCGCCGCGTTCGACCGCCCGTGGGCCGTGAAGCAGGGCTGGTCGGGGAGGTACGCGAAGGGGGGCTGCGGCTCCGTGAGCACCACTGCGGCTCGTGGCGTCGACGGCTCGGCCCCCGCGTCCGCCGGCGCGGGTGACGCGAGCGTCGACCTGAGCCGACCGGCCCTGCACACGACCGGCACCGTCGGAGCCGGTGACCGTTCGATCGTGGCCGTCCTCACGCTGCACCCGGACGGCACGTCGTACGGAAAGGCGTACACCGACCTCGGCCGGCTGACCCGTTCCCTGAACGTTCCCGGCGGAACGGCGCCGAAGGGGAAGTGGTACGGGACGTGGGGTCAGGACGTCGCCGTCCGGACGGAACCGGTCGTCGGGGACAACCTGCTGACACGACTCCCGGCCGGCGTAGAGGTGCTGGTGGGCTGCCAGAAGAAGGGGCAGCTCGTCTCCGTCCCGCCGTACACCAACGACTGGTGGGCGTATCTGCCGCAGTACGGGGGCTACGTCACCAACATCTACATCAGCCATCCGGACAACCGGTTGCCGGACGTACCGCTGTGCACGAGTCAGCAGTGAACCCGGGGATTCCCGGAGAAGGAGTGACGATGTCGCGTACCTGGCGTTCCACCCTCGGTGTGGTCGGTGCCCTCCTGTGGGTGCTGGTGTCCGCCTTCGCAGCGGGCCCGGCCCGGGCGGCGGATTCGGACGGGCCTCGCGAGGGCGGCGGCCACACCGTGGTCATGCCTCCGGCTCCCCGGGGCGAGGGTCCGTCCTCGCGTGCCGTGGCGGCCGTGTCGCCCACGGTCTCGCCCTGGGCGGACTACGTGCACACGACGTCGGGCAGCCCCGTCACGTGCGCGTCGGGGAACCTCTGCACCGGGGTCTGGGACCCGGTGGTGGGCAAGTACAAGGTCTTCTTCCTCTACCGGTGCCACCAGTACTCCCTGTCCCACTGGAACGGCGTGGGCCAGGTGGTGAACAACCAGGTCGGCGCCGCCGCGTTCTTCTACGGCCAGAACGGCCAGGTGCTGGACGTCGTCCTGCCGGAGCCCACGCCCTTCACGTACGACTGGACGCCCGTGTGGTCCATCCGGAACTGCTGAGCAGCGCGCGTCGACACCGTCCGGGAACCGGGCGGCTCCGCCCGGTGGTCGTGGTCGCCTTCGGCGGTCCCGGTCACCGGGCGGGCTGCTTGAGCACCCGGGACGGATCGGCTCAGGCCGGCGGCGGGGCGACCGGTCGGAGCACGTGAAGACCTCCTCCACCGCAGAGGTCGACTCAGCGGGCGCCGACTTCCTGCGTCTGCGTCCGAAGAGCGCCACCGGCCCCGTAGCCTTGCGGCACGGGACAGTCGACGAGGGGGACTTGTCATGATCGTCGGGGTGCACGGAATCCGCTGTCTGCGCTATCTGGCGCGGGCCGGCAGCCCGGAGCTGGCCGCGCGGGCGCTGGCCGATGAGTGGGCGTCGGCGCTGGGAGAGTCGTACTCGTCGAAGGCGTTCGAGGCCGCCTACTACGCACACCTGCTGGACCTGGGGGCTGCTCAGGGCGAGGACGATCCCGAACTGCTGGGCCGCCCCGGCCAGGAGATGCTGATGGACTGGGTGGCGGCGCTCGGCGCACCCGAGGAGGTGACGATGGGGTGGACCACGCTGCCGGTGCGCCAAGCGGCCGACTGGCTCGCCCGGCGGCACGGTGACATGGCCCGCAGGTTCGTGGTGCTGTTCTGCCGAGAGGCGGACACCTACGTCGCCGACCCCGGATCGCCCCGTCGACAGCAGGTGCGAGCCGAGCTGAGCCGCGTGCTGGAACAGCACCGCCCACGCGTCCTCATCGCCCACTCCCTGGGATCCGTGGTGGCCTACGAGGCGCTGTGGCACCAGCCGACCGAGCTGGACCTCCTCATCACGCTCGGTTCGCCGCTCGGCCTGCCAGGGGCCGTCTACGACCGTCTGTCACTCGGCGAGGGCAACGACGCGCGCAAGGGAGAGCGCCCGCCGGGAGTGCAGCGCTGGGTCAACGTCGCCGACATCGGCGACATCGTGGCGATCCCCCGTGACCTGCCTACCCGCTTCCCCGGCATCGACGTCCACCACGAGGTCTCCCTCGGCCTGGTCGCCTCGCACACGGCGATCCGCTACCTCGGTGTGCCCGAGGTCGCCGCCGAGGTCGCCGCCCATGTCTGACAGCCGCGGGGCCCGAGAGAGGTGCGGCGCGGGCGAAGGCGCACTCCGCTGACGGGGACGCCCGCCCGCGGAACGCCGGCGGCCCGGTCAGCCCGAGCGCCGTAGGACGATCACCTCCCACTCGCAGCCCAGGGCCAGTCGGTCGCCGTGCAGGAGGAGCGAGGGCACTGCCCCGGGTAGGCCGATGTCGGTCCGCCGCACGCCCGACGCGAAGTCCCACAGCCGTACCCCGCAGTCGTCCGCGGCGGCCACCAGGGGGGCTCCACCGGCGACCGTGCAGGCGACCGCGTTGACGCCCCCCGACACCGTCAGCGCCTCACCGTACGGTCGCACCCGGCCGGCTCCGCTGCCCGGTTCCGGACGGGAGAGATCCCACAGCCGGACCCTGCCGTCCTGACCTCCCGTCACGGCGAGCGGCCTGCCATCCATGAACAGGCCCGCGAGCGCCGTCGCCCAGCCGCTGTGCGCCTCCACGGGTGGGCAGACCGGCAGGCCGGTCGTGAGGTCCCACAGCCGCAGGGTGCCGTCGTCACCGCACGACAGAGCGGTGGGGCCCGTATCGAGTTCCATGCAGGTCAAGGCGTTGACGCCGCCCGTGTGCCCGGCAAGCGGGAGTCCGCGGCGATGCCCCGTGGCCACGTCCCAGCAGTGCAGGAGTCCGTCCGCGCCGCCGGCCACGACCAGCGGCCGGCCGGCCAGCACGGTCGCGCTCACCGCGTGCACGGGGGCGGTGGCGGGGGTGAAGGGAGCACCGTACGGGGTGCCGTGTTCCGCGTCCCGACATCGCAGCAGTCCGTCGGGTCCGGCCGACACCACCAGCGACCGCCCCTCGTGGACGGTGACGGCCAGCGCGTGCACGCGAACGGGCCGATCCTCATGGGCTCTCGCGGGGCCGAGCGGGCCCCTCCCCTCGGGTGGAACGACACCTCCGGCCGGAGGGCGGGCAGGGGACGGCAGGTTCTCGTACGGTGTGCCCGAGTCGAGGTCCCAGCGGTTCAGGAGCCCGTCCGCGCCCGCCGAGATCAGCATGTCGCGTCCCCCGACGACGGCCCGGGCGAGTGCGTTGACCCAGGACGTGTGTCCGACGGCGGGTGCGACGCGCTGCCGGCCCGTCGGCACGTGCCACACGCGCAACGTGGCGTCCACGCCTGCGGATACGACGACCGGGGGGAGCGACGGCGGATGGACCAGAGCCGTCACCGCCTCCATGTGGCCCACGAATCGGCTGTGCTCGGAGCCGTCGCGCAGTTCCCACAGGCGGATCGTGCCGTCGTTGCCGGCGCTGAGCACACGAGAACCGCCCTCTTCGTCCTCCAGGCAGGCCAGCGCATAGACCGGGCCGTTGTGGCGCGGGGCGGACTCCGCCCGCAGCGCGTGCCCTGCCAGGTCCCAGGCACGCACCGCTCCGTCCTCGCCCCCGGTCACGACGCACCGCGTGCCGTCGACCACCGCGTATGCGAGGGCGTTCACACGGCCCGGATGGTAGAACGCTCCGTCCTCCCGTGAGTCACCGAGCAGCGAGCAGAGGCGGACCGTGCCCTCCTCGTCCGCCACGACGACGCTTGGGGCGTCGTCCCCCGGCACGCACACCAGAGCCGTGGTGCGGCCGAGACCGGTGCGTACTTCCTCTCGGGGCAGGTCACCGGTGAGATCCCAGAGCACCAGGCGTCCGGCGGAGTCCGCAGTCAGGGCCATGGACCGATTGGCCAGGTGCACGGCGGCCATGGCCCTGACACCACCTGCTCCCCGACCGCGCAGGCCGGGCACGGGCACGGCGGCGAGTGTCGGAAGGGAGTGCACGGCGAGCGAGTCGTCCGACCCGGCGACCACGACCACGGGCACGTCGTCGATGCGCGTGCACGCCAGCGCCCTGATCTCGCCGAGACCCGGGTCCGCCGTGTGCAGGAGACGCCCGTTGTTCGCGTCCCACACGCGCATCCGGCCGCTTCGTCCGCCGGTCACCACGACGGGAACGTCGACCAGCGCACCGGCCAGGGCGGTCGTCCGGTCCTCGGGGAGATGGAAGGTGAAGGCGTGCGCGGCGCTGATCCTGCTCCCGGTGGCCCACTGGGGACGCCACGGCATCGCCTCACCGGAGCCGGCTCCGGGGGCGGCCAGGCGGTCGGCGAGGGTGTGCGCCTGGTGCCGGACCGCGTCCACGGCCAGGATGTGCCGCCGCTGTTCGTCGGAGGTGCGCCGGTGCACGTGCGCGCTGGTGCGATAGACGACGGAGGCGCCGCGAGCGGCCTCCGAGGCCGTCCGGCCCAGCTCCGGGTCGAGCCAGTCCGGGTCGGCATGGACCAGGAACTGGGGTTCGGTGCACAGTTCGTCGAATCGGCCCGCGTCGAAGGCGTGCTGGGCGAGATGGCGGCGCAGGTAGCCGTCGAGCCCGGCCCAGCGGGGCGGACCGTCGGGAACCGGGCCGCTCAGCGAGTCGACGAGGGCGTCGTACACGGCACCGGCCACGCGGCGCTCCTCGGCATCGGGCCCCGCGACCTCCTCGGCGGTCGTCTCCGACTCCACGGACAGCCCGCGCAACTCGTCAGCGACGCTCTGGTGCAGCAGCCGGTACAGCACGGTGCCGGTCCGATCGGGTACGGATCGCACGAAGGCCCGCAGGTCACCGAGCAGCAGGGCGACCTCGGAGGCGTCCACGGCGCCGGGCGGCGGCACGTGAGGCAGGGATCCGGCCGTGTCGGTCGTCACCGTGTCTTCCGTCGCCGTCCGGTCCTCGCCCGGCGCGCCGTCCTCGTGCGTGAACAGGGCGCGGGCCACGGCGGCCACCAGGGAGACCGGCATTCCGTCCCCCTGTGCGAAGGCCAGGGCGGTCAGCACCGGCCTCAGCAACCGGTGCGCGTGCCCGTGGGCGAAGCCCAGGTCGAGCAGGGCGGGCAGATCGCGGGGCACCCCGACGCCGAGTTCCGCGGCGGAGACCGGGTTGCCCAGCAGGTGCCGGACCTCCTCCTGGGTGGCGTACGAGGCGTACAGGGCCGCCATCAGGTAGGGGCCCGTGGTGGTCGCACGCTCCGGGTCGGTCAGCGCGTCGGCGACCGCCGCGGCGAAGGCGGCCACGCCACCCCTGACGTCGCGCCGTTCGCCGGTGACAGCGCCGTGCTCCTGCGCCCCGGCACCTTCATCGGCCGCCGTTCCGTTCAGGTGGTCCGCGCGTTCTGAGCCTTCCACGCCCGCCCTGTCCTCGTCCTCGTCCGGCTCCGTCTCCCCCATCTCCCGGTCGAGGAGCTTCGTCACGTACCCGGCGAGGTCGGTGGCAAGGACCTGCCGGCTGATCCTGTCCAGGTCGATGAGAGATCCGTCGGCGCGGGCGGTGGCGATGAGGTCCGAGCAAGGCTCCTCGTCGCGTGCCGCGAGCAGGAGGCGGCACAGCGGATTCCCGTCCGGGCGGGTCAGGGTGGCCAGCGGGATCAGCAGGTCGTGGACGAGTGCGGCGGCGTCGCGGGCTTCGTCGAGCGCATCGACCACGAGCACGGGCGGGGAGCCCGAGCTACGGCTGAGGACGTCCATGAGGCGGCGGGGGTCGCCCTCGGGGCCGTCCGCCCCGCCCGCCGCGTCCGCCCGGTCCGCCCAGCCGCCGGCACGTGCCCCCGCCTGCCGGGTCAGCGAATCGACGATCTCGGCGAGGGTGCGCTGCCGCGCGTGGACGGTCAGGGGCGGTGCGATCGCCGCGCGGCTGAGCGCCGCCACCTCCGGTTCGGACCCCGTCGTGCTGCCCACGCCGGGGTGGACCGCCCGCAGCACCACTCCCAGGAGGGCCGACTTGCCCGAGCCGGGACTTCCGGTAACGACCTGAAGCCGCGACGCCGCGGGTCCTGCGACCATCCACTCGGCGAGGCGCAGGAGTTCCTCATGCCGCCCGGTGAACAGTCCGTCGTCCCGCTCGCCGGCGGTGCCGCCCCGCACCGCGAACCCTGAGAACCCGGCGCCGCCCCGGGCGTGGCGGAGGAAATGGTCGGGGTCGGCCACCTCGTCGCAGAGTACGTCGGCGGCGGGCCCGGACCCGGGGCGCGTCTGCGGCACGTCGGCCGGCCCCTGGGTGAAACAGGGGTTCGGGAAGAACGGCAGATCGGGAGCGACGGTGTCGAGGACGTCGGCGGTGACCCGGTGGGCCATGCCGCCACGCTCCTCGACCAGTTCGTGCAACCGGTCGCGGACCCGGTCGACGAACCAGTGGAAGCCGAGGTGGCGACGGCTGTGGTCGTACTGGATACGCCGTTCGGCGACGGCGTTGAGGACGTCGGCGACGGCACGGGTGAACCGGCCCTCCACGGCCAGTTCCGACGGTCCCGAGGCCGCGATGACCCACGCCCGGTGATGCCCGTCGGTCAGTCCGCTCAACTGGTGGTCGAGCCGCGCCGCGGCGCCGGAGTGGCACAGGTCCAGCAGGAACAGCACCAGCGGTCGTCCGGGGAAGTCCTCCACTGCCGACAGCCAGTTCCGGACCGATGTCCCTTCGGTGTGCACGCTGTCCGCACCCAGGGTGTACAGGCCGGTGGGCCGGACGACACCGTGGCTGAGCACGTGGACGACACACACGTCCTGCGGCCCGGCGGTCGTGAGGGCCTCGCGTACGGCGACGCCGAGGCGGGCGGCTGACGGCTGCCATCCCGGGTACGCGTCGGCCTGCCCGCTGTCCGGAGCGTGCCCGTCGGGCGTCGGGGACCCGGCCCCGGACACGCCGCGTGGGAGCTCCTCTCCAGGGGCGGCGTCCGGGCCCGTGAGCCGCGTGCACCGGTAGCGATAGGGCTCCCGCTCCAGCGCCTCGGCCAGGGCGGCCACCCGATCCGGCGCGAAGGTCAGCGGGTCGGGTCCCTCGTCGTCCAGACCGTGCTCGGAACTGGGTGCGAACCAGGACACACCGATGCTCAGGGCATACCGTCGCCCAGCGGGGGTGTCCACAGCATGGGGGCCGCTCGGCAGTCCCGGCCCGTTCGCGGGCTCGTCGGCGGCGGACTCCACCGACGCAGTGCTCGTCACGGCCAGGACCCTCCCGTGCCATCGCGGTGGCCTCCGGCAGGATCCGCCCGGCCGGCCTCCTCCCCCGCCCCGGCCACGGCGACGAGTTCGACGCCGAGCGGATCGCTCGGGCCCCAGTGGGCGCGCGCCTCCTCGGCCAGGTTCCGTGCGGCAGCCACGTCACCGCACTCGACGAGGAAGCGCACCTGAGCGCCCACGGCCGCCCGGACGGAGGGGTCCCGGTCCGTCAGGGCTCCGATGGACGCGAGATGGCAGGTGAGGGCGGCTCTGTCGCGTCGCCGCCCCGCCTCCGCCCCTTCCGCCCCATCCGCGACGTGGGTGCCCGGGGAGGAGGTGAGGGAGGAGACGCAGCTGACCAGAGCGGCGCGTGCCAGCCGACGTGCCGCCCCTGTGCGGTAGGTGTCCATGTGCCGCTGGCGTGCGCGCCGTACAGCGGGGTGCACCGAGAGCAGGGCGTCCTCCGGCGACGACTGCGCCAGAGCGCACCGGATGAGCGCACCGACGGCCGCCTCGGTCGTCTCCGTGGCGCCGGGCAGGACGTGCCGCAGCAGCGCCGGCGGGACCGGTCCGGGACCGAGCACGGCGAGCAGGTCCAGCAACGGCGCCGCCTCCGGATGCCGCTTGCCGACGTGTTCCAGGACCAGGTCGCACACTGCCGCCACGGGGTCGGGCAGTGGCTCTGCGGGCGGTGCTCCGGGGGTGGGGTCGCCGCCGAGCGCGGCCAGCAGCGCGGCTCCGGACTCCTCGGTGGGGCCGCCGTCGGAGAGGAGGCCGGCGGCCATGGTGAGCGCGAGCGGCAGGTGGTGGAGCCGCGTCGCGACACGGAGGGCCACGGGCGGGGACAGTTGCGGCACGAGGCCGCGCAACATGCCCATGGACGTGGCGGGCCTGAGCGGGGGCAGATGAAGCACGGCGAACGGCTCCGGCCACGCGTCGACGGTCGACGTGATCAGGAGGGTTCCCGGCCGGCTCGGGAGCGTCGGGGGCACGTCCTGCGGCCGTGCCCCGTCCATGACGAGCAGCCAGGTCGCGGCCTGCCCCGCCGCGTGCGCCCGGTCGACGGCCTCCTCAAGATCCACCGGTACGCCGAACGAGGGGGTGCTGTCGGCAGCCGTCCACCGGACGTATCCGTAGGAGGCCCCGTGTTCGGCGACGTAGCGGGCGGCGACCGCGGTGGTGCCGCCGCCTTCGCGGGCGACGAGCACGATGCGGGCCGGCTCGGCACCTTCGCCGGTGGCCGGCCGAGCGGCCCGGCTCAGGTCGGCGAGGACGGCGTCGCGGTCCAGGAGAGGCGCCGGTACGGGCATCGCGCCGGGGGCGTTCTGCGGCCTTGGCCCACCGCCCGCCGACGTGCCGTGGACGGCCGCCCCGGGCACCGCCTGCCGGTCGAGTCGCTGGGCGAGTCCCTCGTACCGATTGCTCAGGTGACGCAGCACCTGGGCCGTCACCGTGGCGAAGTGCTGCTCGGAACGGGCGACCGCGACGGCCTCGTCCGTTTCGGCGACCAGCGCGGTGAAGGTCACCGCCGACTGTCCCGAGGAGAGTTCGCGCAGGACGTGGTCCGCGACCAGGGTGAGGGTCTGTAAGGCCTCCGTGCGGCGGATCTCGCTCAGCAGCAGCTCGCGGATGCCCGGCCGGAAATCGAACAGGACCCCGCGTACGGTGTCACGATCCTGTCGTGGGACATCGGAGGGGCCGGACCACGGCACCCGGGTGACGAGCCCCGTGAACAGCACTTCGGTCAACACGGAGTTGCGGCCGTCCTGGCACACCGCCCGCTGGACGAGCCTCATCACCGGCAGGCTCAGGGGGACCACCGCCAGATGACGTGCCAGGCGAAGCGCCGCCGGGCTGAGGTGGGCTTTGGCGGCCTCAAGCCGCGTCTGCGCCGGGAGGTCCTCGTCGGCGGGGTCCTCCTGGCGCAGCCGGGCGGTGTCCGCGGCCGGTGTGCCCTGCCGTTCGGGCACGATCGCCACCATCGTCGGCCAGACGGGCAGTTCGCCGCTGATCAGGGAGGCCCACTGGCCGAGCCAGAGCGGGGTCATCTCCAGCACGGGGACGGCCATGCCCCGGGCGGGATCTGCCTGCTCGGGCAGCGGTGTATACGTCTGCCGTATGTTGGGCGCGCCGGGCGCGCCGGCGTGCAGACGTACGGCTTGCAGGTCGAGGGCGGTGCGTTCCCACATCCCTCGGGGCAGGGAGTGGACGAGCGCCACCGGACCGGTCCTGCCCCAGGTGCGCAGGAGCTGCAGCAGCGTGCCGTCCGACCAGGCGGGACTGATGCAGTCCGACACCACCAGTACGACGCGGCGGCCCGTGGGGTCGACGATCTCCATGGGGCTGCGATCGCGACCCGGGCCCGCGGGGGACCGCAGGACGACCCCGCGGGTGGCGACCTCTTCCGTGGGCAGGGTCCATTGCTGCACGGAGCGGAACGCCCCTACGCTGACGAGCACGGAGAGGAACTCCTGCACGGTCTCCCGCCAGATGGCCATGGAGATGCTGTCGTCCACCACGAGCGCCAGGTCGAGCCAGCGGCTCGGCGCCGGGCTCAGGACGGGCAGCCACAGGGCGGTGTCTGCGATGTGCTGCACCGTGGCCTCCTCGTCCAGTTCGGTCCGGTCCGGGGACGAGGCCCGGCGGGTCAGTGGGCGCAGCGACCGTACGAGCCGATGCGGGTCCGGCAGTGCTCGGGGGGCCGGCAGTCGCAGCAGCGACGCCGTCCCCTTCTCGTCCGTGCGGTCACCGGCACCCGGAAGGTACAGGTCGAGCCGCGGTTCCGGGGAGCCGTCGGGAGGCCGACCGGACAGCCGGGGCTCGCCCGCGTCCACGGCCACGTCCTCGGGCCGTGGCGGCGGTCGGTGTACCGGGTCGTCGTCGAGCACGCCGGAGCCGTCCCCGGGCAGCCCGGCCGGGGACGGCAGGCGCGCGGCGAGCCAGAGCGCGTCCGCGAGGTCTTCCGCTTCGATCGGGTGACCGCCCAGGGCCCGCAGCAGGTGCTCCAGAGGCAGCATCAGTCACCCGGTCCCAGTGGTCTCAGTACCTGCTTCAGCAGCTCCGCCTGGGTCTCGCTGGTCCCGTCGCCGAGCAAGAGGTAGACGGCGTTGAGGAGTTGGTCGGTGGACAGGGTGCCGTGCGCCCGCCGTTCGACGAACTCGTCGATCAGGCCCGCCCCTCGGCGGACGCCCTCGTCCCCGAGGTGTGCCTCGACGATCTCGGCCAGCCGCCGCTTGTCGGGACTCGGCAGGTCGAGGCGGATGCAGCGCCGCAGGAAGGCCGCGGGGAATTCCCGTTCGCCGTTGCTGGTCAGGATGACGACGGGGAAGGTGGTACAGCCGACCCAGCCGCCGGTGATCGCGGCCGTGCCGTCACCGGGCCCGGTGCCGTCGTCGTCGGTGTGGACCCGGGCCGTCGGGGTCGTCCTGGACGACCGGGCGAGCTCGGGGATGACGAACTCGCCGTTCTCGAACACGTGCAGGAGGTCGTTGGGCAGGTCGAGGTCGCTCTTGTCGATCTCGTCGATCAGCAGCACGCGGGGTCGCTCGACCGGGAGGAGGGAGGTACCGAGCGGCCCGAGACGGATGAAGGCGCCGATGTCCGGCTGCTCGGGACGGTATGCGTCGTCGTGTACGGAGCCGGCCCCGTCGTACCCCGTCGGTTCGCGGGGCGAGCGGGAGGACCGTCCGCTCGCGGCGAGGCCCGCTTCCTGCAACCGTCCGATGGCATCGTAGGAGTAGAGACCGTCCTTGAGCGTGGAGCGGCTCGTGATGGGCCAGTGCAGGACCCGGCCGAGACGCAGTTCGTGCGCGATGTGGTAGGCCAGGGACGACTTGCCGGAGCCGGGAGGCCCTGTCACCAGGAGCGGGCGACGCAGCATCAGAGCGGCGTTCACGGACTGCACGGTCGCCTCGGTGGCCCGATAGATGTGGGCCCGCGTCCCGGCGCGACCGACGTGCTCATCCCCCTCGAACCGGCCCCGCCCCTGCATGTCACGCCAGGGTGGGGGCGGGGGCAGCCGCTCGATCCCGTCGTGCGGCTCGCCTCGCCCTCGGTAGATGTATGCCTCGTGCACTGTCCCGTCCGCCTTCCCTGCCGCTGTCCATGACCTTCCCCGCACCCGTCGCGCGCCGCCGTCGTCAGGGAGACCGCAGCGCGCCGCTTCCGACATCGGGGCGTCCGCCGGGGTCGTCCCACACGAGCGCGAGTTGTTCGGCCGGGGACGGTACCCCGGAGCCGAGTGCCTGGCGCCGCAACGACGTTATGCGTTCGGGCAGTCGAGCGGGGGTGCCTCCGGAGATCAGCCGTCTGGTCGCCGCGCGCAGCGCCCCCGACTCCACATGACCGTCTGCATCGCCCTCGTCGCGTCCCCACAGGACCACCGGAACGCCCGCGTCGAGCGCGGTTCCCACGACGCGCGTCACCTCTCCGGCCGGAGCGAGGCCGTACCGGGACGGCGGCTCCACGACGACGGCGAGGGCGCGGGAGAGGTGCCGCACGCTCCCCGACGGGTCCTGCTCGCCTCCGCACGGCAGCCAGACGGCCTGCTCGGCAGAGAGGTCGCGGGCCCCTTCGTACTCCTGCCAGCGGTGCGTCCATCGTTCGCGCGCGCGGCGGTCAGTCGGGCGCTCCAGATCCCGTACGACGACGGGGCACACCACGCCCAGGGGGAGACGCCCACTGGGCGTGTGGTCGCCGGGGCTGTTGACGGACCAGCGGTCGACGGGGAGATCGAGCAGGGAGCGGGGCAGTATGAACTCGACGCGCGAGGGCAGTCCGCCCGAGAGCTCCTGCGCCTTCTCGAAGAACGTGTTGAAACGGGCGGCGATCGGCCCGAGGGGCTGGGGCTCGTTGTCGACGACCAGGACGATCCAGCGCTCCGTGCTGTATCCCAGCCACATGGACAACAGGCATTCCCGGGAGCCGGGGTGATGGCGCTGGAGGCTCACGACCAGCCGTACGCCATCGTGCTGGTCGCCGGACGAGCCGTCCCGGCGGGATTCCGGAGCCGCCGGGATGGTGACACCGAGCCGGCGGGCAAACCGGTGGATCCACTCCTGCAGTTCGTCCCGTTGGCGCCAGGACCATCCGGGGCGCGCGGAGAGGGCGACGGCGAACCGCAGGACGGGTGGCGGCTGATGGGGAGGGGCCGCCAGATCCTCGAGGAAGGTGACGGCCTCCGCGAGCGACCGGGGAGGTTTCTCGGCCGCCGAGCCCGCGACCTCCAGGAAGGACGGCAGCCAGGGCTGGTGGCCGTCGGCGAGCAGAATGCGGACGAGTTCCGCGCCCTGTCCGCCGAGCGGGCGGGCAGGTTCGGTCGGTCGTGCCAGCAGGGCTCGCAACCGGTTGATGGCGGCCGTTTCGCCATGGAAGAAGGCCAGCTGGTCGGCGAGTTCCAGCAGGGCGCCGTCGCGGTGCATCAGATGCCGGATGACCAGGAGGGCCGTCCTCCGGGTGGAATCGTCCTGACTGAATCTCGCGGCGATCGGCGGCCGCAGCTCGTTCAGAATCACGGCCCGGGTGGGCACGTCCGCGAATCCCGGAAGATCGCAGAGCAGATCGACCAGTTCCGCGACCGTGGCCGGGTCCAGGTACGGCTCCGCAGTCAACGCGCACGGGCCGGGGTCGCACTGGACGTCTGCACAGAAGAGCTCCCCGTCATCGACACCCCCGCTCCCGTACACCCGTATGGCACCACATGCTACGGCTGCTGCCCCGCGCTGTGATCCGGATCCGCGAATCCCATGCCCGGCCTCCCCACCGTTCCCGGGCCTTCGTTCACCGTGTCGGTGGGGTTCATGAGGTGATCGATCATCCCCGGCATCCGACCACGGGACCTGCGGAACGCCCCTTCGACGAAATCATCCGAGATGCCGGCCCACGGCCGTCCGACTGCCCGGGCCCTGGAACAGCTCGCGGGCCCACGACCGGACGTCGATCCCGCATGGCGTCCGGTCGGCCGCCACCCCGTACACAGGGGAAGGGCCCCGCCCCGGGGCGAACCGGGGTGGGGCCCTTCCTGTTCGTGCTGATCGTTCAGGCTATTCCTGGACGGTGCGGCGGCGCCGTGTCCACCACACCAGGGCCGCGCCGGCGGCGGCGATCGCCGCGGCGATGCCGGAGATCAGGCCGATCGGGGTGTCCGATCCGGTGTCGGCGAGGCCGCCGTCCGGGTCCGGCCGGTTCGCCGGAGGCGTCGCGGCCCCACTGCCGCCGGTGTCACCGTTGCCGGGCTCGGTCGGCTCCGGGCCCGGCGACGTGGGGGGATCGGTCGGCGTCGGCTTCGGCGTCGGGGTCGGGGTCGGGGTCGGGTCGGGCTTCCCGTCATCCGTCAGAGCGGCGCCGTTGCCACCCAGGAACGCGGTGTCGCTGTCGCGGGCGGAGGTCTCGGTGCGTACGGAGTCCTTCGTCGCGCGGGGCAGTTCACGGTGCTGGGCGGTGAACTCGACACCGGTGACGTTCCGCTTGGGGGCCTTCGCGAAGTCGATGCCGCCGACGAAGAACGTGTAGATCCGTCCGTCACCGAGGGGCCATTCGTAGGTGAAGTCGCCCTCGGTGAAGGACTTCACCATCTCCTGCCACACGGTCCGCTTGTCCCAGTGGGCGTTCTCACCGCGCAGCGGCCACCGCTCCAGGTCGTTGCTGTCGATGAGGGGACGGAAGTCGGTGGCCTTCTTCGCGTCCTGCTGGCGGATCCACTCGGCCGCGACGCGGGACTTGTAGACGCGGCGCAGGTCAGCGTACTTGGGGTCGGTGTTGATCTGCTTCTGGACGTGCGGGACGAGATGCCGGGTGATCAGCCGGTGGCTGCGCTCCTTCTCCTCCTTGCTGAGCTTCTTCGAGCAGTCCTCGCCCGGTACGGGGGTGTCGAAGTCCATCGCCGCGTGGTTGACCTCCAGCGGGGCGTCGAGGATGTAGATCCCGCCGTCCTGCTCGCGGACCTTCGCCCGGCCGGGAACGATCCAGTTGCGTCCCGATCCCCAGCACGGCACCCCGTCGACCTTGGGGGCGGCGTCCATGAACTCCTTGCCCGGGGACTTCTCGGGGTCCATGGCACGGGAGAAGTCCCGCTTCATCTCCATGTCGGCTACCAGGAGGACACGGCCGGCGTCGGTTTCACCGAACGCCTTGTCCATGATGGTGTCCGGCTGGTCGGGGTTGAGGTTCACCCACTGCCGGTCCGGGGTGAGCGCCAGCCACGTGAACAGGGCATCGGAGGCCAGTTCGAGCTTCGCCTGGCCGCCCCAGCCCGGGTTGTCGTCCTCATCGGGCATGAGGTCGGCCTTCATGGAGTAGTCCAGAGCCTTGCCCTTGACCGGGTTGCCGACGTACTGGAGCTCCAGAGTGGAGAAGTCCACCCCGCCCGGGCCCCGGCCGAGCGCGGACCGGGCGTTGTCCGCCACGTACTGGTTCTGCAACTGCCGCGCCTGGGAAGGGTTCTGTCCTGACCCGTAGGCCATCGAGGCGCCCGGGCCCTGGGTGCCGCGGTTCGGCAGCGGGTTGAACACGTTGTACGTCTTCGTGTACTTCGTCTGCGGCCACTGGCCCTTCGCCGTCGCCCGGCGCTCCGCGATCCGGACCGGATTGTTCCCCGTCCCCCGCTCCGCCCGCAGCTTGTCGTTCTCGGCCTTGTAGTCGCGGAGGGTGGCCCCGTTCGGCTTCTCCGACGTGAACATCGTCAGGCGGTGCCGGGTGAAGTCGTGCTTCGCGTCCTTGTGCCGCAGGATGATCCTGTCGGCCCGGAGCTGGGCCGGCTTGCGCTTCCCGTCGGACTTGAACTCCCCCAGCTCACCGGTGCGCTGGTTGTAGGAGTCGTACCGCCGGGAGGCGATCTTCTTGCCGTCCTTGTCGAAGATCTCGATCGTGACCTCGCACAGCCAGTCGGGGCCGACCATGTTGAAGTCCTGAACCGCCTTGACCTCGAACACGCCCCCCTTCTGCTTGCTGACCTGCGCGCTGATCAGGTTGACCTTCCAGCTGCCGAACGGCTTGGGGTTGTTCGACTCGTTCCGATGCCGCTGATAGCGGGAGTAGATCGCTCTGCGCATGTCCTCCGGGTTCTTGGAGGCCGCATACGCCTTGTCCCACTTGTCGATGTCCGCGCGGCTGCCGGTGACCTGACCCAGCTCGGCCGCGGTGGGCGCCGGAACGTTCTCGAAGCCCTTGAACGCGTTGTTGTAGTAGTACTCCTCGTCGGGCCCGGACTTCGTCCAGTGGTGCTGACCCGTCGGCGCACCCGAGTTGTTCGGCGTACGCGGGACGGTCTTCTTCAGGTGCATCTGATCGCACCGCTTACCGCCGGTGATCTTCGCGTAGTCACCGGGCGCGGCCGACGCCACGGCCGGCAGGCCGACCAGCAGTACCGCCGCCGAGGAGACGACCGCCAGCGCGGCAGATAAGCGCCTTTTCAGGCGCTGTCGTATAGGTGTGCTCACGTAGTGTCCCTGGTCGTGGGGGCCATGGGACTCAAGACTGCGAGGGCAGGCCGGACAAGGGCCCCCGTATCGTGCCCGCTCCTGCGACCCACCACCCTAGGGGCCGTCAACACCGCACGTACAAGCTGTTGTTGACGTGGCGTGTGATGACTCCGCGAAGATCCTGCGCGGGCGACAGCACGGTTCGGTAGGTTCTGGCCATGACCACACCCCACTCCGACTACGACTCCACCCGCCACCCCGACCTCCTGGTCTGGCTCACCGAACGCCAGGCCGCCTTCGGGAGCTGGGCGCGGGAAGCCGGCGGCGTCGACAGGTTCGACTTCTCCGACGCCTCCCTCGACGCGCTGGAAGACCTGGTCAAGGAGACCTTCGCGGAGTCGGATGAGATCACCGCGCAACGCCGCTCCCCCTTCGTCCAGGGTGCCGCGTGGTACATCGGCGAGACCCTGCGCCGACGGCGCGAGGGCTGGGTATGGAAGTTCGAACCGGACGTCGCCTTCGGCCTGCTCCCGGCGTTCTATCCCGCGGTCCCGGACCCCGCGTACCTGGACACCCCCTGCGTCGGCGCACCCGACGCCAAGCCCGGCGAACACTGGTACCCCCTGAACACGCTGCGCCGACTCCTCGCCACCGAGGACGAGTTCGACAACCCGATCGACGAAGGGCTCGTCGGCATGATCGAAGGCTGGTACGACGAAGACGAGGAGGACGACGAGTAGCCGGCGCCCGCAGTGCCGTCGGCGCCCTTCCGTCACGGCGGAGCCGGGCGAGAGCGCGCTCGGGGCTTCGAGTCCGTCGAGTACGCCGAGCTGCCCGCTCGCGCGGTCACGAAGTACCGTATGGGCAGGCTTTCAGCTAGCCAGGCGGGAAACGGGGGCACGATGAGAAGCGGGGTCCGGGCGCTGCAGCGCGAACAGACGCGGCAAACCCTGTTGAACGAGAGCCGTCGGCTCTTCTCGACTCACGGGTACGCCGCCGTCAACCTGTCGGAGGTCGTCCAGGCGGCCGGCGTCACCAAGGGGGCGCTCTACCACCACTTCGAAAGCAAGAGCGCACTCTTCCAGGCCGTGCTGGAAGAGGTTCAGGAGGAGGTGGCCGCGTACGTCGCGGCGACGGCGGACGCCCAGGAGGACTCCTGGAGCCAACTCGCCTCGGGGTGCCAGGCGTTCCTCGAGGCCACCACGAATCCCTCGGTCCAGCGCGTCATGCTGGTGGACGGACCGGCGGTGCTCGGCTGGCCGAGCTGGCGGGCGATGACCGCGGCCAGCTCAGGTCGCCACCTCGCCGACGCCCTCGAGACCCTGATCATCGAGGGCGTCATCCCGGCACAGCCTGCGGCGCCGCTGACACATCTGCTCTCCGGGGCGATGAACGAGGCCGCGTTGTGGCTGGCATCGTCGGAGGACTCCGCCGACCTCGAGGCCACCCGGCGCGCGCTGACGCGACTGCTGGAGGCGCTGCGGACCAGGTGACGACCGATCGGCTCGCGGGTCAGGCCACCAGGACGTCGACCCGGACCCCGTTGGGGTCGACGAGGGAGGCGTGCCCCGGACCCCCGTCCCGTACGGCTCCGTCGGCGGCGAGCCTCTCCCACACCCCGGGGCCGTCCTCCACGTCAAGGGTGATCCGGACCGCACGCATCGGTGTGCGGAACGCCTCGGGCAGAGCGGGGTGGGTGAGGTCGAGGAGGGCGAGCTCGGGGTGCCGCTCCCCCGACCGGGCCAGCGCGGCGTACCACGGGGTCGCGTGTGCGACGGTGAGTCCGAAGAGTCTTCCGTAGAAGCTGCGGGTCTGGTCCATGCGCGAGGTGCAGATCACCGGACAGAAGCTGGTCAACATCGAGACGGCTCCGCTCACATACCAACGGTAGGTCAAATGACGCTAAGGGCGTACCTCCGGTATGTCAACGCGCCCTTGAGAAGGGCAACGAGCGGGCGGCGCCCAGGACACGCCTTGGCGTGACGCCGGGACGCGAGGGTCGTTGAGAAACCGAACGGACGTATCCTGCGATCGGAACGGTGCCACGATGACCTCCTCGACCCTGACCAGCTTCTATCCGGTGATCTGCACCGAACTCCTCGACGAGGCCGTGGCCTTCTACCGCACGCACTTCGGCTTCGAGACGACGTATGCAAGTGACTGGTACGTCAGCCTGCGCCGGCCCGAACCGCCGTACCACGAACTGGCTCTGGTCTCGGCCGACCATCCCACCGTTCCCGAGGGCTACCGCCGCCCGGCCGGCGGCCTCCTCCTCAACTTCGAGGTGACGGACGTGGACGCCGAGTACGAGCGGCTGGTGCGGCACGCGGGACTCCGGGTCGCCCTGGAGCTGCGGAGCGAGGCCTTCGGACAGCGCCACTTCATCGTGGCCGCCCCGGATGGCGTCCTGGTGGACGTCATCACGCCCATCCCTCCCACGGCCGACTACGCCGACGCGTACACGGGCGGCTCCGGTACGGGGGCATGACGGGTTCGGCCCGCGTCCAGCAGGGACGCGGGCCGAACTCGGATCGCCCTTCAGGGGCGGGACGTACCGTTACTTCTCCGCGCCGACGACCGGCGCCGCTTCGGCCGCACCGTCCGAGTCGTCGGTCGGCCCACCCGTGGCGGGCAGCTTCACGACGACGGCCACCAGCACGGCGGAGGCGACCGCGACAGCGGCCCCGATGCCGCCGATGACGTTCAGGCCGTCCGTGAACGCCTCACGCGCGGAGGCCAGCAGCCCGGACGCCGCTTCCGCGGGCAGGCCCCGCGCGGCGTCGACGGCCCCGGCCAGCGTGTCACCCGCGTAGTCCGGAGCCCCCTCCGGCACCTTGACGCCTGCGTGGTAGAGGGCGGCGCCGAGGCTGCCGAGGATCGCCACACCCAGCGCCATGCCGAGCTCGGTGCTCGTCTCCGAGAGGGCCGCGGCCCCGCCGGCCCGCTCCGGCGGAGCGGCCCCGACCACGATGTCCGTGCCCAGCGCGATCAGCGGGCCGCCACCGGCGTACACGAAGGCGAAGCCGGTCACCACCTGGGCGATGCCCGAGGTGCTGTCGGCCATGCTCAGCATCAGGTGGCCGACCGCCGAGACGAGCAGGCCGGCCGCGACCACGTACGCGGGACGGAAGCGGCTCGCCGCCATCGGGGACACCACCGCGGTGACGATCAGCGCGAACGCCGCCGGCAGCAGGTACAGGCCCGCCTTCATGGGGCTCAGGTCGCCGACGAGCTGGAGGAACTGGGTCACCATCAGGTACGTGCCGCCCGCCACCAGCATGCTGAGCAGCAGCGTCACCAGCGCGGTGCGGAAGGTGGCGGTCCGGAACAGCGCCAGGTCCATCAGCGGGTTCTCCAGAGTCCGCTGGCGGCGGACGAAGAGCACGCCGACGACCAGGCCCACGACGACGGCGAGGACGGGAACCGCCCCGAACCCGGAGTTGGCGATCTCCTTCAGGCCGTAGATCACCGGAAGTATGGCGGCGAGCGACAGTGCCACGCTCGTCAGGTCGAGGCCCCCGGCCTCCTCGTCACGGTACTCGGGCAGCAGCAGCGGACCGGCCACCAGGAGCAGCGCCATGATCGGCACGCCGAGCAGGAAGACGGAACCCCACCAGAAGTACTCCAGCATGGCGCCGCCCACCACCGGGCCGAGCGCGATGCCCACGGAGAACATCGTGACCCAGACGGCGATGGCCACACCGCGCTGCCGGGCGTCCTGGAACATGTTGATGATCAGGGCCAGCGTGGAGGGCATCAACGTGGCTCCGGCGAGGCCCATCGCCGCCCGGGCCGCGATCAGGGAGACCGGCCCGTCGGCGTAGACGGCTGCCAGCGAAGCGAGGCCGAACGCGGCCGCGCCGATCAGCAGCAGCTTGCGGCGGCCGATGCGGTCTCCGAGGGTGCCCATGGTCACCAGGAAGCCGGCGATCAGAAAGCCGTAGATGTCGATGATCCACAGCATCTGGGAGGCGGAGGGGTCCAGCGCCGCGCTGATGTGCGGCACGGCGAGGTGCAGCACGCTCACGTCGATGGAGAGCAGCAGGGTCGGCAGTGCCAGGACTGCCAGGCCCAGCCACTCACGTGACGTTGCCTGTGCGGGGGTGTCGACGTCGGTGGTCAACGGTGTTCCTTTCGGGGACGTACTCATCGCTGCCCGGCGCGGACGCCGGGCAGAGGCATAAGGGGCGCCGCCTGGAGCGGCGCGGTGGGGGAAGGCTGCAGAAGCGCCGTGACGGCGGCCGCGTTGGCGGGGGTGTACAGGTAGAAGTGACCTCCGGTGAAGGTGCGGTACTCGAAGGGGCCGGAGGTCTCCAGCGACCACAGGTGCATCCGGTCACCGATCACCACCGGGTCGTCCACGGCGCCGAGTGCGAGAATCGGGACATCCACCCCTGACCGGGGACGTCGGTAGGTCTCCATCGCTTCCAGGTCGGCGCGGATCGCCAGCAGCGACGGACCGACCAGGTCGGCGCGGTTCCTCACCCCCGGGGACATCCCGCCTATGTCCGTCAGGTGCTCCAGCAGTTCCGCGTCGCTTCTGAGGTGGGCGAAGGGCGGCTCGCTGGGGAAGCACGGCGGCTGCCGCGCCGATACCGCGAGACGCGCCGGGGGCAGGCCCTTGGCCTCCATCGCGCGGGTGAGCTCGAAGCCGAGGACGCTGCCGAAGCTGTGCCCGATGACGGCGTACGGCAGTGGTTCCAGCTCGGCCAGTTCGCAGGCCAGAGCCTCGACCATCGGCTCCACCCGGTTCATGGGCGGCTCACTGATGCGCGCGCCTCGGCCGGGCAGCTGGGCCACGACGCACTCGACCTCCTCCGGCAGCACCTGCCACCAGGAACGGAAGGCGGACGGCCACCCGCCGGCGTGCGGGAGCGCCACCAACCGGAACCGCGGGCGGGCCCGGGGCGCGTGCCCCGGGCCGCTCTCGGCGGTGCGGCGGGCACCGCTGCCCACCTTCATCCACCAGCCGCTCATCCGGTCCCCGCGTCCCCGGACACCGCGTGTCCGGCGGTCACGGGCGGTCCGGCCGGCGCGCGGCCGGCCAGCAGCGGGTGGTGTTTCTCCAGGTGCAGGATCACCCGCTCCTGATGACGCTGGAGCCGTTGCCCCGGAAGGTGCTCCAGGGAGTGCAGGAACGGGTCCTCGGGCGTCGGCAGCCCGGCGATCCCGGTGGCCGTGCCGAGCACCAGCATCGGCTGGTACCACGCCGAGTAGCCGCCCTCGTGGGCGAACACGACCCGACCGCCCGTCAGTTCGTCGGCGAGCCGGCCCATGGCCGAGGCCATGGCGTGGAAGGTCCGGCTGGTGCACATCATCCGGCCCATCGGGTCGTGGCCGCCCGCGTCCACGCCCGCCGCCACCAGGATCAGGTCCGGGGCGAAGGCGCGGGCCGCCGGCTCCACGATCCGTTCCATGACCGCGAGGTAGGCGCCGTGGCCGGAACCGGCGGGCAGCGGCACGTTGAGCGTGCTGCCCGCGCCCCTGCCGACGCCGGTCTCCATGACGAGACCGGACGCGGTGGGGAACAAGCCGTCCTGGTGGACGGAGATGTACAGGACGTCGGGGTCCTCGTAGAAGGTGCGCTGGATGCCGTTGCCGTGGTGCACGTCCCAGTCGAGGATCAGTACCCGTCGCGCCCCGTGGCGCTGTGCCGCGCGGGCGGCCACCGCCAGGTTGTTGTAGAGGCACAGCGCCATCGCCCGGTCGGGCTCGGCGTGGTGGCCGGGCGGGCGCACCAGGCAGTAGGCGCGGTCGAACCTGCCGTCCAGGACGCCCGTCGCCGCCTGGACACAGGCTCCGGCGGCGAGCCTGGCCGCCCGCGCGCTGTGGTAGTTGACGTGGGCGTACACGCCGGCGTCGCCGGCGCCGGCTGCCGAGGCGGCCTCGACCCGGTCGATGTGGTCGGGGACGTGCACGAGGAGCAGTTCCTCGTCGGTGGCCGGCGCCGGGGTGTGGACGGTGTAGTGGTCCATCACCCCGGTCGCCTTGACCAGGCCCTCGGCACGCCGCAGGTCGGGATCGACCGCGAACTGCCGCAGCGGTTCGATGCCCGGCCCGACCGGCACGTATCCCGAACCGGCGCCCGGGTCGTGCCAGAAGCAGATCTCGTGGCTGAACCATGCGAGTCGGGAGCCGCTCACCAGCCGGACACTCCCAGCGAGGCGCGGCTGACGCCGGACGCCTTCTCGATGTACTGGAGGTAGTACTCGCGCTCCTCGTCGGGTGTGCGCTTGGTGCGCAGCGTCGTCTCCAGCAGACGGAGGATCTCCTCGGCCTCGGCCGGGGTCAGTCCCCTCTCGCCGATCTCCTTCTCCAGCGCGCGGATGCGCGCCGCCGGCTCCGCCACTCCGGACGCGAACGCCGCCGGGTCACTGTCGTGGTTGCGGGTGGAGGCGATGGTCTTCAGAACCGCTCCGAAGAACGCCGTGGTGTCGGTCATGGTCGAATCCCCCTTGCTCGCGGTACATCGGTCGGTACGTCAACCGGTTCACCGGCCGTTGTGCGGCCGGCAGGCCGGTGTTCGGCCGGAACGCCTGTCGGCGCACCGGTCGGAGCCTTGATCCGTACGTCGGTCGTTGCGGGTGCGCGGTGCTCCCCCGTGCCGGGGGAACGGTGCCGCGCGGCACCGGTCGGTCAGCGGATGAGGCCGCAGGCGCGGCCTGCCTTCTCGAGCGTGAGGACCGCCGCGTCCAGGTCGGCCTCGGTGTGGCTGAGGTTGACGATCGTCCGCAGCCGGGGAAGGGTCCGCGGCACGGCCGGGTACACGATCGGCTGGACGAAGAGCCCGTCCAGCTGGCACAGCCGCGCCATCTCCACGGCCTGGTCGGCACTGGAGCAGATCAGGGGCACGACGGGCGTCTCACTGGCGAGCGTGTCGAAGCCCAGGGCGTGCAGCTGGTCCCGGTACCGGGTGGTCCTGGCCCGCAGTTCACGGGGGAGGGACGGCGCGGCGGTCATCACCTCGACGGCGGCCTTGGCGGCGGCCACCTGGGCGGGCGTCGCAGCCGCGGAGAACATCCAGCCCCGCGCGTTGTTCTTCAGCGCGAAGATCAGGTCACGGGAGCCGGCGACGTAGCCGCCGGCGCTCGGGACGGTCTTGGAGAGCGTGCCCATCTTCACGTGGACGCGGTCCGGGTCGATGCCGAAGTGCTCGGTGATGCCGCGCCCGGTGTCGCCCAGCACGCCGAGGCTGTGCGCCTCGTCGACCATCAGCGGGGCGTCGTACCGCTCGCACAGCTCCAGGATGCCGGGCAGGTCGGCCACGTCGCCGTCCATGCTGAACACGGCGTCGGTGACCACAAGGCGCCCGCCGTCTCCCGCCTTGCGCAGGGCGCGTTCGAGGTCGGCGAGGTCGTTGTGGGCGTAGGTGACGACCTTGGCGCCCGACAGCCGGTACCCGTCCAGGATGCTGGCGTGGTTGTAGACGTCGCCGATCACGGTGTCGCCCGGGCCGACGAGGGCGCCGACCGTGGCCACGTTCGCCATGTAGCCGCTGGAGAACACGATGGCGTCCTCCGCGCCGAGGAAGCGGGCGAGGGCCAGCTCCAGCTCCCGGTGCAGGTGCAGGGTGCCGGCCAGCAGCCGCACGCCGTGGGCGCCGGTCCCGTGCCGCTCGACGGCGCGCAGCGCCTGGTCGTCGATGTAGGGGTGCCCGATCAGCCCGAGGTAGCTGTACGAGGCGAAGTTCAGGAACCAGCGGCCGTCGAACTTGATGCGGGAGCCCGACGCCTCCTCGATCACCGGCTCGTAGAAGTACTCGCCCCTCGCGACGATCCCGCGGTCGTCGGCCGACAGCGCGTCGATGCGGCGGTCGAGGAAGGTGCCCTGCGGGGCGTCGGCCAGCCGGCCGGGGAGGGTACGGCGGGGGGTGCGGGCTCCGGCGGCGGGCTCCGTGCCGGGGGTGGGCAGGACCGCGGGGACGGAGGCCGTGGCGGGACCCGGACGGGGGGACACCGGCCGGGCGGGCGCGGAGGCCGGGGTCACCCGGGCCGCGGGGACCGTCAGAGCGGGCTCCGTCTCGCGGTAGAGGTCCCAGTCGGGCACGAAGGCGTTCGCGGCCCGGCCGGGAGCCGGCTCCGGTACCGGCGGCTGCTCCGGCGCCCGCACGGCGGTCGAGGGGGCCGCAGGAGCCGGAGCGGCGGGCACCGCGGGGGCCCCGTAGGGCGACTCGCGGGGCGCGGGTACGGGCGGGGGCGGTGCCTGGGCGGCGGCGCGAGGGAGGGACTCCAGGTGCGTGAGGAGCGTGCCGACCCGGGTGTGCTCGAAGAACGCCATCGGGTCCACGTCGAGCCCGTCGGCGGCCAGCGAGGCCGCGAGTTCGACGGCCATCATGGAGTCGAGGCCCAGCTCCAGCAGGTCGTCCTCGGCGGAGACCGAGTCGAGGTGCAGGACCTTCCTGAGGGCGAGGGTGAGTGACGGCCAGAGGCCGGCGTCGGGCGTGACAGCAGTCATGGATGCGTCCTTCGCATTCGCGGCGGAGAGTACGTAGTGCGCGGGTGGGCGGCCCAGGGCCGTGCGGAGCAATGCGATGCCGTCGTCCTCGGTGAGCGCGGCGACGCCGTGCGCGGCGGCCTTGGGCGCGATGCTCTCGCCCATGCCGACCGTCCACAGGCCCCAGCCGAGGCTGTACCAGGGCAGGCCCTCCGCCCGCCGGCGGGCGGCGTAGCCGTCCAGGTAGCCGTTGGCCGCGGCGTAGGCGCTCTGGCCGAGGTTGGCCCGGACGGCCGCGATCGAGGAGAAGAGGACGACGAAGGCGGGGCGTTCACCGCCCGCGACGAGGTCGGCGAGGACGTGCGTACCGCCGACCTTGGGGCCGAGAACGGCGTCCACCCGGTCGGGCATGAGGCTCCGGGCGAGTCCGTCGCGGAGCACGCCCGCCGCGTGGAACACCCCGTCGAAGGGGCCGGACAGCACCTCCCCGAGGGAGCGGACGTCCGCGGCGACGACATCGAGGTCGCAGCGCCCGGCGAGCCGGTCGAGGCGCTCTCGTGCCTCGCCCTGTGCGGGCACGGTCCGCCCGACCAGCGTCAGCCGGGCACAGCCCTCGTCCGCGAGGAACTCCGCCACGCGCAGGCCGATGCCGCCCATACCGCCGGTGATCAGGAAGCGGCCGCCCCGGTACCGCACCTCGCGTGCGGGGGCCGGGGGCGCCGTCAGCAGCGAGGGCTCGTACCAGATGCCGTTCCTGAGGGCGAGCTCCGCGCCGTCCCTGCGCAGCGCCTCCCAGAGGGCGGTCCCGTAGGCCTCCCCCGCTCCTGCGGCCCGATCCGGGCCGGAGCCGAGGTCGGCCAGGCGGACCCGGGTACGAGGGTGCTCGATGCGCAGGGTACGGCCGAGGCCCCACAAGGCGGTCATGAAGGGGTCGACCGCCTCCCCCTCCGTCACCGCGTGCGCGGTGCCGGTGACGATCAGCAGGTCGGGCATGGGCGAGCGGGCGGCGAGCCGGCGCACCAGCGCGAAGACGCCCTGGAGGGCCTTGGTCGCCGCCGCCGCGTCGTCCACCGGGCCGTCGGGGGCCACATAGACGACATCCCGTGGGGCGGTGCCGTCCGGCAGGGCGTCGAGGCCTTCGTCGACGAGGGCCTCCGGCGTCAGGTGGAGGATGCGGTGGCCGCCGGTCTCACGGGGCGCGTGGGCCGCGACCAGCAGGACGGTGCGCTCGGCGACGGCCGCAGGTCCGCCGGTACCGGCGGACTCCTCGGGGCCGGCCCCCGGGTCGGGGCGGGCGGGTCCCGGGGCCGTCTCGCGCCAGACCAGGGCCTCGATCGTCGGGACCGCCGCCGGTGCCCGCCCGGCCCCGGCCCGGACCCCTTCGGTGGGCGCGACGGGTGCGGCGGACGCCGCAGGCCCTCCAGGCGCTGCGGGCGCCGCGGGGAGGCCACCCGGCCGGGACACCGGGACGGGCGCGGTGGCGGTGCCGCCGGCCGGGGCGGGCACCGCCGTACCCGCGGCCTTGAGCGTGATCCTGTGCAGTTCCAGGAGCACCTCCCCCTGCTGGCTGCAGACCACGGCCCGGCCGCGGACGGCCCCGCCGCCGGTGTCGGCGGTCTCGTCCCTCTCGACCAGCGCGATCACCGTGCCGGAGATCCGGCGGCGGGCCGTCACTCGACCGACGTACCAGGGCAGGCACATGCCGGCCGAGCCGTCGTCGAGCATGCCGAGCGCCTGGAAGACGCTGTCGAGCAGCGGCGGCGGTACGAACGGGGGCACCGCGCCGCCGTCCGCCTCGTCCTCGACCCGGAGCATCAGCAGCATGCGTCCGGGCCCCCGGTCCGCCGACCGGACGACCCGGTAGGCGGGCCCGTACGAGATGCCGCTCGCGTCCCGCCACGCGGCCATGTCCGTCAGCGGAACACGCTGTGTGCAGCCCGCCCTGAGCGCTGCCACGTCGACGTATCGAGGCGGCGGTAAGGGCGTGCTCGACACCCGGGCGACGCTGTGCTCGACCGGCTCCGCACCGGGCGCGGACGGCAGGGAACGGACCGCGTACCGGCTCTCCCCGGCCGGCGCCACCTCGATACCGGCCTCGGGGCCGGAGACGGTCAGCGGCGTCTTGAACGCGAGCTGCTCCAGCTGCCACACCCGGTCGGGCAGGTCGGCGGCGCAGGCGGAGAGCAGTGCGTCGATCTGGGCGGCGGCGGGGACGACCGGGACACCGCCGATCCGGTGGTCGGCGACCAGCGGATCGGCGGCCCTGAGGGTGATCCGACGGGCGCTCACGTACGCAACCCGAAGCGGCCGGTGGCCCGCACGAGGCCGTTCACCTGGATGTCGACGGCATGCTCGCCGGAGTAGTACGTGCGCGTCTGGACCTCCCTGATGGGGTGGGACTTCTCCAGCGTCCGCTTCTCGCCGGGGCCGAGTTCGAGCGTGGTCAGCTTGAAGACCTTGGGGATGGTGCGCCCGTTCTTGCGGACGTGGTGCACCACGTAGTCGACGGCGATGCTGTGCCGTCGGTCGTCGGTGTTCTCGATGTCGAAGTCGATGACGAGGGTGTCGCCGACGGTCACCGCGTCCGGGGTGATGCGCAGCCGGGGTACGAGCACGTGCTCGCCGCCGGTGGCCCCGAGCAGGCCCAGGGCCTGCTGGTCGCCCTTCTTCACGAGGGTGCGCAGACCGTGCCTGACGATCCACCGGGTCTCGGGAGTGGGGCTCTCCTCCAGCCAGCGCAGCGCCGTGGCGAGCGCGACCTCGGGGTGGTCCTTGGAGATGTCGTTGAGGTTGTTGGCGACGGACTTCCGTACGTACTCGGACGGGTCGCTGCGCAGCGGTTCGAGGATCTCCAGGACCGGCTGCGGGTCCTTGACGAAGAAGGCCAGCGTGCGATGCCAGGGAAGCCGGGGGCGGACGCCCTCGGTGGCCAGCCGGCGCACGTTGTGACTGGGGCTGACCGCCCATCCGGCGACCTTCTCCATCGTCAGCTCGTAGTGCTGTTCGAGGTAGGGGCGGATGGCGTACTCGCCGGTGTGCCGCTTGGTGATCTCCTCGATGGCGTCGAGGGACAGCGCGGGGTGGTCGAGCCCGTACTCCTCGACGAAGCGGGCCACCGGCATGAGGAACCAGCTGCTGTTGAACATGCCTTCGCCCTCGGCGAGTTCGTCCTCGAGGATGGCGAGGAGGATCGGCACGGCCTTCGCGTAGTCCTCGGGGAGCCGCGTCCGCAGCCCTTCCGCGAGGACCAGGACCCGGTCCTTCAGCTCCAGTCCGGGGATGCGCCTCTCGACCTCGGCCGCGTAGTCCTCCACTGCGAAATCGGGGTGGACGGCTCGGATCCTGCCGCCGATGAGGCGCGCCGCTTCACCGTTGAAGTGACGCTTCAGTCCGTACTCGCTAGCCATGACGCTGGGTACCTCTCGTTCGTGTGGTGCGGGTGTTGCACGTTGTTCGGAAGGGTGGGGTCGGGGGTGGGCGGGGTCGGGGTCGGGGGTCGGGCCGGGGCCGAAGGCGGGGGCGGGGTCGGTATCGCGTTCTGGGTCGTGTCCGCGGTCGGGGAGATCCAGTACCGCTGTCGGTGGAAGGGGTAGGTGGGGAGGGTCATCGTGCGGTGGCCCTTGCCGGCATGCACACCCGCCCAGTCCACCGCCCCCGACGCACCACCGGCATAAGCCGCCACAGCCGCATACACCTCCGCCTGATCGACACGATCACGCCGCAAAGTCGACAACCACAACGGCTCGACCCCCTGCCACGACGCACGCGCCAACGACGTCAACTGCGGCTGCGCACCGATCTCCCACACCACACCCGCACC